>JAPOVF010000259.1:16525-18821 GCA_026708285.1 Acidobacteriota bacterium
ATGCAAGACAACGCCGGACTCATCCTGACCAAGCGCGCCTCCCTGTCGCCGGACATGGAGGGCTTCGTCGACGTCGAGAGCGACCGCCGCTTCACGTTCACCGAGTGGAACCTCCGCTCGAACCGGACCGCGAACGCGCTCAGGGACCTCGGCGTGGGCAAGGGCGACCGCGTCGCGCTGCTGCTGATGAACAGCGTCGAGTACATGGAGACCTTCTTCGCGATCGCCAAGATCGGTGCCGTCTGCGTTCCGCTGAACTGGCGGCTGACGCCCGAGGAACTCTCCTTCATCATCCGCGACGCCGGCGCCGGAACGCTCGTCTTCGGCGACGAGTTCCAGGCCCACGTGCTCGACCTGATCGGGCGCGGCGGCGGCGAGAACGGCACGAACGTCACGAGGTGGGTCCACGTCGGCCCGGACGAGCAGCGGCCCGACGGTTGCCTCTCGTACCTCGACGCGACGACGGCGGCGAGCGACGGCGAGCCCGCGATCGCGGCCGCGGACAGCGACCTGCTCTACATCATGTACACGTCGGGGACGACCGGCCTGCCCAAGGGCGCGGTCCACACCCATGCCTCCGCGCTGTGGGCGTCCCTGACGATCATGGCGACCACGGATTTCCGCTACGGCGACCGCTTCCTGGTCTCCCTGCCCCTCTTCCACGTCGGCGCCCTGACCCCAGCGACCTGCAACGTGCACGCCGGCTGCACCAGCGTCGTGATGCGCTCCTTCGATCCCGTCCGGGTCTGGCAGTTGGTCAGCGACGAGAAGATCGACATCATGCTGAAAGTCCCGGCGATGCTCAACTTCATGCTCCAGGTCTACGACCCGGAACGCTGCAAGCACGAGCGGCTCCGCTGGTGCATGAGCGGCGCGGCGCCGGTGCCGGTCAGCCTGATCGAGGCCTACGAGAAGCTCGGTATCGAGGTCCACCAGGTCTACGGCCTGACCGAGACCTGCGGCCCGGCCTGCATGATCTCGCCCGAAGACGCGATCCGCAAGGCCGGTTCCACCGGCAAGGCCTTCTTCCACACCTCGGTGCGGATCGTCGACAACGACGGCAACGACTGCGCTCCCGGCGAGGCGGGCGAAGTCCTGGTCGCCGGCCGCCACCTGATGAAGGAGTACTGGAACCGGCCGGAGGCCACCGCCGAGACGATCGTGGACGGCTGGCTCTACACCGGCGACGGCGCGGTGATGGACGAGGACGGCTTCGTCTACATCCAGGACCGCCTGAAGGACATGATCATCTCCGGCGGCGAGAACGTCTATCCGGCCGAGCTCGAAGAGGTCATCGGCCGCCACCCGAAGGTGCTCGAAGTCGGCGTCATCGGCCGCGAGAGCGAGAAGTGGGGCGAGTCACCGGTCGCCATCGTCGTCCGCTCGGACGAGAGCCTCGAAGGCGAGGAGGTCCTCGAGTTCTGCCAGGACAAGCTGGCCCGCTTCAAGCAACCGGTCGCGGTCCACTTCATCGACCAGTTGCCGCGCAACCCGTCGGGGAAGATCCTGAAGCGGTTGCTGCGCGAACAGTTCAACTGAGTCGGCGCCCCCAGCTCCGCGTCGGGCAGGACAACATCACCCCGTTCGGGCTCGACATTCACCACCCGGTGTTCGTCGTCTCGGGTGCCGTGATCGTCCTGTTCGTCCTCGGCACGCTGGTCTTCCAGAGCCAGGCTGCGCAGTTCTTCAGTTGGCTGCTCCCGGCGATCATCGCCGCGTTCGACTGGTTCTTCCTGTCGGCCGGCAACGTCTTCGTTCTCTTCGCCCTGCTGCTCGTGTTCCTGCCGGTCGGCGGGGTGCGGCTGGGTGGCCCGGACGCGAAGCCGGAGTTCTCGTACCTGAGCTGGCTCGGGATGCTGTTCGCCGCCGGCATGGGGATCGGCCTGATGTACTTCGGCGTTTCGGAGCCGCTGTCCCACTTCGGCGCCGCCTTTGACGGGCCGGTAACGGACCGCGGCGGGCTGCGCAGCGATGCCGCGCCGCTGGGAGGTGCCGCCGGTGACGCGCTGGCTGCGCGCGACCTCGCGATGGCGGCGACGATCTACCACTGGGGCTTGCACCCGTGGGCGATCTACGCTGTGGTCGCCCTGGCGCTGGCGTTCTTCGCCTACAACCACGGCCTGCCGCTGACCCTGCGCTCGGCCTTCTACCCGATTCTGGGCGACCGCGTGCGCGGCTGGTGGGGACACCTGATCGACGTCCTGGCGGTGTTCGCCACCCTGTTTGGCTTGGCGACCTCGCTTGGACTGGGAACCACCCAGGCCCTGGCCGGCTTCAACCTGCTCTACGGCTGGGG
>JAPOVF010000284.1:0-15232 GCA_026708285.1 Acidobacteriota bacterium
TGTCGGCGCCGGCGCCGGCCACGACGCCACGGTACAGGCGGATCGCCCGCCCGATGGCCTCGATCAACTCGCGCCGGTAGAGCCCGTCGAGCAGCGGCGTTCCTTCCTCTTGCTCGTCGCCGCCGAGTGAACCGAGTTCGATCAGAACCGCGGGCATCGAAGCCCCGGTGAGCACCCGCAGCGGCGCTTGGGAAACGCGGCGGTTCGGCTGCTCGAGCGCGTCGCTCACATGGCTCTGGATCAGCCGCGCGAGCAGCCGGCTCCTTTCGAGTTGCCTGTCCTGCGCCCGCTCCCACAGCTCAAGTGCAGGGACGGCGACCTGGATCTCCTGCGCCTCTTCCGCCTCTGCATCCAGGTCGTCAAACGCGGCCTCTTCGCCCCACTCATCGTCGTCGACCGGTTCGCCGTCCTCGACGGGCCGGTCCATGTCCCCCGGGTCCTCCTCGTCGGCGGCCGGTTCGAAGAGTGCCGGCGGCGGATCGAGGACGTAGGTCTGAAACCCGTCCCCCGCGGCCCACGGGGAATCCGGACTCACGTGCAGGGACAGGAAGAGATCGGCACGGCGCTGGTTGGCCACCGCGGTCCGGTTCTCGAGGGCCACATCGGCGTCGTCCGTCCGGGTCAGCACGACCCGCGCGTCCAGGCTGTCCGCCAGGTGCGACCCGAGTTCCCGCGCGATCTCGAGCACCAGGTCCTTCTCGGTCACGCCGCCGGGCGACGAAACGCCGGTGTCGGAGCCTCCATGACCCGGGTCGAGGACGATCCGGAACTCTCCCGTTTCCTCTGCGCGCCGGGACAGTGCGCGGGGAGTCCGCCGCATCCGGTCCCGGGTGATGTCCATGACGAGTTGAACGCGGGGAGGGCGTCCAAGGATGTACGGCTCGGACGCCTCCGCCCTCGGCGCCAGACCGATGTCGATCGAGCGCTCGCGCACTTCCAGCCAGCGCACGAGAGGATCGTTGAGCCGGACCCGAGGCCGCGGCTCCATGACGCCGCTCAGGAGTCGGAGCCGCACGCCTCCGCGGTAGTCGTCGACGCGGTAGCGGGGCCGGCCCGAGAAGGTCACGACCAGCGTCGTCGCACCTAGATCGTGCACGCGGTCCACCTCGACCGCGAGTCGGCGCTCGCCGATCCTGTCGACCTGCAGCCGCCCGCGTCGCCGGTCGAAGTCGAACCGGAATCCCTGCTCCTCCGGGTAGGCGCGCACCAGTGCGTCGACCGGGACGTACAGATGGCGCGGCGGCAGCTCGATCTGCGCCAGCTCGGGCTCCGGCTCTTCCGCGTCAGGGCTCTCGGGGTCCGCGTCGCCGTCGTCCTCCTCGTCGTCACTCGGGCGCAGATGCTCGGGAATCTCCGGCTCCGGTTCGAGCCACGGCCTAATCGACAGGGTGTGCATCTCGCCGTCGACCAGGACGATCCGGCCGAGCGGCCCCAGCACCACCTCGCGACCCGCGACCCGCAGGGTGTGCGCCTCGTCCAGAGGACCGATCTCCAGCTCACCTCCCAGAACCTCCACGACCGGCGCCAGGGCCACGAGCGGACCGAACGAGGACCGCGCCCAGGGCAACGGCTCCCGCTGACGGCCCATCACGATCAGACCCTCCTCGTGCGAGAGAATCTGCGTCTCCGGCTCGTCCTCGGCCTGCGGCCATGCCGGCGAGAGCGGCGCGAGCGCCAACGTGGCTGCCAGCAGCCCGCAGGCGCACGAAGGGATGCCGCGTCGAAGAGGCACTACGGCAACCTAACACCATGGCTCGACGGCGAGATTCCGAGCTCGCCGGACCGAACCGCCCGCACAGCGCTGTGCTAAATTGCGCGGCCCTGCGCACGCGTGGCCCGTTCGTCTAGGGGTCTAGGACGCTGGCCTCTCACGCCAGTAACACGGGTTCGAATCCCGTACGGGCTACCACGCGCGCCCCGCGGGGCGCGCGGGCAGCCCGGACGGGATGTCGGCGCCTCATTGGCGTAAAACGAATCCCCCACTGGGTGCGCCGGCCTTCTGGCCGGCCTCCGGGCGATGCCGCGAAGCGGCGAGCCCATCAGAGAATGTCGGCGGCACCCCCGAGGGAACGTTCAGGGCACCCCAGCAGAAGCACCGTCGACCGCAACCCGCGTGTCGGGATTCAGGTCCTGATTCGGGTCCACGAGATGACCACCCGGGAAGCTGACGGAGACCGCCGGGGCGGACGTATCCAGGCACAGAAGGTGGTTGTTGTCATTGTCGCCCAGATCCGCGAGCGCCGCCGGAACGATCTCGTCGGTCGAGCCGTCCGGACGCTCCACGGTCACTCGATAGAGGGCACGCTCGGCGTCGCCAGCGTCGGCACCATCCGGCAGTCGTACGCCTCCGGCCCAGGTCGCCCGGACCACCTGCTGGATGCCTTCCGGACACGCCGACCCCCGGCTCTCCGTCGACCATCGGTCCTCGGGTACCACCTCCGCGAGCACGAGAGAGGGCCCGGCTTCCAGCGGCGTGACGTCCGTCTCCGTTCCGCGGAAGTTCACCGGATCACCCGTTGCTCCATCCGAGAACAGGTCGCCGACCACGAGCACTTTCGCCGGTGGGTCGCTGGCCGCGTCGCCGAACTCACCGATGAGAAGCACGGTCCTGAGTTCTCCCGGATCGTTGGCCGGCCGGAGGGTTGAGCAGAGGGGAGTGTGTTCAGACCCGGACCGCGTGACGATCCGGAAGTCCTCCGCCTGCAGGGTTTCCGCGTCCACGGTATGGGACAGCACGATCGGCATGCCGTCCTGCCCGGATGCGCCCTGGCAGAGGACGTTCGCCACGCCCGGCAGGGCGTTGTCCAACCCGAAGAAGGCCGACAGCGGGCGTGCCGTTTCGCCGTTCGCAGCCTGCGCGACGGGCATCGTCGCTGCCAAGCCACCTGCAACAAGGTAGAGAAACGTCTTCATCCGCCACCAACGTGGATTAGCCTACTCCGCAACCCGCCACCTCTCGGGCGCCACGAAACCGTCGCGGCCCTCCCAGAAGATCGGCACATGCTCGTCGGGCTGCAAAGCGCGGAAAGCAAGGGCCTTCCCGGTCAAACGCTCGACGATCTGCGGGTGATCGGCCGACAGGTCGTTCTGCTCGCCGGGGTCGTCTCCAAGGTGAAAGAGCATCGACTGGGAATCGGCGAGCGCCGCGCGATCGAGCGCCTCGGGTCCGATGACGATCAGCTTCCAGTCGCCTTCCATCGCCATGAGTTGCTCGCGCTCGCTGCTCAACTGGGCGCAGTAGGAGTAGAAGTCGCGGTCGCCGGCGACCTCGACACCCCGGAGCGCCGGCAGGGCATCGCGGCCGTCCAGCTCGAGGTCGAAACGATCCGAAGCGGCCGCGGCCTCCATCAGCGTCGGCATGACGTCCAGGTAGTTGAGCGGCGCGGAGACGTCGCCGCCGCCGCTCACCCCGCCGGCGGTCCAGCGGGCCGCGGCCGCGACGCGGATTCCCCCTTCGAAGACGTTGCCCTTGGAGCCGCGGAACGGGCGGTTGTCGCCGATGCCGGTGTCGCCGCCGTTGTCCGAGAAGAACCACACCAGGGTGTCGTCCGCCACGCCGGCCTCATCCAGGGCATCGAGGATGCGGCCGATGCCGACGTCCATCGCGTGGACCATCGCGCCCGTGATCCTGCGGTTGCGGAGCCGGCCCTCCACGTCTTCGAGGCGCGCCCGGCTCATCGCGTGACCGCCGAACCACTCGTACTTCTCCGGCGGCACGCCCGCGCCGACGACGGCCTCGATCGCCACCGGCTCGAGGCCCTCGTAGAGCGGCAGATCCTCTTCCTTCGCCTGGAAGGGTGAGTGCGGCGCGTTGTACGGCACGAACAGGAAGAAGGGCGCCTCGCCGCCGGCGTGCTCGCGGACGAACCGCACCGCATGCTCGGAGATCAGATCCGTGCTGTAGCCGGGCTCGTCGACCGACTCGTCGTCGTGGAACCAGTCGACCTCGCCGTAGCGCTCGTGCGTGAAGTAATCGAAGCCCCAGCCGAGGTGGCCGACGAAGCGGGTGAAACCGCGCTCCAGCGGGTGGTACTCACGGCGCGACAGACCCAGATGCCACTTGCCGACCAGGCCCCGGTGCTCGTAGCCGGCCTCGGCGAGCACCTGCGGCACCATCGTCGCCTCGGGATCGAGACCGTAGTCGTGGTAGCCCATGACGACACCGCGCATCATGCCGTAGCGAATCGGATGTCTGCCGGTCATCAGGCCGGCGCGCGTCGGCGAGCAGATCGGAGCCACATAGAAGCGATCCAGCTTGACGCCCTCCGCAGCGATCCGGTCGATGTTGGGGGTGGCGATCTCGCCGCCGTTGAAGCTGACGTCACGCCAGCCGAGGTCGTCGGCGACGATGAGTACGACGTTGGGCGGTCGCTCCGCCTCCGGCGCCTCGACCTCCTCGCCCGGCGCGCAGCCCAGCAGGCCGATGGCCATGAGCAGGATGCCCTGCATCGGCTTCGTCACCGATCTAGGATCTCAGATCGATCGGCTCCTGCTTCACGATCTTCCGGCAAATCGTGAGGCAGGGCTGGAAGCTCTCCCGCCCTGTCAAGCGCTCGACGAGGCCGGCCACTCCGGGCCACCGCGACGCGTCGAGCGGCCCGGCGACGAACTCGAACTGAGCGACCTGACACGCGAGCGAGATGTCCGCGATCGTGAGCGCGTCTCCAACCAGGAACGGTCCGTCACCGACCTCGCCCTCGAGATAGTCCAGGCGCCGCGGAAGCCGTTCCACATACGTCTTCCTGGCCGTGTCCACATCGGGCTCCTCGCCCATGAAGCGTTTGAACTGGATCGGGCGGAAGATGCCGAGGCCGATCGCCATCGCCAGCTCGGTGTCGCAGTACTCCTCCAGCCAGACCGCACGGCCGCGTTCGTAGGGATCCGCAGGATAGAACGCGGGCTCCGGGAACTTCTGCTCGATGTAGGCGCAGATCGCGGACGAATCGGGGATCGTGCCGGCCGGGCCTTCCTCGCCGATCTCCGTATCGCGTAACACCGGAATCCGGCGCGCCGGACTGATCTCCTTGAACCAGTCGGGCATCGGCATGATGTTGACACTCTCGAGTTCGAAGGGCGCCCCCTTCTCGCGCAGCAGGGCATCCGCCTTCCGAACGAAGGGAGAGAGGTGGGCTCCGTAGAGGATCAGGCTCATCTTGACTTGGTCTCCTTCGCGTCGCCGGGTACTCGGGTGACGTCAGGGTTCTCTCGCGGCGGCATCCACGCTCGACTCGGGCAAAGTCGGCACTGTGATCGGACCGCAGTGCCGGGCTGCCGCCGCTTCCTTGTGCCTGTGCATCATCCACCAGCTTTCGGGATGATCGCTCGGCCGGGTCAGCTCTACGACTTCGCGCAGGCTGGGGTAGCGCACGATGTTGAGGCGCGTCCAGTGAGCGTCGGCGGAGTTCAGAGCGGCGGGCACTTCGGCGATGATGATGAGTTCCCGGGGCACGTCAGCCAGCGGGCCACCGCCCTGGTAGCGCTCGTAGGCTTCGATGCCGGTCGATCCGGGGTACGAGCCGTCGGCGTATCGCGCCTGCTCGCGAAGCTCGAGGTGGTTCACGATGTAGATCATCGTGTCGGTGGGGTCGTCCGGGCGTGACTGCCGCGTCGCTCTGACAATCCGGGGCACGGCCACCACAACGTGATCGTTCGCCACGGCCGCCTCACGATGGACGTACGCAGCGTCCCGCAACCCGCTGCCCTCGACCTTCTCCCACGCACGCCAGCTCGGATAGTGCTTCACCACGACGATGTCCCAGTCGCAGCGCGTCCAGTGAACTTCGGGGCGTACCCTGTTGCTTCTCAACACGTTGTTGACGAGCAGGGTCTTGACACCGGCCTCCTCTTCGACCGCGGCCAGGGTGGAGAGATAGGCCTGGTAGGCGCCTGCCGGCGTCTTCAGTGCGCCGAACGTTGCCCCGTCCGGGTAGGCGACGCTCTCGCGGAGCTTCACGTCCTCCAGCCGGAGGAAGGCCTCGTCGCCGTGGTGTTCGACCAGACGCGCGCCCAGCTCGGTCCCCGGTGCGTCCTGCGCCGCCGCGGCACCGCCAACGCCGGCTGCAGAAGCGAGCAGTCCCGCAGCCATCGCAACGATCAGCGTGAACACTTGCGAGAAAGATCGAGCCATGCCTGGGACTCCCTTTGCGGCCAGCCCCGCCCTAGAGCGGCCCGACGTCGAGTCGGAGGTCGTAGTTGAGCGGCGCTATCTACGCCGACCCGGCATCACCAGCGGTTCGATCGGCGCCTTGAGCACGACGGTCTCTTCCTTGGGCACGTAGCAGACCGTCTCGCTGCAGGCCTGGTAGACGACGTCGACCGGGATCTCGATCTCGGTCGGCTTGTCCTGAATCGGCCAGTTGAGAATCTCGGCGTTCAGGGCGATCGGGATGGCGATGTCGGTCGTGCCTTGCTCGTAGACGTTGAGCGTCACGCCGAGCTCGGGAAACTCGCGCTCGGACGTCGCCGGGTAGACCGGCTCGCCGAGTCTCACCCCCTTCGTCGGCACCACGGTCGCCGTGGACGCGATGAAGCCGTCGGGCAGGGGTTCCGCGTAGATGTGGTAGCCGTCGGCGACCTCGAACCGCACGTGCAGCGTGCTCGTGTACTCGAACTTCAGCGCCTCGTCGGCGAGGAAGACGGACACCTCGACGTGCTCGTCGCCCAGTTCGGCGGCGGGAACCTCGTGCTTGGCGAGGATGCGGCCGATCGCGCTGTCGCGAATCGTGCCGGCCGACGTGCGCGTCGCGTAGTGGCGGTGGAAGAACTTCTCCGTCACCCGGCCGTCGCGGTCCGTGACGTAGACGCCCGGGAAGGGAATCCCGTAGAACCCCTTCTGGGTCGCCCGGTTGAGCACGTCCGCGTCGGGATCGATCGTCGTGTTCAGGATGCCGAAGCGCTTGATGACCGCCGAGTCGGCGTCGGAGAGCAGGTCGTAGGTGACGTCGCGATCCTCGGCAAACGTCTTCAACTGCTCCTGCGTGTCGTAGCTGATGCCGTAGACCTTGATGTCCTCGGCGTCGAAGAGTTCCAGGTTGTCTTGCAGCTCGACCAGCTGCGTGCGGCAGTACGGTCACCAGACGGCGGAGCGATAGAAGACGACGACCGCCTTCGAGTCGCCCCGGTCCGCGTGGAAGTCGATCAGCTCGCCGTCCTGGTTCGGTAGCTCGAACTCCGGCAGGCGCTCGCCGATGGCCGGGCCGGTCGGGAACTCGTGTTCCGCCGGGTAGCGCCGGCCCGGGTGGCTCGTCGGCACGGGAACCGTGATGCCGAGATCGTCCTGCCGCGCCTCCGGCGACTGGTTCTCGTGCGCGCCCTTCACTCTCTCGTTCTCGTTCTCGTTCTCGTCGCCGTCCTGGGAGACCGCCGGAACGGCCAGGAACATCGGGACGAGGGCGAGCAACGCAAATCGGCCTCTCTTCATGGGTCGAACACTCCCTCTCTCTGAGCCCGCCTAGAACGGTGACCAGGCGGGGTTGCTGTTGGATCCTGTGCCCGTCAGTCGAATCGGATTGGAGCCATCCAGGTTCATGACATAGATCTCCCTCCCTCCGCCGCGCGAAGAATCGAAGGCGATCCGGGTGCCGTCGGCCGACACCGAAGGGTTGGAGTCGGCACCTGGGGCGGTGGTCAGACGGCGCTTGTCGGAGCCATCGACGTTCATGATGTAGATCTCATAGTTGCCGTTCTGCGGTGCCCCGTCGCGATCGGTGGAGTAGACGATCTGCCTGCCGTCGGGTGTCCAACTGGGGACCTCGTCAAGAGCACGAGTGAACGTCAATCGCTGCTGGTTGGTGCCATCGACGGCGTTGGCTAGATAGATCTCCGGGTCGTCGCGGTCACGGTCGGCTTCGAACGCGATCCACAAACCGTCGGGCGACCAGGCGACGAAGTTGTTTACGCGCCCCAGAGGATGGTCTTCGGTGAGCTGCGTGAGGTTGTATCCCCAGTTTCCGGCGTCGACGTTGGTACGCCACACCTGAGAGCTGCCGCTGCGATTCGAGTCGAAGGCGATCATCGAGCCGTCGGGCGACCAGGAGGGGCCGCCGTCGTTGGCCGCGTGGCTGGTGAGACGGACGACGTTGGAACCGTCGGCGTTCATGATGTAGATGTCGGCGTTGTCGTTGCGAGATGATGCGAATGCGATCCGGGTGCCGTCGGGCGACCACGTCGGGGCACCATCGAAGCCCGGATTGTTGGTCAGCCGCGTCAGGTCGGAGCCACCTTCGTTCATGACGTAGATCTCCGGGTTGCCGTCCTGAGTGGATACGAAGGCGATCCTGGAGGAGTTGTTCTGTGCCGCCGCTGGCTGCACATGTGTTGCGGTCGTGACGGCAAACAGAAGGCAGATGAAGAGAACGGGACCCATCGCGTTGATCTCGTAGGCTATCGCCCCAACCACTCGAAAGGACAAGAATGATGAATCGATGCGGCGCACGACGCGGCCTGGTCGCCCTCGGACTCGCGGTGGCCTTCGCGGCCGGAACCGTGGGCACGGCTGCACAGTTTCAGCCCGCCGAGATCGGTCCGACCCAGACGATCGACTGGCAGTCGGGCGCCGATCCCGAAGGACGACCCGCCGGCGAGAGGCCGCCCAACATCGTCGTCATCCTCGCCGACGACCTGGGCTGGAACGACCTGAGCTGGCTCGGAGGCGGCGTCGCGGGCGGCACGGTCCCGACCCCGAACATCGACTCCCTGGCGCGTGACGGCGTTCACTTCGCCAACGGCTACTCGGCCAACGGCACCTGCGCGCCGTCGCGGGCTGCGCTCATGACCGGCCGCTACGGCACCCGCTTCGGTTTCGAGTTCACACCGACGCCGCCGGGGTTCGCCACGATGGTGCCCCGGCTCTCGAGCACGGAAGGCAGACTCCGGCAGACGACCGGCAACACGGAAGGGGCTTCGGTTCCCATGGACGAGAAGGGCGTGCCGCCGTCCGAAATCACGCTCGCCGAACTGCTCAAGCCGGCCGGGTACCACACCGTGCACATCGGCAAGTGGCACCTCGGTGTGGGCGACGGCATGCGAGCCCACGAGCAGGGCTTCGACGAGAGCCTGCTCATGAGGAGCGGCCTGTACCTGCCCGAGGACGACCCGAACGTCGTCAACTCGAAGCAGGAGTTCGATGGGATCGACCGTTTCCTGTGGCGCTTCATGCGCTACGAGGCGTCGTTCAACGACAGTCCCGCCTTCGAGCCCGGCGGGTACCTGACCGACTACTACACCGACCAGGCGGTTCAGGTCATCGAGGCGAACAGGGACCGGCCCTTCCTGCTCTACCTGGCGCACTGGGCGGTGCACACGCCGCTGCAGGCGCTGCGCGCCGACTACGAGGCACTGTCCCACATCGAGGAGCATCGCCTGCGGGTCTACGCAGCAATGGTGCGCTCGCTAGACCGCAGCGTCGGCCGGGTGCTCGAGGCGCTGCGCGAAAACGGTCTCGAAGAGAACACGCTCGTCTTCTTCACTTCCGACAACGGGGCGCCGGCCTACATCGGCCTGCCCCGGGTAAACGAGCCGTTCCGCGGCTGGAAGATCAGCTTCTTCGAGGGCGGCATCCACGTGCCGTTCCTCCTGAAGTGGCCGGCTCGCCTCAGCGCAGGCCAGGTCTACGAAGCCCCGGTCCACGGCTTCGACATCTTCTCGACCGCGGCGGCCGCGGCCGGAGTCGATCTGCCCGGCGACCGGAAGATTGACGGCGTCGACCTGGTGCCGCACGTCCTGGGCGAGGTCGAAGGCGCGCCGCACGACCGTCTGTTCTGGCGCACCGGCGACTACCAGGTCGTCCTCGCCGACGGCTGGAAACTCCAGATCGGCGAACCCCCCGGAGGGGTATGGCTCTTCAACATGAAGAAGGACCCCACCGAGCAGCACAACCTCGCCGACTCCGAGCCGGAGCGGGTCGCGGCCCTGAAGAAGCTCCTCGCCGAGCACAACGAGGAGCAGGCGCCGCCGATCTGGCCCTGGGCCACCCAAAGCCCGGTCAACATCGACAAGACGCTGCTCGATCCGGACGCTCCGGACGACGAGCACATCTACTGGTACAACTGAGCGCCGCTTCCGCTAGCAAGCTAGCTGGACAAGTGCCCGTCACTCACGGAGGGGAAGGAGTGCCCCGGCGAGTCCGCGGAATCGAACTCGCCTTCCAGTTGCCGTAGTAGACGCCGTATCCGTAGTTCTCCTCGCCGTCGTCGGTGAGGCGCGACTCGGCGCCGTTCGCCGGTTCAACGCCGGTCTGAGCCGGCAGCGGTGCCCCGGCGCCGACACCGGTGGTCATCGCCAGGAGGGCGATCGGTGGCGCAGCGACGATCCGGCCCGCTGGCGCCAGTTGGGCCAATGGCTCATGAAGTCCTCCTACTCAGCGTAGAGCTGGCGCACCCCCCGCATGTAGGCGATGGGCATCACGGTCAGGTGGTCCTCGCCGGGGAAGATCCGGACGCTCAGTTCTAGCGACTCGTAGTTACGAGTCGCCAGGCGCTCGGCGACGAGGGCGACCGTCGACACGATCTGGGCGGCCGCCCAGACCGGATCGCTCGCCTCCGCCTCGCCGGCGCTCAGGAACACCTTCGCCTCAAGGTCCTTGTGCTCCTCGTTCCAGGCCTCCTCCATCTCCAGCCAAGGCTGAGAGACCGCAGGGCTGCTGAGAACGTACTTGTCGAAGCTCTCCGGCTCGTTGAAGAGCACGTAGAGCCCGAACTGGGCACCTCCGGAGTGACCGGCGTAGCCGTGATCCTCGGGGTCCATCCGGTACTCCTCGGCCAGTAGCGGTCTGAGCTGGTGCACCAGGAAGTGGAGAAACCCCGGCGCGCCACCGAACGTGCCGTCGGGCGCTGCAGCAAAGAGGTCTCCCATCAGGCTCCTGTCGGGGATGAAGTCGTACGAGCGCCGACGCTGGAACTCCGCCGGCGAAGTGCCCGTCGGGGCCCCGACGGCGACAACGATCAACTCCGGCGCCATCCCGAACTCGGCTCCCATCAAGGCGCCCTGGATCAGTTCGAGCGAGTTGTCGGTGACCCACAAGGTCGGATAGGTCCGATCGGAGCTGCGGTAGCTGGGAGGCAGGTAGATTCTGACCTCGTGGTCCCAGTCCCATCCCTCTGCTCGTATCCTGCGAGCGGGCTCGACGAACCCCCCGACGACCGTCTCATTGCTGAGCGTTAGCGGTAACTCCTCAGCTTCCTGCGAGAAAGCCAGGTCACCTGGAAGGACAGCCGCAACGAGTGCGACAACGGTCAATACTCTCGGCGGCATGATCATGGTTCCTCCATCTCCCAGGTGTGTCGGCCGTTACTCAGGTTGCAGGCGGCCAGCGCACTAGATCCGTTAGTCCCTTCGAACTGGCCTCCCGCTAGTCCTTTCTGCTCGGCGTCACACCGGTCAGCACCCGAACGTAGAGCGGCAGGAGTTCCCGCCGTCTGGCTTTCGTCTCTCCAAGACCGAGGGCGTAGTAGCCGACCTGGTGGAAGTAGGTGACCCGCGCGCGCACGAAGGCTTCCGGCTCGTCGTAGCCGAGATCGATGAAGATCCGCTGGATGAGTTCGATCCGGCGGTTGTCGACTCGTCGCACCACACGAGCTGCCTGCGGTGAGCTTCTCGGCCAGTCGCGCATGGCCGAGTCCCAGGCCGGGTTGAGAGCCCTCTCCTCGAGCCAGAGCTCGCACAGCGCCGTGAACTCCTCGATGCCTCGCTCCTCGCCGTCGAGGAGGCGTTCGAACGAAGTCGCCGACGTCACCTCCCACGACTCGGGCAAGGCGTCGTGGAGCTCCTTGCGGTCGCGGAAGTGCCAGTAGAAGCTGCCTCGAGTCACTTCCAGCCGAGCCGACTCAGGCGCCGGCCGGAGCGTGGCTTGGTCTTGGTCGTCACGATGGCCACAGTAAGCGAGCCGGCTTCGAGGCGAAAGGGCCTCGCCTCAACCAAACACGCGTAAACGGTATCCCGTGCGACAGGAAGAGAGGAGACAGCGATGAGGAGTGGACCGGGCAAACGAGAGACGACGATGAAGCGCAGGGCCTTGCTGCTGTCGGCGGCGGCCGTCGGAGGCATTCTGATTTCCGGCACCCTGCGAACGGCGTTGGCGGCGCCTGGCGCCGCGGTGGCTCAGGGCGAGACAGAGAACGAGGGTGTCCATCCGACCGGGCAACCGTGGCCGGTGCGTGACACGGAGGCCTTCCACTTCGACTCGACCCACGTCGGCGACCGGTTCGCCATCGGAGTATGGCAGCCCGATCCGAACTTCCTCTCCTTGAGCGGGGGCGACCAGAGCGAGCCGATGGACGTGGTCTACGTTCTGGACGGGAGCTGGGCTCTGGGAATCGACGTAGATGTCATCTTCCCGTTCGATGACTGCGGTCAACGTCGTGTTCATGCTCCCTCCCCTCCGGTCTCCGTGAGCCCTGATTCTACGGCCTCGGTCACTTCCCGGAGCGTCCCCAGTGAGCTTCCGAGGCTGACCGCGGCGCAACCTGCTACCGCGAAAGGTGCCGGTCGAAGAACCGCACGATCACGTTGTGCACTTCGTCCGACTCGGGCAGGCGGGGGTTGAACGCGAAGGTCGCGTGCCCGAGGCCTTCCCAGACGTGCAGGTCGGCCTCGACGCCGAGGCTGACCAGCTTGTTGTGGCTGGCCAGTACGCCGCCGAGCGCGAAGTCGCGGGTGCCGCTGATCAGTAGCGCGGGCGGGAAGCGGGCGAGCAGGTCGTCGTGGTCGCCGGGAGCCACGACGGGGTCGCCGGCTCTCACGCCGCGGAAGTAGCCGCTCGGCTGCGGCGGCTCCGCCGGCTCGACCGGGCGCGGGAAACCGTTGATCGCGGACACGAGAAAAGCGCTTTCGCTGCGGCCCATCTTGAACACGCCCGGGGTGTCGCCGTCGGTCGTCGGTATCCCGGCGCAGAAGAGACCGATCGCGCCCGGCAGCGGCAGGTCGTTCTCCAGGATGTAGGCGACCGTCTGCGCCGTGAGCATGGCGCCGGCCGAGCAGCCGTAGATGCCGATCTTCGCCGCCTCGTAGCCCTCGAGCATCGCCTTGTAGACGGCGATGACGTCC
Source organism: Acidobacteriota bacterium (assembly GCA_026708285.1). Taxonomy (GTDB): domain Bacteria; phylum Acidobacteriota; class Thermoanaerobaculia; order Multivoradales; family Multivoraceae; genus Multivorans. The sequence goes on from JAPOVF010000284.1 coordinate 13,042, forward strand.
TCGACGCCCGCCGGATGAGTGGCCTCCGGCGCCATCCGGTAATCGGGACTGATCACCTTGTAGCCGCCCATGTCGGCGACCTGCATCGCCTCCGTCTGGCTGAAGTAGCGGGCGCCGACGCGGAAGCCGCCGCCGTGGATGCTGATCAGCAGCCGGTCTTCCTTCTCCTCGGCGACGCCCGCCTCGGGGACGAACACCTCGGTGTAGATGCCGGCGATCGTCTCTGCGCTGATCTTCACCGGGTGCTTGGCGACGGTGTCCCGGTAGATGGCCGTCTTGTAGTAGCCGTCGGCGACGCACTGGCGCGCGGCCCGAATCGCCTCCGGGTCGTCGGCGACGTCGTTCAGGCTCGCGCAACCCTCCGAGAAGGTGCCGAACTCCGGTCCGTAGACCTCGCGGAAGTGCTTCATCGCGGCACGCGACTCGTCGCTGAGGTAGGAGGTCTCCGGCAGGTCGAAGGCCGGGACGTGAACGGTGCCGTCGGCCTCCACGCGGGGACGCTCGTCCTGCTCGGCGGGCTCGGAGCAGGACAGGGCGACCGCGGCAAGGGCGGTGACGACAAGGCCTAGTTGGGTGCGCATGACGGCGAGTCTAGGCGCCGGCATGTCAAATCGATGATCGCATCATCGAAATCACAATCACGAGGGCCGGCGTTAGAGATAGCCTCGATCCTCAACCGCAGGAGAAATCCCATGAGTCATCGAGTCGTACGCCTCTCCGGGTCCCTGGGTGCCGAGGTCCACGATCTGCCGCTGGCGGACGCCGGCCCGGACGAGGCCGCAACGATCCGCGGCCTGCTGCTGGACCATCAGGTGCTGTTCTTTCCCGATCAGCATCTCGACGTGGCGCAGCACGTCGCCTTCGGGCGCCACTTCGGTGAGCTGGAGGGGCACCCGCACCTGAACAACCCGTTCCTCGACCACCCCGAGGTCTTCGAGCTGGTGGCGACCCGGGGCGGGGTCGCCGACGAGTGGCACAGTGACATCAGCTTCCAGGAGAGCCCCTCGGTGATGGCGATCCTGAACATGGTCAAGTGCCCCGAGGTCGGCGGCGACACGATGTGGGCCAACATGTACAGGGCCTACGAGGAACTCTCGCCGCCGCTCCAGGAACTCTGCGAGGGCCTGACCGCGCTCCACGACGCGACGCCGCACGGCAAGCCGGAGAAGATGACGATCCATCCGGTCGTCCGCGTCCATCCGGAGACCGGCAGGAAGTCGCTGTTCGTCAACGAGCACTTCACCCGCCGCATCGTCGAGCTCAGCCACGAGGAGAGCGACCACCTGCTCGGCTACCTGACCCGCTGGGCGACGAACACGCGCTTCACCGTCCGCTACCGCTGGCAGCAGGGCACGCTCGCCATGTGGGACAACCGCTGCACCCAGCACTTCGTCCTGAACGACTTCAACGAGGAACGGATCATCCAGCGGGTCACCGTGATGGGCGACCAGGTCGAGGCCGCCGGCGAAGCCCGCTGGGAACCGTACGTGCGAGCCCGCCACGCCGGCGCCACCAGCCGCTACGACCGGCAGCTCAACAAGTACCTGAAGCGCAAGGTCCAGTCGCTGGAGTCGAACGCGAAGAAGGAAGTCGCGCTGGAGATGTAGGTGCGGGGGAGCGGCATGATCGTCCGGCAGAACGGAGGCCGGCCAGAAGGCCGGCGCACCCAGTGTGTGGCGCTCGTGCTTGCCGTTGTGCTTGGGCCGGGTCTGGTGCAGGGGCAATCCGCGCCTGCCGGGCAGTGCGTGCCCGCGGGCGCGAACCCGCCGATGCCACGCAGTGCCAGCGCCTACGCGGCGATGTGCGAGCCGCACCTGGGCGTGGCGCCGACGGTCGACTGCGGCCAGGGCGCGCGCATTCGCATCCGGCAGGACGGCCGGGAGATCTTCGAGGACCCGGGGCTCCACGCATGCGACGACGGCAGTCTCCAGATCGGCGACTGCATGCCGGGTTCGAGCCTCCAGCGCTACGAGGGCCGGCACGCCGACGGCACGGCTCGCCCCGAGGTCGTGTGGGTGAGCTTCTGCCGCCACGACGGCCGCGACGACGTCTTCAACGTCGACATCGGCGACTCGGTTCAGATGATCGGCTACAACGTCGACACTGGCGCCACCTGCTTCTTCGAGTCGGGCGACAACAGCCCCTGGACCCACGTCGGCGAGAACAACCGGCTGCTCGGCGTGCTGCCCGG
>JAPOVF010000284.1:15386-18809 GCA_026708285.1 Acidobacteriota bacterium
GGCCCGAACCCGCCCTACTACGTCGTGGGCGCGCCGACCTGGGACATGCGGACGATCCACATCGAAGGCAACGGCTGCGTCGGCTGCCACCGGATCGCCATGGAGACGCTGGAGGAGTTCACGGGCGACTTCTGGGACCCGAACGAGCACATGCCGCCGCACGATCCGGGCTCACTGGCCGCGGACCTCGAGGCGCTCCAGCAGTGCTGGGAAGACGGCCCGGAGAACACGCCCGGCTGCGAGTGGGTGATTCCGCCGGCCGGCGAGTGCGCCGGCGGCGTGGTCGGACCGGACTATCCGCATGCGGCGGAGAGGTTCAACCGCGGTCCGAAGAGCGCACCGCATAGTTCCGGCAAGCGCTGGATGAAGCAAGGCGCCGCCCAGTAGGGAGGTCCTGGACTGGGTGCGCCGGCCTTCTGGCCGGCTTCCGGGAAGAACGCGCCGCGAAGCGGCGACCTGTCGCGGCCCTGCAGCGGCAGATTTTCCAGAGGCCAGCGCTTTCGCGCCGGATGCCGGCCAGAAGGCCGGCGCACCCGGTTCGGCTAGTCCTGCCCGGCTGCCTGCTCCACCACCAGTAACTGGTCGGCGGCGATGTTCTCGCGCTCCGTCGTCGAGCCGTCCGGCCAGGTCACGACGACCGAGTCGACCGTGGCGGCGTCGCCCAGGCCGAAGTGCTGGCGGAAGTCGTCCTGGGACAGGTAGCTGGTGCCGCTGCGGATGTTGCGGATCTGGCTGCGGCCATCAGCCGTCACCTGGATCACCGCGCCGATCGCGTCGGTGTTCCCGCCGGCGCCGACCAGCCGCACCTGCAGCCAGCGGCCGCCGCCGGCCTCGTTGCGCAGCACCATCGGTGAGCCGTCGAGGTCGTTGATCACCAGGTCCACTCGGCCGTCGTTGTCGAGGTCGCCCATCGCCAGGCCGCGGCTGACCGTCTGCTCGAGGAAGGGCGGCCCCCCTTGCTCGGCTATCTCTTCGAAGGTGCCGTCGCCCAGGTTGCGATAGAGCAGCTTGCGCTGGCGGTAGCCGGCCGAAGCGCCGAGCCTGGCGCCGTCGAGCTGGGGGTAGACGTGGCCGTTCACCACGACCAGATCCTCCCAGCCGTCGTTGTCGTAGTCGAAGAACGCTGTCCCCCAGCCGACGTAGGGCAGGCTCGACGCGCCCGTCCTCGACCGGAAGGAGGCGTCGCTCGAGTAGTCGCCTTCGTTGCGGTAGAGCGCGTTGTACTCCTCGGCGAAGTTGCTGACGAACAGGCTCAGCCGGCCGCTGCCGTCGTAGTCGCCGACCGCGACGCCCATCCCTCCCTGCTCGCCGCCGTCCTCGCTCACCGCGACGCCCATGAAGAACCCCGACTCTTCGAAGGTGCCGTCCTTCCGGTTCATGTAGAGGTAGTTGGGCGTCGAGTCGTTGGCGACGTAGAGGTCGAGCCAACCGTCGCCATCCATGTCGAGCCAGGCGATACCGAGGCCGAAGTAGCCGTCCGGGTCGCGAACCCCCGCCTCCTCGCCGACCTCGGTGAAGGCGCCGTTCGCCTCCCGGCGGAACAGGAGGTCGGAGGTGCCCGGCAGGCCGCGGGGTCCGCACTGGACGGAGACGCCGCGGTACTGGCAGGTCTTGTCGCTGCCGAACTCCGGCAGGTTGTCGAGATCGAACTCCACGTAGCGGCTCACGAATAGGTCGAGATCGCCGTCGCGGTCGTAGTCGGCGAAACCGCAGCCCGTCGACCAGCCCGAGGCCGCGACGCCAAGCTCCGCCGCCACGTCGGTGAACGTGTCTTCGCCCGAGTTCCGATAGAGCCGGTTCCGGCCGATCCCCGTCACGTAGAGGTCCTGCCAGCCGTCGCCGTCGACGTCGGCGATGCACAGGCCCATTCCCCAGCCGGGGTGGGCGACCCCGGCCTCGGCGGCGATATCGCGGAACGTGCCGTCGCCGAGGTTGCGGTAGAGGGCGCTGTGCGACGACTCCGGCTCGTTCGCCGTGTCGACCGTCAGGGAGTTGACGAAGTAGATGTCGAGCAGACCGTCACGGTCGACGTCGAAGAGCCCGACTCCGCCGCTCATCGACTCGACGATGTACTTCTTCTCGGGCGCCGAGTTGTGGCGGAAGGTGATGCCGGCGGACTCGGTGACGTCGCGAAACAGGGGCGCGTCGCCGGCGCGTTGGGCGAACGTGGTCGCGGGGCAGACCAGGAGCGCCGCGACCGCGGCAGAGTTCCAGAGACCGGCGCTGCCGCGCCGGATGCCGGCCAGAAGGCCGGCGCACCCAGTGGCGACCCGTCCAGCTCCCGGCACGCCGGCGCCGCTCAAGGCTCGGTCCTCGAGCCCAGCGGCGGCTGGGCGCGCAGACGCTCGATGTGCTCTTCGATCGCGGCCTGAGCCTCCCGGGAACGCTGCAGGTGGCGCTCCGCTCCCTCGCGGTCGCCGAGGCGGGCCAGGGCGAGGCTGAGCTGGTAGTGCCCCTTGATCGAATCGGGCTCGGCGGCCACCGCCCGCGCCAGCGCTTCCCGGGCCGCCTCGAAGCGTCCCTCCTTCAACCGGGCCGTTCCGATCGTCACCAGCGCCGTCGGGTGATCGGGATTGACCGTCAGGGCTCGCTCCGCGAGTCGGGTCGCTTCCGCCAGCATGCCGAGCCCCTCGACGGTCTCCGACATGGCGGCCAGCGCCTCGACGTTGTCGGGCTCCAGCCGCAGCGCCGCGGCCAGGGCCGCCCGGGCCTCGTCGAAGCGGTCCACCCGGTTGAGGGCCAGGCCGAGGGCGATGTGGGTCAGGGCGCGGCTGCGGTCGAGGGCTGCCGCGTCGAACAGCGCCTCGGCGGCTTCCGCCATCTCGCCCACCTGCATGCGGGCCACGCCGAGCAGATAGGCGTACTCCGCCTCACCGGGGTGCATTCGCGCCAGAGGCTCGAGCGCCAAGGTCGCCTGGATCGGGTTGCCCCGGGCGAGCGAGAAGCGGGCGTAGGCGTTCAGGACGTCCTCGGAGTTGGGAGCCAGGGCAATGGCCCGACCGAGCGCCTCGGCGGCCGCGTCGGCTTCGTTCCGCGAGGCAAGGGCGCGGGCCTGGTCGAGCAGGCCCCGGACCGACTCGGTCGCCGCGGCTTCGGGCTGGGCGCCGAGGGTGGCCGGCAAGAGGAGCAGCGAGAAGAGCACCGCCTTCACTGGTCCGACCTCCCCTTGAGTCTCTGGAAGATCTCGAACTGCTCGCGGGCCTTCTCTCGCTCGCCGAGCTTCTGGTAAGCCTGACCGAGCTGGTTGCGGATGTTCGGATCCTCCGGCGCCAGTTCCGCGGCCGCGAGCAACTGCGCGGCCGCCTCATCGACGCGGCCGTCCTCGAGCAGGATCTTGCCGCGGAGGTAGCCGGCGTCGGCGAAGTCGGGTTCCGCGGCGAGCACCAGTTCCACCTCGCGCAGCGCGGCCTGGGGCTGGTTGTC
>JAPOVF010000072.1:0-828 GCA_026708285.1 Acidobacteriota bacterium
TTACCCGTCAGGAGAGCCTCCCCGATGAGACATCGCACAACGGCCATCGTGCCTGCCCTGACGGCTGTGTGGCTGCTTCTGAGTACCGCCGCGGCGGCCCAATTCGGAAACCTGCCGCCCAACCGCTCGTCGCTGCTTACAGACGGCGCTCTCCACGTCGTCATCTGCGGCAGCGGTTCGCCGTTGCCGAGCGTCGAGCGGGCCGGTCCCTGCACGGCGGTGATCGCCGGCGGGCGGATGTTCCTGATCGACGTCGGCCCTGGGTCGACGGAGAATCTGCGGCTCTGGGGGCTGCCGGTCGGCAGTCTGGCAGGCGTCCTGCTGACCCACTTCCACTCCGACCACATCGGTGAACTCGGCGAGGTCGTCTTCGCGAGCTGGACCTCCGGCCGAACCGTGCCGCTCGACGTCTACGGCCCGGTTGGTGTCGAGCAGGTCGTCGCGGGCTTCCAGGCCGCCTATGAGCTGGACGTGTCGTACCGCGTCGCCCACCACGGCGCCGACCTGCTGCCGCCGGACGGCGGCAAGGCGAACGCGCACACGATCGAACTCCCCGAGGACGCCCCCTCGCGTGTCTTCTTCGACGAGGATGGCCTCAGGATCACGGCGTTTCTGGTCGAACATGAACCGATCGCGCCGGCGGTCGGCTACCGGATCGACTACGGCGGCCGCTCGGTGGTGGTCAGCGGCGACACGATCCGTTCGGCGAGCGTGGAAGCCGCGAGCCAGGGTGTCGACGTCCTGGTCCACGAGGTCCTGTCCGGCGTCCTGATTGGCGGGGCGGCGCAGGCACTCGAGAGCGCCGGCAACGAACGGACCGCGAAGCTG
>JAPOVF010000072.1:872-2040 GCA_026708285.1 Acidobacteriota bacterium
GCGTGTTCATGCGCGGCCGCGCCGAGGACGCCCCGAACGATGCGGTCGTCGGCGCCGACGGCATGCACATCGCGCTGCCGGCGAACACCGACGAGCGGACGATCGAGAGCTTCTAGGCAGGCACCCGTGCCCTCGAGCTACGAAGCCGAACTCGACTTCGCGGTCGAGACCGCCTGGATCGCCGGGCAGTTGACGCTCGAGTTCTTCCGCCTCGGCGTTGACCCGGAACTCAAGAGCGACATGACACCGGTCACCGAGGCGGACCGCGGCGCCGAGGAACTGATCCGTTCACGGATCGCCGAGGCCTATCCCCGAGACGTCGTCGTCGGCGAGGAGTTCGGGGAAGGCGGCGGCGAGTCTGCCTCAGGAGCCACCTCGAAACGCCACTGGTACGTCGATCCGATCGACGGCACCCGCTCCTTCGTCCGCGGCGTTCCCCTCTACGGGATCCTGATCGGCCTGGAGGTCGGCGGAAGGGTCGAAGTCGGCGTCGCCCACTTCCCGGGCATCGGCGAGACGGTGGCGGCAGCTTCCGGCCGCGGTTGCACGCTGAACGGGGAGCCAGTCCAGGTGTGCCCGACGAGCAACCTGAGCGAAGGCTACGTCTCCTTCGGCGACCCGGGCCTCTTCGTCGATCCCCGTCACCGAAAGGCCTGGCAGCGGATGATGGAGCGCACCGCCTACCGGGTCGGCTGGTCCGACGCCTACGGCCACGCCCTGGTCGCCACGGGCCGCCTCGAACTGATGGTCGATCCGCAGATGAGCGCCTGGGATTGCGGGCCCTTTCCCGTCATCCTCCGCGAGGCCGGCGGCTACTTCGGCGACTGGGACGGCAACGAGACGATCCACGGCGACCGGGCGTTCAGCACCACCCGCCGGCTGCTGCCCGAGGTCCTGGAACTGCTCGCCGACTGAGACTGGGTGCGCCGTGTGCCATCCGTGCGCCCGCTGACGGGCGCACGGACTGGTTCGCGTGTGGCGCGGAACGCGCCACTCGGGTTCCCGCCGGCATCCGCGGACGACGGTGCTTCAGTCGCTCCGCGGTTCCTCGCCGTCCTCCAACGGACCAGCGACACAACTCAGCAGTTCCTTCACCTCGTCCAGGCGGTTGTCCGGCACGCAGAGCTTCACCGGCACCGGCGACTTCCCCATCATTCCCATGCCGAAC
>JAPOVF010000390.1 GCA_026708285.1 Acidobacteriota bacterium
GGGCCAGGGCGCACGCGGCCGGCCTGGCGCTCGATCCCGCTGCCGCCGGCGCCCGCCTGGCCCCCGACGAGCTCGGCCCCCAGGGCGACTCGATGCGCCTGGTCTACCGGCTCTGGGGCCGCTACGACCGTCCGGTCGGCGAGCGGCGGGAGGACGGCCTGCCCCTGGTCACCGGCGAAAAAGTCCACTTCTCCGCGCTGCGGCGCCTCGAGGCCCCGGAAACGAGCGCCTACCGCGAGGGAACCGCCGCCCGCACCCTGCTGCCGGCCCTGGAGCGTGGCCTCGTCCGCCCGGCCCAACCGGCCCCGGGCGAGGAGCACCCCGAGAGCTTCCCCTGGGACTCTCCCGGTCGACCCTAACTCCAATCCCCTCAATAATTTGACTCCTACACCCCTACCCCTTGACGAATCCCCCAAAAGGCCCTATAGTGTCGTGCCTCGGAGGAATTGAATCGGCAGATGAGGCCGTATCCCGATCCGCCAGCGCCCCTACGTTCAGCGACGTTCCGGGCCACTGGTTCCGGGCGGTCGTTTCCGGTAAGGTTCCACCAACGTTTGGACAGACGGCCTTGAAGTCTTTTAGCGGGAGGTGATGCGCAGCATCAGCGTGTGTGACGGTCGGCGGTTCACTTAGGACCAGGAACCGGTCGTCAAGAGAGAAAACGTCAGCGGCCATGGCAGCGCGGGTTGTCCGCATCGCTGTGGCCTGATCTTCGGATCGAAGAACTTCCGGGACGGCACACGGCCATTCCCGGTAAACGAACGGCGGCAGGGAAGCCGCCCAAGGAGAAAACAAACTGATGAAGCTGGTGAAGCACATCACGATCGCGCTGGTTCTCTGCGCGATCCCTGCAATGGCGTTCGGTCAGAGCGTCACTTGCGACGACTGCACCCACGTGGTGTCGGTCTACCAGGGCCATGGTGGGTTCATCGCGATGGCCGCGGAAGACGCCGAGATGGTGACCTGGGTCGCCACCTGCGAAGGCGTCACCCGGAGCGGTGAGCTGACGCCCAGCGATGGCATGGTCTCCATGCTGTTGATGGACGACACCGCCTGTTACGGGGACGACGAGGACAACTCGTTCGAGGTCGGCCCCATCATGGATGGCGGCTGGTACTGGATCACGGACGCGACAAACTCGGCCGTGGGCGGTCTGATCAACAAGGAGATCCTCGACAACGAGACGACCATGCTCGCCGATGCGGGCGATGGCGTCACGATGACGATGGGCAAGGGCGCGGTGCTCCTCAAGGAGACCGCCACCGGTCGTGTCGGCCTCCTGCCGAACATCCTGCCGGCGATGGAGATGGATCCGGTCGATCCCACGCCGTGCGGTGTCGCGGGTGGCCCGGGCACGTCGGCGGCTAACGCCTGGACGCGCCGTGTGAGCGGCTGCATGATGGGTAACGGTGGTTCGACTGTACTTGCGACGTACACCAACTCGATCACCGGGGCGACGACGCGCGTCATGAGCGGCGACACCGTCACCCGGCCGGGCGGTACGGGCACCCTTTCGATCCTCATCGATCTTTGGGGTAACAACAGCGGTCACTTCCTTACCTCTGCTGACTCGAGCGGGGCCAACGGAGCGGACTTCCTGCGCGGACAGCAGGGAGCGGCCGCGTCGGCGGCGGGCAGAATCGCACACCGCTACCAGGGCGTCACTTACTCGGTGTCTGCGGGTAGCGGCGTTGGTGGTGGTCAGGAGATCACTTCCGGCACGCCGCTTGAAGGTATCGACCACGCCGCCCCTGCCACCGACGGTGCCAATGCCTTGGCCGTCAGCATCGTCGCGAACGACGACAACTGCGACGACGACAACAACTTCCCCACGCCGGTCACGGTCAACGTGTCCGTCGCCGACGCCGCGCAGCGGGCTCAGGTGACGCCCGGCATCGCGGTGAACTCAGCCGGCGTCGCCGGACAGCTCAAGTTCACGGTGGTTTGCCCGGCGGCCTCGGCCAACATGGGCCAGGAGTTGGTTCCGGAGAACCCGTTCCCGACCGAGTAAGGGAACAGCCGATTTCCCTCTGAGCTGAGGGGCTCGCACGAGTCCTGAGGCTCACAGGGAGAACGACTTCAAGGCGGCGCCTCCGCGTCGGGTTCACGCCCGGCGCGGGGGTTGCCGCTTTTCTTGTATGGACTTTGGCTCTCTGGACCTGCAGGTGCGTTTCCCGTAGGGTTGATCGAACGCGGTGTAGGCCGCCTTGGGAGAACCGACCGATGAAGTACATCCGGGTCGCGCTGGCGCTCTGTGCGCTTCCAGCCCCGGCGTTCGCTCAGAACGTCAGTTGCCAGGCGTGCGACCATGTCGCTCCCTACTTCCGGGGCTCCGGCGGTTTCATCGGCACGGTGGCCGAAGGGGTCGACGAAGTCACCTTCGTCGCCTCCTGCAACAGCGTGACGACCACCGGCGAAGCTAACATCCACGGCGCCACCGCGTCCCAGTTGTTCAACCTGGGCAACGGCCTCGCCTGCGACCAGGAAGGCGGCTCGCTGGAGATCGCCGGTCTGGAGGACGGCGGCTGGTACTGGATCACGGACGAAACGAACTCGGCCGTCGGTCCGCTGCTCCGGGCGGACGTGCTAGGCAACGAGACGACCCCTGTAACCAGCGCCGGCGACGGGGTGACCATGTCGGAGGGCAGGGGCGCCGTTTTCCTTAAGGAACTCAGCACGGGCCGGGTGGGCATTCTGCCCAACATCCTGCCGGTGCCGGAAGTGGACCCGGAACCGGTGAACGTCTGCGACTACACCGGTGCCGGCACCACCGCGAGTCCCTACCGGCGGGAGACAAGCAACTGCGCGATGGGCGACGGCAAGCCGGTGCTCCGCGTCCTGGGCCCTGAGGGCCTCTACACGGGCGAGCGGAGCCCGATCCCGGCCGGGGGCCAGGTTCTCCGGCCCGTTGGCGCAGGCGGCTCGGTCGATGTGAAGTTCGACCTCTGGGGCAACGGCACCGGTCACTTCACTACGGCGGAGACCGGCGACGCGCGACTCGGCCACTCGGGCGGAACCCCGCTGACCGCCACCTTCACCGGCACCTACAGCTCGGGCGGGGCGGGTGGCGGCACGGACATCGACGCGGCCGGCGGGGTGAGCGAGACCGCTGCGGGCCTGTCGATCGACACGGCGGACGACGTCGCGACCGTGACGATCACGCCGAACGAGACCTACTGCAGCGAGGACAACGACCACTCCCTGACCGTGACGGTGACCGCCGACGCGACCGCGCCGGACCAGGTCACTCCCGGCATCGTTGAGAATCCGCCCGCCAACGACGAGGCGGCGACCAGCTCGGTGCTGGTCGTCTGCCCCTAGAGGAGAGAAGAAGTGAAGCGGATCATCCCCCTCGCACTGGTCGCCGGTGCGGTACCGGCCCTGCTCGCGGGCCAGACGGTCGCGATCGACTGCCCGCGCTGCCAGGTGGCGCCCTACTTTGCGGGAAACGGCGGCTTCGTCGGCGAGTCGGCCGATCGGGGCGGCGTGACCGAGGTCGAGTTCTTCCTGGTCTGCGGTCAGACGACGATCTCATCCAAAATCCAGCCCGACAGCGACGGCATCGTGCGCCAGGTTCTAAGTAGCGCCAGTGGCTTCTCCTGCGCGGAGGGAGCAGCCGGCATGCTCGAAGTCGACAACCTGAAACCGGGCGCCTGGTACTGGATCAACGACGACCAGAACTCGGCAGTAGCCCCGTTCATCCCGAAGGAGGCGGTCGACGCCGAACTGATCGACGTCACGGACCCGGGCGGCCTGGAGATCGACACTCCGCGAGGCAGCATCGGCACCTACGTCAAGCACGTTCCCACGGGCCGGGTCGGCATCATCCCGCGCATCGTGCCGACGAAGCCGATCCGCGGCTGTAGCGGCATGGTGGGAGACGAGACCGCGAGCGACTGCCATCTCGGGTCGTCCGACGACTGGCGACTCACCCTGAGTGCGTCCGAAGTCCTCCGGCCGACCGGGACCGCCCCGGAGAGGGAGGTCGTCATCACGCTCCACGGGGAGAACTACATCACCACGCAAAGGCTCTCCGTGCGCGGGGCGATCGAGCACCACACGAGCGTGAACGCCATCCGGTTCGGCACCGACGGCGGAACACCGACTGACGAGCGGGAAGAGGGCGTCAACAAGTGGTCGGTGTTCGTCGGCACGGACGACAACCGGTGCCTGGCCGCCAACAACGATCCCGACCGACTGAACGAGCAGACGATCACCTTCGAGGTCGCGGCAATGGCCGGGGCGATTCCGGGCCTGGGAGAGGACGGTCTCGAGACGAGCTTCGAGGTCAACTGTCCCGACGATGCGGCGGCGAGCACAGGTGCCGAACTGGTGCCGGAGAACCCGTTCCCGGTCGACTGAAGGGGCTCGTCGCCCCGCTTCCGAGCATGAGCACAAGTGACAGCGTCGCGGGAGCGAACGGTCCGCGCACCATGGAGGAGATTCGGGAGAGCCTGCGCGAAACCGCGGCCCTTATGGCGGAACTGAGGGAGCAAACGAAGGAGACGGACCGTCGGATGAGGGAGACGGACCGTCAGATGAAGGAGACGGACCGTCGTTTGAAGAAGGCGGAGGGCCTCTTCACCACGCAGTGGGGCAAGCTCATGGAGAGCCTGGTCGAAGGCGATCTGGTGCCCCTGCTTCGGGAGCGCGGCATCGACGTGACGGACACGATGCAACGAGTGACCGGCAGGCGGAACGGGGAGCACTACGAGTTCGACATCGTCGCCGCAAACGGAGAGGAGGCGGTGGTGGTCGAAGTCAAGACGACGCTTCGGCCGGAGGACGTGGCGGACTTCCTGGACAGGATGTCGTGGTACGCGGAGCGCCTGCGGTCGCGGGCGGGGCAGACGGTCTACGGTGCGGTGGCGTATCGTCGGTGCGACGAGTCGGTGGTTCGGTACGCCGAGCGCAAGGGCCTGTTCGTCATCCGGGCGACCGGTAGCAGCGCCAGCATCGTCAACCCGCCCGACTTCGAGCCCCGCGTCCTTTCCTGAGAGCCGGCGTAGCCACCGCGCTAGAGTGAGTCTGATGAGCGTGTCCAGATTCAACATGCTCGCGGCCGCGCGCACGCTTCTCCCCGCCCCCGGTGGTTGACGTCCCGCTTGGCGGCCGCCGCGCGCGGCAGTCGCTGTTCCTGCTGCGCGAGCTGGTGGTGCGGAACCTCCGGTCGCGCTACGCGGGCTCGGTCCTGGGCCTCCTGTGGTCGCTGGTCAACCCGCTGTGGCAGCTCCTGCTGTTCACGTTCGTCTTCGCCTACGTGGTCAAGCTTCCGTTCCCGGGCGAACAGACGGAGCGCTTCGCCGTCTTCCTGTTCTGCGGCCTGCTGCCCTGGTTCGCGATCCACGAGGGGCTGAGCCGTTCGGCATCGGCGATCACGGACAGCCCCGACCTGGTCAAGAAGATGCTCCTGCCGCCCGAGCTCCTGGTGGCTTCCCTGGTCCTCGGCGCCGTCCTCCACGCCGGCGTGGGCGCGTTCGCGTTCATCGTCGTCCTGGCCGTGCTCGGCGAACTGTCGGTGGCCAGCCTGCCCCTGCTGCTGGTCGCCATCGTGCTGCAGCTCGCGCTGACCTTCGGCCTCGGACTGGGCCTGGCGGGGGCGAACGTCTACTTCCGGGACGTCGCGCAGACGGTGGGCCTGGTCCTGAACACCTGGTTCTACGTCACGCCGATCATCTACTCGGTGAACTTCATCGAGAACGAGACGATCCGGCGATTGCTGGAGCTCAACCCGTTGACGGGCCTGGTCTACCTCTACCGCGCCGCGTTCCTCGGCGGGGGGCTCCGGGTGAGCCTGGTGCCGCTGATCGCCTGCGCCGCCGGCGCCGTGGTCCTGGGCGGGGCGCTGTTCGCCCGGTTGAAGGACGGCCTCGCGGATGAAATCTAGCTCGGACGGGCGGCTTCGGAGCCCCGCGCCCGGCGACCCGACGATCACGGCCGTCATCGTCCACTACCGGACGCCGGACTTCCTCGCGGCCTCGGTGGAAGCGCTCCAGGCGGACGCGCGGGACGCGGACCTGAGGGTTCAGATCATCGTGGTGGACAACGGGGCGGCCTCGGCGTCGCCCGAAGAGCGGCTCGACACCGGGCATCTCAGGACGTGGGTGATCGAACCGTCCTCCAACCTGGGCTACGCGGGCGGGGTGAACCTCGGCGCCCGCGCGCCGGCGGGCGATGTGCTGCTGCTGATGAACGCGGATGTCATCGTGACGCCGGGCTGCCTTCGGGCGCTCGTCGAGGCGCTGCGCGAGGCCGATATCGCCGGTCCGCGGCTGTTCTGGGACCGGGGCGGCCGGCTGATGCTGCCGCCGCAGCAGGTGCGCACCCGCGCCGCCGAGCTGGACGCGGTCTGCGCCGAGCGGTCGACGCTCTGGGGCCGTTCGTACCGCCGGCGCTGGCGGCGCCGCGCCCGCGCGTTCTGGTCGGCCCGCGAGCCGATGCCCTGCTTCGAACTGACCGGCGCCCTTCTCGCGATGAGAACGGACTGGTGGCGCCGGGTCGGGCCGTTCGACGAGGACTTCCGGCTCTACTTCGAGGAGACCGACTGGCTGCTGCGGGCGCGGGAGAAGGGCGCGCGGGCGGTGCTGGTCCCGGCGGCGTCCGCGGTGCATGCCTACGACCAGAGCGCGCAGCTCGAGCCTCGAGCCCAGATGTGGTTCGAGGAGTCGATGAAGCGCTTCCGCCGCCGCCGCTACGGCGCCCCGTTCGCGGCGCTGCTCCGGCTGATCGAGCGCCTGCCCCGGCGCTTCGCCGATCCGCCGCCGCTGCCGGAGGCGCCCGTGGGCGGGGAGGCGTGGATCGAAGTCACTCCCCTGCCGCTGGGCGTCCCGGCGGCCGGTTGCCGCCTCGGCGCGGGTGCGCCGGCCGACTTCGAGCTCCCGCCCGCGCTGGTCCGGGAGGCGCGCTCGGACCTGTCGGTTCGGGCGAGCGGCGCGGGCTGCCGCGATCTGCGGGGCAAGTAGCATCGCCGTCGTGAACGCGGAGCGCGGCGCGGAGACGGCCGTCGCGGCGGTCGAGGCCTGGCGGCGCTGCCTCGAACGCCGCCGGGCCGGGGCGGAGCCGGAAGGCGGTCTCGACCAGGCGGTCGAGGGCGTGCTGCCCCGGGGCGGGATCTCGGCGATCGGGTCGCGGGGTCTTCTCCTGGTGGTCGGCTCGGAGGCCGTCGGCGCGGTCGAGGAGCTGCCGGACGAGGTGGTGGTCGCCTGGGCCTACGACGCCGGCGCCTCCGAGTCCGGGCCGAGCGGCTACGACCGGCTGATCGTGGATCTGCTGGAGGGGGGGTTCCGGCCGGTCGTCGAGCGGGCCGGCCTGCCGGAGCCGGTCGCGGGGCGGGAGGCGGCGCCGCCGTTTCGCGTCGTGCGCGCGCGCCGCGACGGTTACCGTCTGCGCGGCTACCGGCCGGGGGACGAGGAGGCGATCCTCGAGTTGTTCCGGGAGAGCTTCTGGCGGAACCTCAGCCTGGAGCAGTGGACCTGGCGGTACGTCGACAACCCGTGGGGCGGTCCCCGCATCTCGCTCGCGTTCTCGCCCGGCGGGGAACTCGTCTGCCAGTACTGCGCGTACCCGGTGCGCTGGCGGGGTCTGCCGCCGACGAGCCCGGCCGGCAGCCACCAGGTCGGCGACACGATGACCCGCGCGAGCGCCCGCGCCGTGGGACGCGGTCCGACCAGTCTGCTCGCGCGGTCGGCGAGGCACTTCTACCTCGTGCACTGCAAGGGCCGGGTCGCCTTCAACTACGGCTTCAACACGGGCAACATCCTGAAGTTCTCGAACCGCTTCCTGGAGGTGCGGCAGGTCGAGGACGTTCCCTACCGCGAGTTGCCGGCCGGGGCCCGGCCTGGCCTGTCCGCGCGGGTCGGCCGCCGCTACGAACTGCGGCGGATCACGGAGCGTTCCGGGATCGACGCCGCGTTCGATGCCCTGTTCGAGCGGGTGAGCGACCGCTACGGCCTGCTGGTCGAGCGCTCCGCCGAGTACGTGCGCTGGCGCTACCTCGACTGCCCGGCCGAGGGTCCCGAGCTGACCGCCGCCTACCGGAACGAGCGCCTGGCGGCGTGGGTGGCGTCGCGGCGACTGCCGGACCGGGTGGAGTGGGGCGACGCCCTGGTCGATCCGGCCGAGCGGCCCGCCCTGCGAGCGCTGCTGGACGACATGCGGGTGCCGGGCCTCCCCATCGCCGGCTGGTTCGGCGACCGGCCGCGCTGGCTGGCAAGGGAACTGGACGCTCTCGGCCTGGTCCGGCGCCCCGAGCCGCAGGGCCTGGTGACCGGGATGGCTCCGTTCGTCCGCGGCGACGCGGTCTCACTGCTCCGACGGGGCTACTACACGAAGGGCGACAGCGATCTCTTCTAGCCAGAAGGCGCTGTGACACAGGATCTTTGTCGGTGGGATAGAATCGGCGCGCTTCGACAGTTCTGCAAATCCGTCGCTCCGCGGGCCGCTGAACGTAGGGGTCGGTGCGGCCTTCGGCGGGCAGCTTTGGGAGTAGGTTGTGGCCGTCAGGATGAACGATACGCTGCTCGAGCTGATCGAGGGCGACATCACGGAACTGGAAGTCGACGCGATCGTCAATCCCGCGAACGAGGACCTTCAGCTCGGCGGCGGCGTCGCGGGCGCCGTGCGCAAGAAGGGCGGCACCTCGATCCAGGACGAGTGCAACCGGATCGGCGGCACCCCGGTCGGCACCGCGGTGATGACCGGCGCCGGCACGCTGAAGGCGAGGCAGGTGATCCACGCCGTCGGCCCCCGCATGGGCGAGGGCGACGAGGATCGCAAGCTCGCCGCCGCGGTGAGGGCGTCGCTCGCCCTGGCCGATCGCAACGGCCAGCGCACGATCGCCATCCCGGCGATCTCCACCGGGGTGTTCGGATACCCGGTCGACCGCTGCGCCCGCATCCTGCTGACGGAGGTCCACCGCTACCTCCAGGGCGGCACGAAGCTGGAGCGCGTCGTCGTCTGCCTGCACGGTGACCAGAACTACCAGACGTTCCGCAACGAACTCCGCCGCGGCTTCCGCTGAGTGAGCCGCAACGTGCAGCCGCTCCACGTGGCCTTCACGGCCACGCCGGAGATCTACGCGACCGACAACAAGGGGGCGTTCGTCTACCCGTTGACGCACGGCCAGGGCGAGCGCCTGGACACGCACCGCTACGACGAGATGCGGTTCGTCGTCTCGGTGTGGCACCCGCGCGAGGGCAAGAACATCGACCTGGACAAGGCCTACCTGGAGCTGCGGGCGAACTTCGCCGAGAACGGTCACTGGACGCGGCTCGCCGAACTCGAACCGGTCGTCTCGCCCTACCAGCGGGGCGAGACGTTCGACGGCTGGATCGTTCTGCCCGTGCTGTCGGGAGACACGGCGCTGCGGCTTCACGGCGGCGGCTTCCAGCCCCGGGCGCGCGTGCAGATCCGGGCGTCGGCCTACTTCGTGGCGTAGGCGGTGCCGGCGTGAGTGGCGCCACGCGTCAGGAATTGTTGACGCGCCTCGCGCAGCGGAACGATCGCCGGATCGTCCTGCTGGTGCTCGACGGCGTCGGCGACCTGCGAACCGCAGACCAGCCGCGGACGGCGCTCGAAGAGGCGCGCACCCCGAACCTGGACGATCTGGCGGCGCGGTCGGCGCTGGGCCGCCTGGTGCCGGCGGGGACCGGGATCACGCCGGGCAGCGGGCCGGGCCACCTGGCCCTGTTCGGCTACGAGCCGACCGCGCCGGAGGTGGACATCGGCCGCGGCGTGCTGGAGGCGCTCGGCCTCGGCCTGGACGTTCCGCGCGACGCCGTGGTGGCCCGGGGGAACTTCGCCACCGTCGACGGGGAAGGCCGGCTGCTGGACCGGCGCGCCGGGCGCATCCCGAGCGCGGAGGGCGAGCGGATCTGCGGGCTCCTGGCCCGGCGGATCGAGGTGGATGGCGGGGTGCTCGGCGACGGCGTCGAGGCGGAGGTCCACGCGGGCGAGGCGTACCGCTTCGTGCTGTTGTTCCGCGCCGCCGCCGGTACGCCGGCGCTCGATCCGGATCTCCTGGACACGGACCCGCAGCAGCTCGGCGTGCCGCCGCTGCCGCTCGAGGCGGCCGCGGGTCCGGGCGACGCGGGCCGCGCGGCGCGGGCGACGGCCCGGCGGATCGCCCCGGTCGTCGAGGCGCTGCGGCGGGAGCTGCGGGCCGAAGGGCGTGCGAACGCCTTCCTGCTCCGGGGCTTCTCCAGGCTGCCGGCGCTGCCGGGCGTGGGTGAGCTCTACCGCTTGCGTGCCGCCGCGCTGGCCGGGTATCCCCTCTACCGCGGCGTGGCGAAGGCCTGCGGCATGGAGGTGGTCGACTGCGGCAAGGCCTTCGGGCAGGTGCTCGACCGGCTGGAGGAGCGCTGGCGCGACTTCGACTACTTCTTCCTCCACGTCAAGGGCACCGACATGGCCGGCGAGGACGGGGACCTCGCCGCCAAGGTCGCCGTGATCGAGGAAGTCGACGCCCTGCTGCCGCGCCTGCTGGAGCTGGGCCCCGACGTGCTGGCGATCACCGGCGACCACTCGACCCCGGCGCCGATGAAGGCCCACAGTTGGCACCCGGTGCCGCTGCTCCTGTCGTCGGACCGCTGCTTCGTGGACGACTGCGCCCGGTTCACCGAGGCCGAAGCGATCCGCGGCGCGGTCGGCACGATCCCGTCGAGCGAGTTGATGGGGCTGCTGCTGGCGAACGCCGGGAAGCTCCAGAAGTTCGGGGCATAGCTTGGCTATAGTCGGTAGAACGGCTTGACGGCGCTGGCCGCGTCTCTTTCTTTCGGCGCCGTGACGACTACGAGAGGCTGGATGCCATGAGAAACAACCGAACGGTAGCGGCATGGGCGGTGGGTTGCCTTGCCTTGGCCTTTGCAGCGGCGCCTGCGGCGTCTCAGTTTCTGGACGCCCCGGCGGATGAACTCCACACGGCGCCCTGGTTTGCGGATCTTCGCGGGAAGAGCGACCCGAATCCCCGGCTCAACGGCCATGGAGGCGGCTTCGTGGCTCAGGCCCTCCGGAATGCTGCCGACGACGGCTGGGCGATCGTCACGTACTCGTTCACGTGCGGCGGCACCACCCTCGCGCAGGAGGCGGTTCCAACTGCCATGACCGGTCTCGTGGCGGTTCTCGTCGACTGCGACTCCGACACGACGCGGGACTCGGTCGATCTCCGGGTGCACGGCATCGAGAGCGGTGGCTGGTACTGGGTATTCCGCCCGGTCGGGACCGGCGCGGACGCCGACGTGGCCGCGGCCGCGGCGCCGCTCATCCGGATGGACGTGCTCGCCGAAGCGCCCCGGCAGCTTCCGCTGGAGCCCAACGTGGGCGGGATTCAGGCCGACCGGCACGAGGTCACGGTCGATGCCGACGGCCGCGGCTCAGGCGGCGCGACGCTGTTCACGGACGACGCGAACCAGCTCTTCGACGTGCTTCCGCACTCGGCCGCCGTGGTGCCGCCCACGCCCTGTTCCGGGGTGTTCCTCGACGCGGCCGCCACGGACGAGAACTGCGTCCTGGGCGTGCCGGCCGACTGGCGCCTGACGCTCGCGGACGCGATGGGCGATCCTCTCTCGGGCGCGGTCGTTCGACCCGCTCTGGCGGGCTCCTCCGTGTCCGTCGCCGCGACTCTCTCCATAGCGACGGGTCATCTCGTCGACACCGGCTGCACACCGGATGCCACGATTGGCTTGACGGGCGGAATGAGCGGCACCACGGTCCTGAATCTGCCCGATGCGGTCGATGTCGGCGGTGCTACTTCGGCCTCCGCGAATCCGGGAACGTGCCCGGCCGCCGAACTCAGCTTCTCTTGGACGATCGACGTCTCGGCGGATACGAACCGCTGCGCTTCGGCCAACCCGGACCGGGGAAGGGCCCAGACAGTTCGGGTCACGGCAACGAACCTCACTGAGGCTACGCCGGCGCTGGCTGCCGACCTGTTCGCGGAGTTCCAGGTGGCCTGTCCCGGCTCGGCCTCTAGCTCGTCGGCGGGCCGGGAGCTCGTGCCGGAGCCCGTCGGAAGACCCTGACGTCGCTGCCCGCGCCCTCGAACAACTGACGGACGGTGGGCAACGGCAGGCCCACGACGTTGCTGTAGTTGCCGTCGATCTCGCTGACGAAGAGCGCCCCCAGCCCCTGGACCGCGTAGGCGCCGGCCTTGTCGTGGGGCTCGCCGGTGGCGGCGTACCAGTCGATCTGCTCGGGCGTGAGTTCGGCGAACAGGACGCGGGTGCTCTCGACCGCGTGCAGCGTGTCGCCGTCGGGGGGCCTCAGAGCGACGCCGGTCAGCACCAGGTGCCAGCGTCCCTGAAGGCGCTGGAGCATCTCCCTGGCGTGGTCGCGGTCCCGGGGCTTGCCGAGGACGTCGCCGTTCTCGACGACGATCGTGTCGGCGGCGAGGACCCACTCGCCGTCGCGCCCGGCGGCTTCGGCTTTCTCCCGGGCGAGCCGGCGGACGAGGTCGCGCGGGCGTTCGCCGGGGTTCGGCGTTTCGTCGACAGCGGCGGGGCGGACGATGAAGTCGAGGTCGAGGGATTCGAGGAGCTCGCGGCGGCGGGGGGACGCGGAGGCGAGGGCGAGACGGCTTTCGGGCTCGCCGCTTCGCGGCCTCGCCTTGGCTGCCGGCCAGAAGGCCGGCGCACCCAGTGGGGTGGTTCGGCTCACTGGAAGTAGCCCGGGATCGTCTGGACCTTGACGCCGCGGCGGCCCTGGGGTCGGGGGTTGGCGAGCTTCACGTCGACCTTGCGGAAGGCGTCGGGGTCGCCCTCGGGAGACTCGAACGCGAGCAGGTACTGGGAGCGGACCTCGGTTTCGATCCGCTCGTAGACGCGCTTCAGTTCGGACGCTCCGGTGATGAAGAAGCAGCGGCCGCCGGTCTCGTTGCAGAGCTGCTGCAGGCGGCCCCGGACGAGGAGTTCGCGCTGGTCGATGGCGATGCCGATGCTGTAGATCGCCACCTGGCTGCGACGGGCGAAGTCGAGCACGTCGTCGAAGCGGTGCTCGCTGCTGGAGTCGCCGCCGTCGGTCAGCAGGATCAGCGCCCGCTTGCCGCGTAGGCCGCCGAAGTAGTAGAGGGCGTAGAGCACGCTGTCGTAGAGGGCGGTCTCACCCTCGGTCGTCAGGTCGGCCAGGCCGCCGGCCAGGGTCTCCCGGGAGCCGGTGAAGCCGACGGCGAGTTCGGGTCGGTCGTTGAAGGTGATCAGGCAGGCGCGGTCCTGCGGGCCGAGGACGAGCTCGAAGAAGTGGAGGGCCGCCTCCTCGGCGGCGTCGATGCGGTCGACCATGGAGGTCGAGGTGTCGAAGAGGATGCCGGCGTGGACAGGCAGGTTCGCGGCCTGGTCGAAACGCTGGAGGGACTGCGCCTCGCCGTCGACGAAGACCTGGAAGTCACTCTCGGCCAGGCCGGTTAGGGGCGCGCCGGAGCGGTCGGTGACCGAGACGTAGAGCTCGATCAGGGCGACGTCGACGTACTCGACCCGGTCGCGGGAGTTGACGAAGACGAGGTCCTCCGCCCAGGCGCCGGTCGCCAGGTGGGCCACCACGCGCACATAGGACAGGGGCTCGCCCGGATCGATCCGGATCGGCTGCTCGAAGGGCGGCTGGTAGAGGGTCGCGGTGCGTGTGTCGTTGAGGAAGAACTCGACCCGGTCCAGCCGCTCGTGGCGCGGCGCCTCGACCTCGGCGACCGCGCGCACGCTCCGCGTGTGGTTGGCGCCGCGTTGGGGCGAAGTGAGGCGGACGGTGAAGCGGTGGGGCCCGGAGTTGAGCAGCACCTCGTCGCTGGCCAGCAGGCTTCCCTGTGGATCGTAGGCGTTCGCCTGCAGCGTGTGGATGCGCGGCGCCGGCCCCAGGTCGATCTCCACCTGGTAAGGCGGCCGTCGCTTGCTGATCAGCTCCCGGTCATTCAGGGAGAAGGCGATCCGGTGGATGTCCGCCCCCTCGGCGTCGGCGCCGATCCGGACCCGGCCGACGAGGAGCCGTTCGGGCAGCGGCAGGATGCGGACGGTGTGATCGTCCGGCTCGTTCTCAAGGGGTGCGGCCGCGTTCGCCTCGGCCAGCCAGTCGGGTACGCCCGGAGCGGCAGACACCGGGTGCGCCGGCCTTCTGGCCGGCACCAGGCGCGCAGCCGCGGAGCGGTCCGCGCGAGTCGTGTCCGCGTCCTCCGCGACGACTGCCTGTGCCGGGGTCCTTGGCACGAGCGGCACGTCGATGTCGGCGTTGGCGGCGAAGTAGCTGCCGCTGTCCTGATCGCGCACCTTGACCACCAGGCGGTACGCCCCGGGTCGCAGGTAGCGCTGCATGACCAGGGGAATCGCTCCGCCGCTCGTGGCCGGGGAACGGGTCCGCGGCTCGAAGCGGTAGCGGAAGTTCTCGAACAGCTCGCCCTGCCGGAGCACCTCGCCGTCGAGCAGGAAGCGCCGGCGGCCGTCCTCGGCCTCGGGCAGGCGGGCCGGGTCGATGCCGACGATCGCCTGGACCACGGTGCGGCTGCCGCGGCGTCCCGGGTAGCGCATCGCGATCTCGGCCGTCAACTGCGTCGCGCCGGCGGGTGCCTCCGTGCTGCGGTCGAGGAACGCGAGCGCCCATTCGTCGTTGGCGCTCCCGGGCTCGGGTTCGCCGCCCATCGCCTCCCAGTCGAGCGCCAGCGCCAGCGCGGTCAGCACGTCGCCGCCGCGCGCGCACTCGCGGTTGATCTCCTCGACCCGCGAGTCGCGGTCGATCGCGGGGCCGGTGAAGATGAGGAGGCCGGACAGCCCGTCCGCCACCGTCCACAACCGGTAGTCGCCCCCCTGGCGCAGGAAGACCAGGTAGAACTCGCCGCGCACGACCGGGCTGTGCGAGTAGTGCCAGATGTGGAGGGTGCGCAGCAACCGGCAGGTGGTGGTGAACGCGCGCTGCGGCTCCCCGTGCAGGAGCAGCGCCTCGAAACGGGCGCCCCGGGCGCCGCCGAAGCGCTCGTCGGCCAGCTCGCGCATGCGATCGAAGCGCTCCCGGAACTCGTTCTGCGGCGTCTCGGGGTAGGGGTCGCGGACGCTCCAGAAGCGCTTGATGAAGGCGTCGCGCTGGTAGGCGTGCCGGAGTTCGCCGAACACGCGGCGCTCGGTGTCCGTGAGGATCGCGTCGGCGGTGTCGAGGAAGTCCGCATGGCGGCGGTCGAGCGCGGCGGTGGCGTCGTCCTGGGCGTGGGCGGCGGTGGCGAGGAGGGTGAGGAGAGTCAGCAGGGCGGACGCTGCGGAGAGGAAGGTGCCGGCCTTCGGCTCAACCCACCACCTCACGGGTAGTACCCCTTGAGCGCGCGGATCGACACGCCCGGCGCGCTGGCGTCGACCTCGATCTCGCGGAAGCGGCGGTCGCCGCTGGTGTTGGTCGACTGGTAGGTGATCAGGTAGCGGGAGCGCAGCTCGCCCAGAATCTGGTCGTAGACGCCGGCGAGTTCGCCGACGCTGCCGATGAAGAAGGAGCGCCCGCCGGTCTGCGTGGCGAGGCGGGAGAGCGCCCGCCGGGCGGCGCCGACCTGGCGGCCGAGGCCGATCGCGTAGATCGCGACGCCGGAGCGCTGGGCGTACTCGAGGGTCTGGTCGAAGCTGAAGCGGCTGCTCTCGTCCTTGCCGTCGGAGAGGAGCAGCAGGGCCCGCTGGCCCTTGATGCCGTTCAGGTAGTAGAGGCCGAAGACGAGCGCGTCGTAGAGCGCGGTGCCGCGTTCGGCCTTGAGGCCCGCGAGCGATCCGGCGAGTTTGGTGGTGTCGTTGGTGAAGTCGGAGGCGAGGTACGGATGGTCGTTGAAGGTGACCAGGGCCGCCCGGTCGCGGGGGGTGATCGCGCTCTGGAACAGGCCCAGGGCGGCCTCGCGGGCGGTGCCGAGACGGTCGACCATGGAGGCCGAGACGTCGAGCATCACCTGGACGTGGACCGGCAGGTCGGTGACCCGCTGGAAGCGCAGGATCTCCTGCGACGCGCCGTCCTCGAGGATCGTGACCTGGTCGGCGCGCAGGTCCTCGACCGGCCGGCCCGATCGGTGGAGCGCGGTCGCGTAGAGCTCGACGTACTGGATGTCGAGGATCTCCAGGTAGTCCGGTGCGTTGACGTAGACGACGGCGTCGGTGGAGTTGCCGTCGACGAGGAAGGCCGCGGCGCGCAGGTAGGTGATCTCGTCGCCTGGCGGCAGCTCCACCCGCTGGCTGAAGGGCTCCTGGTAGAGCGTGGCGACCGGCTCGTCGTTGAGGAAGAGCTCCAGGCGCTCGACCAGGCTTCCGTCGGGGACGGCGAGGTCGATCTCGACCTGGACTTCGCCTTCGTACTTGACGCCTTCGCGCGGTTCCGCGAAACGGAGGGCGAAGCGGTTGCGGCCGGAGTTCATGGAGATCTCGTCGGAGGCGACTTCGGCGCCGTCCTCGTCGTGGGCGGTGGCGCGCAGGACGTGGACCCTGGGTACCGAGCCGAGATCGAGCTCGACCGAGAACGGAGCGCGGCGCTTGCGGGCAACCTGGTTGCCGTCGAGCCAGAAGCGCATCTCGGCGATGTCGCCGGTCGCCAGGGTGTCGAAGCGCACCAGGCCGGTCTGGAGTTCGCCGGGCGGTTCCAGGAGCTGCACGGTGGGCACCTCGCTCGAGAGCACGGCCTCCGCCTGGTCGATGATCTTCTGCACCGCCGGGTCGAGCTGGCGGGCGGCAGGCGCCTCGAGGGTCGGCACTTCGAGGGGCTGCTCCAGGCGGGCGAAGCGGGCGCCGTTCAGATCCTCGATCTTGAGCACGAGGCGGTAGTCGCCCGGGCGCAGCCGCCGTTCGAAGGAGAGCAGGATCGGCGTGCCGTCGATGTCCGCGGCGCTGCCCAGCGGCAGGTCGAACTTGTAGCGGAAGTTCTCGAACAGCGCGTCCTCGCGCAGGATTTCCCCGGTGAGGAAGAAGTTGTAGCTCGATTGGCCGCCCACCGTGTCGGGGCGGGCCGAGGACGGGTCGATCTCGACCAGGGCCTCGACCACGGTCCGGGCCTGGTAGCGCGCCGGGTAGCGGACCTCGAGGCTGGCGTCCAGGGGCTCGGCGTCCTCCGGCACGTCCGTCGTGTAGGCCTCGAAGGTGAGCGTCCACTCCGCGGAGGGCGCCTCCGGCGTTTCGACCAGGCGTCCCATCAGCATGGCGAACTCCATGCCGTTCGAGCGCAGCAGCCAGTTGATCGCGGACGCGGCGACGTCGCCGTCCTTGCAACCCTGGATCTCGACACCCGCGCCCTGCGGGCTGACGCCAAGGTCCAGCAGCCGGCCGATCCCGTCGGCGGGGTGCCAGAGTTCGTAGACGGGCTGGTTGGCGCGGCGGTAGAACAGCAGGAAGAACTCGTGGCCGACCTGGTCGCTGCGCCGGTAGAACCAGATCTCGATCGGCCACGTCACCATCGTGCATTGGAACTGGAGCCGTCCGTCGGGCTCCCCGTTGAGGAGGAACATCCACGCGCGGTCCGATCGCGGGCCTTCGAACTCCTGCTCGACGTAGAGCAGGCGCTCCTCCCAGCGGGCCCGAAACTCGTTGCGCGGCGTGTCGGGGTAGGAGTCGCGGATGCGCCAGAACCGTTCGATCCAGGCCCGGCGCTGGTAGTCCTGGGTGACCGCGAGGAACGCCTCGCGCTCCGTCTCCGAGATCAGGTAGTGGACGTCGTCGAGGAACTTCTTGAACTCGAGCGGCAGCGCCTCTTCGGCCGCTTCCATCGCCGCCCGGCGCTCCCGCCTCTCCTTGCGGGTCTCCTTCCTTTCCTCCTGTGCGGCCACCGGGGTCGTGAAGGCGAAGAAGAGGAGCGCTGCAAGGGCCAAAGTCCAGGCTCTGCGGGCGGCTGTCATCAGCGGTCAAGCGTACCGCGTGGGTGGAGGGCGAGGTGTGGTGGGGAAGCGGCAGGCTCCGCCGCGGCCCTGCGACGAACGGCCGGCTGTTACTCTCCGAGACCCCTTGCCGGCTTTCCGCGGCGTTGCCCCCGTGGCCTGCTTGCCTCAGGTCCCACCGCTTCACGGCGCCCTGGCGCCACAACCAGAGAGAGGCGACGACTGAACATGACCATTCCCCACGAAGAGCGCGGCGAAGCTCCAACCCTCGAGCGGTTGCGGGAACTCACCCGGAACATCGAGGCGATCACCGAGAGCATCAGGGAGATCAGGAAGTTCCAGAAAGAGACAAGCGAGCAGATGAAGGAGACAGACCGCCGTCTCCAGAAGGCGGAGGATCTGTTCACGACGCAGTGGGGCAAGCTGATGGAGAGCCTGGTCAGGGGCGACCTGGTCAGGTTGCTGGCTGGCCGGGATGTCGGCGTGTACGGTCTCGCGCGGGAGACGCTGAAGCGGCGAGGCGGCGAGAGCTACGAGGTGGACATCCTCGCGAGGAACGGCGAGGAGATCGTCGCGGTCGAGGTGAAGACGACGCTGCGTCCGGAGGACGTCGGGCGGTTCCGTTCCAAGCTGGTCCGTTTCAAGGAGTGGTGGCCCGAGTACCGCGATCGCAAGGTCTACGGCGCGATGGCCTACCTTCAGGCGTCGGACGAGGTGGCCCTCCACGCCGAACGGCAGGGGTTCTTCGTCATCCGGGCCACCGGCGACAGCGCATCGATCGTCAACGCCGAGGACTTCGAGCCGCGCGTCTTCGCCTGACCATGCCCGCTCCCGTCTACTTCGACCACAACGCGACCACCCCGCTCGATCCGCGGGTGGCCGACGCGATGGCGCC
>JAPOVF010000114.1 GCA_026708285.1 Acidobacteriota bacterium
TGGGCAATGCAAACTCCCACGAGCCGAAGGACCTGCCGATCCTGGTAGCGGGCGGCGGCTTCAGCCACGGGCAGCACATCGTGCACGAGGGCGAGCACAACGCTCCGCTCTGCAACCTGTACGTGACGCTTCTTCAGTCGATGGGCGTCGAGACGGACTCGTTCGGACAGAGCACCAGCACGCTGACCTGGGCCTAGCGGGCCGATCGCGCCCGTCGCAGGCGTTCGACTTCAGCGGTTTCGAGTCCCGCAAGGTCACCGGCGCCGCGTTGCACCTTGAGCACGGCTTCGACGATGTCGTCGACGTCGGTCGCCGTGCCGAGCAGGAGCTGGTGGGGCAGCCAGACGGACTCCCGGTATGCGGCGCGCGCGGCGTTTGGGCAGACCGCTGCCGGCGCGCCAGCGAGAGCCCTGCTCCACGCCGGGTAGCGGGCCGGGTCCGGGCGAAGAAGTTCGCTCACGGGCAGCGACTCGTAGAAGCGGCCGTCGGCCGGCACGCCTTCGGCCTGGAGGGCAGCGACGAAGACATCCCGGTCGATGCCGACGAAGGCGTTGCTGTCGAAACGGCACACGAACTGGTAGATCGCCTGGGTCGTTACGCGGTGGTCGATCCGGAGATTCGTGAGTCCGCCGATGTCCTCGAACGCGGCGCGAAGTCGGTCGGCGTTTCTCGCCCGCTCTTCGTGCTGATCGTCGATCCGCCCGAGCTGGACCTCGAGGATGGTGGCCTGCAGGTCCGTCATCCGGTAGTTGTGGCCGATCACTGCGGAGGGTTCCGCAGCTTCGGGGCGCTGGCGACCGCAGTTCACCAGGGCGTGGAGGCCGTCTAGAAGCGCGTCGTCCGATGTCGTCACGATGCCGCCCTCGCCCGCGGTCATCAACTTGGAGGTCTGGAAGCTGAAGGATCCGGCGTCGCCCCAGGAGCCGACGCCGCGGCCGCGCCAGCGGGCGCCGTGGGCGTGGGCGCAGTCCTCGAGCACGGCCAGTCCGTGCTTTTCGGCGAGCTTTCCGACGGCGTCGAGGTCGGCGATCGTCATTGCCAGATGCACCGGCACGATCGCCTGGGTGCGCTCCGTCACCAGGTTCGCCGCCGACTCGACATCGATGCACCAGGTTTCCGGGTCGATGTCGGCGAACACGGGTACGCAACCCGCGAACAGGGCGGCCGAGGCGGTCGCCTCGAACGTGTAGGCCGGCACGATGACCTCGGCGCCCGGTTCCACGCCCATCGCCTGGAGCGCCACTTCAAGCGACACCGTGCCGTTCGCGACGCAGAGGGCGTGTTCGCAGTCGTGGCGTTCGGCGAAGGCGGCGGCGAAGGCGGCCGAGCGCTCGTTCGGCAGCGGGAAGCCACCCCAGTCGCCGTCCCGGAGCGCGGCGATGACGGCTCGTTCTTCCTCCGGTCCGCGTGCCGGCCATTGGGGCCACGGCTTGCCGCGGACCGGAGTCCCGCCGAGCAGGGCGAGCTTGGTGGAGGATCCGCGGCCGGCCACGCGGCGACGCTACCAGCGCGCGAAGGAGGTCTGTGTGCCGTGCCTGGTCACGGAGTCGCTGGCGTAGCGGACGCCGAACCGGGCGGCTCTGCGGCTGTCGGAAGACGCCAGCAGGGCGGCGGCGAAGGCGCCGTTGAAGGCGTCGCCGGCGCCGGTCGTGTCGACCGCCTCCACCTTGGGCGCGGGAACCAGGGTCGGCGCCGATCCCGGTTCCGCCAGCAGGACGCCGGCCGGGCCCAGGGTCAGTACGGCGCCGCCGTAGCCCATCTCCAGCAACTCCGAGGCGGCGTCGGCGGCGCTCTCCGCTTCGATTCTCTCGCCGGGCCGGCCGAGAAGAACCGCGCACTCCACTTCGTTGGGAGTCACCCAGGCGATCTGTTCGGGTTCGAGGTCGGGGTCGGTCTGATCGTCGATCGGCGCCGGGTTCCAGATCACAGGTACGCCGGCTGCGGCGGCGCGTGCGACCGCGCTTCGCACGCCGTCGGCCGGCGTCTCGTTCTGGATCAGGAGCAATCCGGCTTCCTCCACGGGCACCGACGCG
>JAPOVF010000232.1 GCA_026708285.1 Acidobacteriota bacterium
TCGGCAGCCGGTAGAAGCGGCCGGTCTTCATCGACAGCCACTTCGTGAACTGGCGTGCCGCAAACTGGGTCATCGAGATCGCGGGAAAGCCGTCCGTACCCATGCCGAAGTCCATTGGCCGGTAAGGCGGCGTCGGCCTGCTGACCGCGTCCGCCCAGGCGGCTGCGGGCTCGTCGCCGCCGCGGTCCGTGTCGAACATGAAGACGCGATAGAGATCCCAGGTCGTCTCATGGGTCGCCATCCAGAACGCGCCGACCTGGACGCGCCGACGCGGGGACTCCAACTCGCCGCGTCCGGTCTCGCTGTCCGGGCTTCCCTGAAGGAACTCGCCGCCCGGCACCGGAGCCATGTCGAGGTGCGTTTCACCACCATCTGCGCCGACTCCGACGATCCGCTCGCGGTAGGGCCGCATTTCGGCTTCGGTGGCCGCGACGGCGTTCGGTAGGTCGACGGCCGGCGGCCGGCCCGGCGGCATGTCCGGGTAGCGGCCGGCGCCCGGTTCCTGGACCGCGGCGATTAGCAGGGCGGAAGACGCGGCGAGCGGGGCAAACTTGCCGGGCCTCGCCGCTTCGCGGCGTCGGCGCAGATGCCGGCCAGAAGGCCGGCGCACCGACAGTCGGCGTCGCCTGGTCCCGCGGTGCAAGTTGTCAGCGGCCCCGGAAGTTCGCTCGCCGCTTCTCGAAGAAGGCCGCGATGCCTTCCGCGGCGTCCTCCGTTCGTGCTGCGTCGGCGATCGCCTGCGACTCGAACTCCATCTGGGACTCCAGGTCCTCCGAGAAGGAGCGCATCACGAGTTCCTTGGCCGCCCCGAACGCCCAGGTCGGCCCGGCGGCGAGTTGCCTTGCGAGCTTCCCGGCGCGAGCGTCCAGTTCGTCGGCCGGGACGACTTCGTTGACGATTCCCCATTCCTGGGCCTCGGTGGCCGACAGCGTGCGGTTCGTGAGGATCAGTTCCAGCGCACGGTGGCGTCCGAGCAGCCGTGGCAGAAAGTACGTCGAGCTGCCGTCCGGCGTCAGGCCGGCGCGCGTGTAGGCCATCGTGAACACGGCCTGCTCGGAGGCCACGACCAGGTCGGCGGCGCAGGCGACGGAGAACCCGGCGCCGGCAGCCGGACCCTGGACCGCGGCGACGACTGGCGCGCTGCCGCGAGTCAGGCGCGTAATCGCGGCGTGGAGATAGACCGTCATCTCCTTGAGGCCGCGAGGCAGGGCGTCACCCGCCTTGGCGAAAGAGGCCAGATCGCCGCCGGCGCAAAACATCCGGCCCTTGCTGCGCAGCAGGACAGCCCGCACATCCGGGTTCTCGTCGCACTCGATGCCCACTTCCAGCAGGTCCTTCGTCATCTGCAGGTTCATCGCGTTCGCCGCGTCGGGTCGGTTGAACGTCACCGTAGCGATGCCGTCGGCGAGCTCGAATTCCAGCGTCTCGAGGTTGTCCATGGCGGCGGATGGTAGCGAAGGCTGGTGGCAGCGCTAGAGTATGGCGACCACGGAACAGAGTTCGACCGATTCGGATCGACGTAAACGGCACCTTGCGGGTGCGGGGAGACACCATGGACGGAACCTCCAGGCGCAGCTTCATCACCGGGGCCTCGGCGGCCCTGCTTGCGGGCGGAGTCGGCGGCGGGACCGCGGCCGCTGTCGCGAACACGAATTCGGACGTCGGGCGCGCCCGTGGCGACGCGACGCTCCGGATCGGTCTGATCGGCTGCGGCGGCCGTGGCACGGGCGCCGCGGCGCAGGCCATGTCGACCGAAGGACCGGTCGAACTCGTGGCGATGGCCGACGCGTTCGAGGACCGGCTGGAGAACTGCTACGAGCATCTTGCCGAGCTGGGCGAGAACGGGTCGTTCGACAATGGCAAGCGCCTCCAGGTGCCGGCCGAGAACCGTTACGTCGGCTTCGATGCCTACCGGAAGGTGATCGACTCCGGCGTCGATGTCGTCGTCCACGCGACGCCGCCGGGCTTCCGGCCCGAACACTTCGAGTACGCGGTCGAGCAGGGCAAGCACGTGTTCATGGAGAAGCCGG
>JAPOVF010000353.1 GCA_026708285.1 Acidobacteriota bacterium
TTGTAGATTGGCAACTGGACAGTGACCCGGGGCGGGGCTTCATCCTCAGCGTCGGCTGCGGCCCGGCCTCCCGTTGCGGCGGGTGACCGGACCAGGCGCAGCACCAGCAACAGAACCAGCCGGTGAAGTCCGAAGAGTGCGAGCGTGCCGAGAACGGCGTAGTACACGGGAAGAAGCACGGACGCCGACGATATGGCAAGGGCACTCCCACTGGCAGCCGCCGCCTGGCCTCTGCTCGCGTGCTTCGGCGGCCTGCTGGCGCTTGACCGGACCGGCCTGCGTCCGGCGGCCGGCGCACCCTGGGCAACCGCGCTCTTCCTCGCGGTGCTCCTGCTGGCCTTCGCCGCCCTCTTCCGGGCATTGAAGCGGCTGGAGCCGCCACGGCCGCAAACGGCCGGAGAGTTACCGGTCGCCGGCCTGCTGGTGGTCGCGGCGCTGCTGCGCCTGCTCGCGGCGCCCCTCTCGCCGAGCCTGTCGGACGACGTCCATCGCTACCTCTGGGACGGCCGCGTCGCCGCCTCCGGCGCCAATCCCTACCTCCTCGAACCGGATCATCCCGACCTGGCCGGGCTACGCAACGACCTGTGGCAGCGGACCGCCCACCGTGATGTCGCCACGGTCTACCCGCCCCTCTCCCTGAGCCTCTTCGCGGCCGCCAGCCTCCTGCCGCAGCCCCTTCTGAGCTACAAGCTGACGCTGGCCGCGGTCGACCTGGTCGCCTGCGGCCTGCTGCTCGCGCTCGCCCGGCGGCGGAGATCGGTCGTGGCCGCCCTGGCCTACGTCTGGAACCCATTGGTCGTCATCGAGGGCGCCGGCATGGGCCACGTCGACGTGCTGGGCTCTTCACTCGTCATCGCCTGCGTCTATCTGGTTCCGGTTCGGTCCGGCACCTGCTCCGGCTCCTGGCGTTCCCTCGCCGCCGGGGCCGCCGCCGCGCTCGCCGTCCTGGTCAAGCTGGTCCCCCTCGCCGCGATCCCGCTGTGGTGGCGGAGGATCAGGGACCACCGGCAGCGGGGGCGCCTGTTCGCTCTCGGCGGCGCGTGCCTGCTCCTCCCGGGGGCGGCGGGCGTTTTGATCTGGACCGGGGGCTTCCCTCCGGGCCTCGCGACCTACGCGCTGCGCTGGGAGTACAACGGCCCGCTCTACGAACCGGTCTGGCGTGTTCTCGACCTGCTTCAACTCGACCGGGTGGCTGCGGGGCTCGTCCACGTGGCCCGGCTGGTCTTCGGCGGCGAGATCGAGGCGCCGCCGTGGGACACGCTCTACGCCTACAGCTATCCCCAGTTCCTCGCCCGCGTCCTGCTTCTGGTCGCCGCCGCGGCCGCCTGGCTTCGGCTCTGGCGGCAACGACCCGGACCGATCGGCGCCGCGTTCGGCGCCTTCGGCATCGCTCTGCTTGCGAGTCCGACGCTGTATCCCTGGTATCTGATCTGGATCCTGCCCTGGGCGGCGCTGCTCGGCGCGCGCAGTGTCCTGCTGCTGTCGGCGACCCTACCGCTGACGTACCTGCCGGCGCTCGCGGGAGTCGACTACTTCCCCTGGGTCTACGGCGCCGTCTGGCTGCCTCCGTTCCTGTTGTTCCTCGTCGAGCGCCGGCGACAGAGGCACGCCGAGAAGGTGTCAGGCTTGGGGACGGAGCGACGATGAAGTACCGCCTGCGGATCGCGTACGTCGGCACGGACTACGCCGGCTGGCAGCGCCAGGACAACGCTCTCGCCGTCCAGCAGGTCGTCGAGGAGGCGCTGGCCCGGATCCTCGGGCGAAGCGTGACGGTGCACGGCGCCGGCCGCACGGATGCCGGCGTACACGCCCGCGGCCAGGTGGCTCACCTGACCGTAGCTGCCGCCACGGCGTCTGCGGAAACAGCGCGGGCGCTCGTTTTCGGTGCGAACCGTCATCTGCCGGCGGCGATCCGCGTCCTGGCTGCGGAGCCCGTGGACGACGCCTTTCATGCTCAAAAGAGCGCCATGTGCAAGACCTATCGCTACCGGCTCTGCCGCGCCCGCGTGATCGACCCGTTCCGG
>JAPOVF010000148.1 GCA_026708285.1 Acidobacteriota bacterium
CGAGCAACGCGCCGCCGACGAAGATCGCCTCCTCGGCCGGCGCGAAGTAGGGCGTGTGGGCGCCCACGACCGGATCGTCGGGCAGCCGCGCGCCGACCCGGATGAAGCACCCGGGGATGCGCTCCTGGTAGAACGCGAAGTCCTCGCCGCCCATGTTGGCGACCGGCAGGGGCTTGACCGACTCGGCGCCGATTACCGAGGCCGCGGCCTCGTGCGCCCAGGCCGCGGCGCGTTCGTCGTTCAGCACCGCCGGCGTCCCCTGGAGCATCCGGACATTGGCCTCGAGCCGGCAGGCGGAAGCCACCGATTCGGCCACGTGACGGACCTCCTTCGCCAGCAACTGGCGGATCGCCGGGTCGAGCGAGCGCATGGTGCCCTTGAGCACCGCCCGATCGGGAATCACGTTGTGAGCCGTTCCGGCCTCGACGGCTCCGATCGTGACCACGGCCGGCTGGTCGGGCGGGACCCGCCGGGTCACGACGGTCTGGAGAGCCGAGATCACCTGGGCCGCGCCGACGACCGGATCCAACCCCTGGTGGGGCCTGGCTCCGTGAGCGCCCCGGCCGAGCAGTTCCACCTCGAAGCGGTCGGCGGCCGCGCCCACCGCTCCCGGCTGGATCATCGCCTGCCCCACCTCGAACGTGAGGTCGACGTGCGCGCCGAAGATCGCCGCCGCGTCGTCGAGGACGCCGGACGACAGGATCGCCAGGGCGCCTTCGCCCGTCTCCTCCGCCGGCTGCAACACGAGCAGCACATCACCCGCCGCCGGCTCGTCGCGGAGCAGGCGGGCAGCCGCAACCGTCCACGACGCGTGCACGTCATGGCCGCAGGCGTGCATCACGCCGTCGTTGCGTGACGCGAACGGCAAGCCGGTGTCTTCCTGGATCGGCAGCGCGTCGATGTCGCCGCGGACGGCGACCGGCGGCACCTTCCGGTCGCGGCCGCGTATGCGGCCGACGACGCCGGTGCCGGCCACACGCGTAACGTCGTCGACGCCGAGTTCGTCCAGCGTCCGTTCAAGACGGGCGGACGTACGTTCTTCATGGAGCGAGAGTTCGGGGTCAGCGTGGAGCGTCCGCCGGAGGTCTACGAGCTCGGCCAGCGCGCCGGCGCTGTAGAGCCTCGCCACGACCTCCGGCAGCCGGAGCGCTGCGGATGGATCGCCGCTCATTGCGGCAGCACAAAGGCCGGAAGGGACTCGCCGCTGTGACCCACACCGCAGCCGATCGGCGAACCGTCCGGCGACCTCAGCGGCGCGGGGAGTTCCACCGAGCCCGGATCCTCGAGAAACCGTTCGATTAGCCATCCCCCGTATGTCCGATGCGCCCGTTCCGCGGGCTCGTCCGTCCCGCCCGGGTTCTCCTCCAGCCAACGCCCGAGCGCCGAAAGTGCGGACCGCGTCTCGGCCCGCACCTGGAACGATCCCGACCGCGCCGGCACGACCGGCCAGTCGAAGTTCGGCGGCATGCTGACGGGGACGCCCGCCGCCAGCGCCATCAGCCGCCGCAGGGCGGCGAAGTCGATCGCCCTGCCGACTTCTCCGGCAAGGCCGGGCGAAGGATCGGCGCGCCAGGTCGAGGCCAGCACCCGATCGATCACGGCAGCAAGACCGGGTTGCCCCTCGTCACGGGCGCGGTGATCGACCAACCGCGCCGCGCGCTCGCCATCGAAGACCATGGCGAACGTCAGGTCCGCCGCCATCTCGGCCGCGCCGACCGGGTCGAACGTCAGACCGGCACGCGATGGCAGGTGCTCCCGGCCCCGGCTCCGGCCGGGGGGCGGCGGCGGGATCAGGTCGAGGATCCGCTGCGGCAACGTGAGTTCGGCCGGATCGACCGTCTGCAGCAGGGCGTCGAGCGCGTCGAACTGCATCGCCGGCGGCAGCAGGGTCGCCGGCGCCCTGCCGTCGCCCCGTACCGCGTAGCTGTAGTCGACGCCGGCGACGATCTTGGCCGCCGCCTCGATCTGGTACCGATGCAGCAGGTACAGAGGCGTCAACACGTCCTCCAGTTCCGACAGCGGCGCGCCGACCCGGATGCTCCGCTCGGAGAACTGCGCGAACGCGGCACGCCGCACCGAAAGGAGGCGGCGCAGTTCCTCCGCCGCCGAACGGCCGTTGTCCCAGAGGTGAGCCAGGGGATGGGCGCCGCCGGCCGGCCGCGCGTCCTCGTCGCTGATGTAGTGGAGGCCGGCGGCGGCTGTCCCGCGCAGGATCGCGTCGAGCTCCGCCGCCTCGTCCGCGCCGTCGGGGAAGTCGGCGTAGCCGTACAGGACCGTCCGCTTGTCCCACTCGCCGACGCCGACATCGTAGGCCGCGCTCAGATCGATCGTGCCGTCCTCGCGCAACCTCGCCAGGGGATGCGGATAGTCCATGACCGACTCGCGGCCCTCAGGCCCGGAGGCAGAGGCGGCGAAGTTGTGCATCAGGCCGATCGCATGGCCGACTTCATGGGCCGAGAGCTGGCGCAGCCTGGCAAGCGCCATCTCGGTGAGCGCCTCAGTGGACGAATCCTCGTTCTCATAGGGCGACAGCAGACCCTGGGCAATCAGGAAGTCCTGCCGCACCCGCAGCGAACCGAGCGTCACGTGGCCCTTCATGATCTCGCCGGTGCGCGGGTCGGTGACCGAGCCGCCGTAGGACCATCCGCGGGTCGACCGATGCACCCACTGAATCACGTTGTAGCGGACGTCGAGCAGGTCGGCGCCCTCCGGCATCAGCTCGACCCGGAACGCGTCGATGTAACCCGCGGCCTCGAACGCCTCGTTCCACCAGCGAGCGCCGTCGAGCAAGGCGGAGCGGATCGGTTCCGGCGCGCCCCGGTCCAGGTAGTAGACGATCGGTTCGACCGGCTCGCTCCGCTCCGCGTTCGGATCGCGCTTCTTCAGCCGGTGCCGGTCGATGAAGCTGGCCTCGAGCGGTTGGTCGATCGGCGTCGCGTAATCCAGGTAGCCGCTGCTGTTGAAGCCGGAACGGGGCTCGGCGCGCCGTGGCTCGTACCCGGGCTCGGGCAACGCAACGAAGGAGTGGCGGATGCG
The DNA here is from genome assembly GCA_026708285.1 of Acidobacteriota bacterium. Lineage (GTDB taxonomy): Bacteria > Acidobacteriota > Thermoanaerobaculia > Multivoradales > Multivoraceae > Multivorans. The sequence continues at coordinate 3,037 of JAPOVF010000148.1, forward strand.
CACGGTGATCGCTTCGGGCGATGGCGCAACCTGGCGAACCCAGGCCCCCGGCCCGCGATCCGAAGACCGCAGTGTGAAGGTCAGAGTGCCCTCGAGTTCCGAGTTGCGCGGGAACGCGGCGACCCCGGGGCGATGAATCGCCGAGCGCGAACCGTCCAACTGGTAGCTGCCCTGCCCGCGCTGCTGGAGCCGCGTCACGACGCCGTGGGCGTCCCGGAGCACGAAGTCCGTTGCATCCACCAGCACCGTGCCGTCGTCGTCCTCCGCCGCGACTTCAAACCCCCACAGCACCGAGCGGGCGAAGGCGTCGGCGACCGCGCGTCGCTCGTCCGGATTGTCGCTCAGCGCCCGGAAGCGCATATTCTGCTGAACGAGCAGTACCTTCGGCCCGACCCGTTCGAACCGCGCCAGATGCGAGCGGCCGAGCTGCCCGCGGTCCAGGCCGATGTCGTTCGACCCGAGGCCCGAAGACAGCCACTCGATGTAGAGCAGATCGCTGTCCAACGTGTCGACCTCGAGGAACAGTCTGCCGCCACGGCTGTCCCAGAAGAGGTCCACGAAACCGGCCAGATGCTCGAAGCCGCTCGTGGCCTCCGCGATCGATCGCGGCGTCTCCGCCTGCTCCCCTTCCGGTGTCTGCGCCCGAACTCCCTGAATGGAGAGGACCGCCGCGAGGCCCCCGATCGCGATCGTGGCCCGGCTCGACGACCAGGCCCGGATCACGATGCGGCCCGCACCGGTACCGGCTCGGTCTTCTCGATCAGTGCCGTCAGCGACTCCCGGTCCGGTTCCGCGAGTTCGCGGACCCGTTCCCGGTTGACCGCCGCCACGATGATCTCGCCGACCTCGGTGTTCGCACTCTCGAAGATCCCCAGTTCGATCATGCGCCGGGTCTGGTGCTGGTTGTCGTCGGTCGGACTGACGTAGTGCACCCAGACGGCACCGTAGCGGTGGATCAGGAACACATGGATCAACGCCATGAGCCGCCTCCGCCTCAGGTCCAGGTCGAAGGTGTTCTGGTCGCGCACCGAGAGGATCATCCGTTCGTGACGGTCGCGGATAGGGGCGAAGACGACGTTCGCTGCCTTCGACCGACCCCCGTCGCTCTCGGCCAGAACCCGCAATTCGAGCAGGTCCGAACCGGCGACGTGCGGCCGCAGTTCCACCCGAAGCTGCTCCTCGACGCCGTACTTCTCGCTCCAGAGCTCCAGCCACTCCTCAAGCAGCCGGGGCGGCACCTCGGTCTGCACCAGGTGCTGGACATGGGTCGAGCCCTTGCCCATCGCCTTGGTCGTCGCCGTATGACCCGTCGAAGCCGAGAGCGCGCCGTCGAGCCGGGCGCCGCCTACGAGAGCCTGCGGCGTACGGTAGGGCGACCCCACGAGGCGCAGCTTGCGCTGCAGCCGCGCCAGGGCCAGCATGCCGTCCTCGCGCAGGGCGGTGGCGAAGTCCTCTCCCGCCAGACCGTCGACCTGGTGACCGCCATAGGTGATGAAGTTGAAGACGAAGCCGAGCTTGCCGAGCTCCTCGGGGAACGCCCTCATCTCGTCATCAGACATCCCGGTCGTGTCCCAGTTGAACGACGGCGACAGGTTGTAGGCCAGCAGCTTGTCCGGGTGGACCGCATGGATCGCCTCGGCGAACTGCCGCGCATCGGCCAGATTGGCCGTCGCCGTCTCCATCCACAGCAGGTCCGCGTAGGGCGCCGCGTGGAGCGACCGGGAGGTCGCGCACTCGATGCCGCCGCGGATCTGGTAGTAGCCCTCAGGGGTCCGCGCGATCTCGCTGTTCCAGATCAGGTTGATTCCCATCTTCCGTGCCCGGGCGGCCGCTTCGTCCACCGACACGGAGTGGGCGAACTCCAGCCACTCCTCCACTGACAGCTCGAAGACGGCTCCTTCCTCTTCCCGGAACGCGATCACTTCCGCCACAGCCTGCGGGTAAGTCTTGAGCCCCGCCTCCGCCTGCCAGGCGTCGAGGAAGCGGGCCATCGTCCGGTCGAGGATGGCCTCGGTATCCGTCTCGCCGCCGGCAACCAGCTTGCGGTAGTCGGACTCGAGTTGTTGATACACCCCGGCGCCGTCCAGCCACACGTCGGCGCGGTGATAGGCGGCCTCGGAAACCTGGTAGAGTTCGTGGCCGCGGACCTCTTCCGCACCGAGGGAGTTCAACCGCCGCAGAATGGCGAGAGTCGCCGTCTTGCAGCTCGGCAGATCGAGGTTCGTCGCGCCCAGAATGAAGCCCTGGTCGCGCTCGTCGCCGTTGCCATCGAGGAAGGTCGCAGACTCCGCGTCCGTCCGGGCAACGATGATTCCCGGCACTCCCATCACGTCCAACTGGAACCTGGCCGAGTTGAGCCGCTTGTTCTGTTCGTCCTGCGGGACGACGACCTTGCCCGCCTGGTGGCCGCACTTCTTGACCCCGGGCTTCTGGTCCTCGATGTGATAGCCCGGCACACCGACCTCAACGAAGCGGCGGATCAGGTTGCGCACATGCTGTTCGCCACCGTGACCGGTGTCCGCGTCGGCGATGATGAAGGGACGGAAGTCGGTCGCGGGATTCGCCCGCCGCTCCGCCTCGCTCATCCGCGAACGCGCGAAGGTCTGGTTCTTGTCGGCGGTCAGCAGGGCGCGCACAACCGGCGCCGCTTCGTCGGGAACCTGGCTCAGGGGGTAGCTGGCCAGATCCGGTCCTGGATCCTCGGTGATCGAGCCCTTGGCCGAGGTCGCCCAGCCGCCGAGATAGATGCCCTCGATGCCTCGACGCTTCATCGCGACGGCCTGGCCCGGCGAGTATGGGCCGAACGTGGTGATCGACTTCTTCTGATCGAACAACTCGCGCAGCCGCGCGTAGAACGCCGAAGCCGTGTCCCGCGCCACCGTGTAGTCCTGGGGGATCGTGCCGCGCTGCCTCGCGACCTCCTGGGCGGTATGTAGCCGCCTGATCCCGTCGAAGCGCTTGTCGGCGAAGAACTCCGCCGCCGAGGCCGCCTCGCGCGCGACCACCTCGTTCACCGTTTCGCACCTGCCGTTTTCGTCCCGATCCATGCCGTGCCTCCATCCGGCTCGTTCTGATTCGCCTGGTCGGCTCTGCCTCGAAAGAAGCTAACCGTAGCACCGGAAGGCCGCCCTGGGCTATGTCCCCAAAGCCATCCCGAACAACCCGCGCCGGGGCTGCTACCCTCCCCGGCCATGAGCGTGCCAGCGATCCGTCCCCGACACACTCCGAAGCGCGGCGGCGACGTTCTGCTCGATGCCCTGTCCGAGTACGGCGTCCCCTTCCTGTTCGGCAATCCGGGCACCACCGAAAGCCCCCTGATGGACCGCCTCGGCGACCACCCGGACCTGAACTACGTGCTTGCCCTGCACGAGTCCGTGGCCCTGGGCGCGGCCCACTACTACGCCCAGTCGACCGGCATCACCGGCGTCGTCAACCTGCACGTGGCCCCCGGGCTGGGCAACGCGCTCGGCATGCTCTACAACGCCTGGGAAGCGAACACCCCGATGGTGATCACGGCGGGCCAGCAGGACACCCGCTCACGGCTCCGGGAACCTCTGCTTGGCCACGACCTCGTGGCCATGGCGGCGCCCCTCGTCAAGTGGAGCGTCCAGGTCGAGCATGCGGACGAGTTCGCGCCGGTGCTGCACCGCGCCTTCAAGACCGCCCACGATCCACCGGCGGGACCGGTCTTCGTCGCCCTGCCGATCAATGTCCTCGAGCAGGAGACGCTGGAAGAAGCCCGGCCTCTCGGCGACCTCTACCGCGCCCCGCAGCCCGAAGCCGCCGCCGTGGAGCGTCTCGCCGCGGCTCTTCGACGGGCCGAACGCCCGGCGATCGTGGTCGGCGACGGAGTCGCCCGAGCCGGCGCCCAGCAGGAGCTCGTGGGGCTGGCCGAGTTCCTCGGCGCCGGCGTCTATCCCGAGGGGCTCATGCAACGCCTGAACTTCCCCCAGAGCCACCCGTGCTTCCGACCCCGGATGCCCCTCAACCACGCCGGCATCCGCCATGCGCTCGGCGACGCGGATGTCGTGCTGCTGGTCGGCGGCTCCTTCTTCGAGGAGGTCTGGTTCGATCCGGACTCGCCGTTCCCGCCCGAGGCGACCGTGCTTCAGATCGAAGACGCCCCGAGCCGGCTGGCCTTCAACTTCGCCGTGCAGGCGGGAATGACCGCCGATGCCCGTGCCGGTCTCGCAGCTCTTCGCGAAGCTCTTGAGACCACGACCGACACGGGCTTTCACACCGCGGCGGCGGAGCGGATGGAGGCCCTGCGGACCGGGACGGCGGGCGCTCAGGCGGCGCGCCAGAAGCGCCTCGCCGCCCACTTCGACGACGCCCCCATGTCACCAGCCCGATTGATGTCCGAGGTCGCCAGGGCCGTCCCGGACGACGCCGTGGTGGTCAACGAGTCGATCACCGCGGGCGGCGACCTGCTCGGGTTCCTGCCCATCGACGACCCGGACCGCTACTGCGGCACGCGCGGCGGCGGCATCGGCCAGGGCCTCGTCGGCGGCATCGGCGCATCCCTGGCTCATCCGGATCGTCCGGTCATCGTCTTCTCCGGCGACGGCTCGGCGATGTACTCGATCCAGGCCCTGTGGACGGCTGCGCACTACGACATGCCGATCGTGTTCCTGATCCTGCACAACCGCGAGTACAAGATCCTGAAGATCAACATGGACATCTACCGCGAGCGCTTCGGCATCCCGGCGGAGCGTCCCTACCCGCACATGAACCTGACCGAGCCGGAGCTCGATTTCGTGGAGATGGCCGCCGGAATGGGCGTGCCGGGCCGCCGGGTCGACGACCCGGCGGAGGTCGAGGACGCGGTCCGGGAGGCCTTCGCCACCGGCGGCCCGTACCTGCTCGACGTCGTCATCGGCGGGCGGATCTGAGCGATTCCGACGCGTTGAGAATCACCTACGGATCCCTGTGGCCGTCCCTGGAGGCCGCGCTGTCGAGGGCGCCGGATCATGTTGTATGCTCGCTGGTGGAAGCCGGTACAAACCAGAGGGCAGCACCCTTGACCACCACCCGCCTGACGGAGGTTGGAGACCATGGATGAGCTGAGAGAAGACGTCTTCCTGCAGGACGACCTGCTGGAGGATCTGCGAGAAGAGAACGTCGAACTCGAAACGGAGGAAGCCGAACAAGGCTCCGGCGAGGGCCTCTCCAACGTCACGAGGCGGACCTTCATCCAGGGTTCCGTCGCCACTGGCGCCGCCGTTTCGATGGCGGGCGGCAATCTGCTGCAGCCCGATGTGCTGCGCGCCGCGACCGAACCGGTGGCCCGGACGATCAACCTGAACATCAACGGCGAGGCCCACGAGCTCGAGGTCGAGCCCATGGACACGCTGGCCATGGTGCTGCGGTTCAAGCTGAACCTGACCGGCACCAAGCTCGGCTGCGATCGGGCCGAATGCGGCGCCTGCACGGTGCTGATCGACGACGTGCCCCACTACGGCTGCTCGATCCTGGTTCACCAGGTTCGCGACCGTGAGGTGACGACGGTCGAAGGGCTCGAGCAGGACGGCGTGCTCCACCCGGTCCAGCAGGCGGTACTCGACGAGATGGGCTTTCAGTGCGCCTTCTGCGCCCCCGGCTTCATCATGAGCATGGCCGGCCTGGTCAAGGCCAATCCGAACGCTACCCGCGCCGATTGCCAGAAGTGGCTCGCCGGGCACATCTGCCGCTGCGGCGACTACAACAAGATCCTGAACACGGCCGAACGCGCGCTCGAGAACGCGCGCAACGCCTGAGCTGAGGAGTACAGCATGGCCAAGACTCTTGTCGGCACCGACTACGCTCCACCCGATCTGATCGAGAAGATCACCGGACGCGCCAAGTACGCCGAGGACTGGCGTGAAGAGGGCATGCTCTTCGCGAAGCAGTTGCTCTCGCCGATGCCGCACGCGCGCGTGCGCAACATCGACGCGTCGGCGGCCCTCGAGATGGAAGGCGTGGAGGCGATCCTCACCGCCGACGACCTCGCGGAGTTCATGGGCGAGGCGGGGCCGCTGGACGAGCGCGCCCTGACCAACCACCCCAAGTACGAGGGTGAGCCGGTGCTCGCCGTCGCCGCGGTGAACGAGAAGATCGCCGCCGACGCGATCGAGAAGATCAACGTCGACTTCGAGCCGCTGCCGTTCGCGCTCGACCCGCTGCACTCGATCGCGCCGGGCGGCCCGAACTCCCTGCCCGATGGCAACAGCATCATCCGGCAGCGCACCGACACCGGAATGGAGACCGTCGTCCAGCGCGTCGAGTGGACGGCCGAGGACCTCGCCAGGGGAAAGGGCACGAACGACGAGAAGGGCAGGATGCCCGAGGGCGTGTTCCAGGACGAGTGGACGAACGGCGACCTGGAGAAGGGCTTCGCCGACGCCGACTACATCATCGAGGAACCCCTGTTCTTCCAGTCGGTCACCCATCATCCGATGGAGCCGCGCAGTTGCATGGCGCACTGGGATGGCGACATCTGTCACCTCTACCCCTCGACCCAGAGCGTCGCGTTCACGGTGCTCGCGGCCCAGGGAACGATCGGCGTCCCGCCCCAGAACCTCGTCGTCCACGCCGAGTACACCGGCGGCGGCTTCGGCAGCAAGATCGTCGGCACCAGCAACATGGCGGTGCCGGTCTACCTCGCCAAGAAGACGGGCAAGCCGGTCCTGCACCGGGTCACCCGCTACGAGGAGAACTACATCGGCCGTGCCCGCCCCGGTTTCCAGGGCTGGGCCAAGATCGGCTTCAAGAACGACGGGCGGATCTCGGCGTTCGACTGGGCGGTGATCCAGGACAACGGCCCCTACGGCCGGCAAAGCGACATGGGCACCTCGGGCAACCTGGTGTCGCTGATGTACCAGCCGGAGAGCGTCCGTCATCGGGGCGTCTCGATCGCAACGAACACACCGCCGCGCGCTCCGCAGCGTGCCCCTGGCGGCGTCCAGATGTCGGCCATGGTCGAGCCGTTGCTTGACCGCGCCGCCGACCATCTCGGGATCGACCGCCTGGAGATCCGCCGCATCAACATCGCGAAGAACGGCGCCAAGTTCGGCGCCCAGGAAGGCCGCAACGTCACCACGGCCTATGTCACGGAGGCCTGGGACAAGCTGGCCGAGATGGTCGACTGGGAAGACGCCAAGGCGCGCAGCGGCCAGATGAACGGCTCCCGGATCACCGGCGTCGGCATCGCCAGTTCCGCCTACACGGCCGGCTCGAGCGGCTTCGACGGCCTGATGCTGGTCACTCCCGAAGGCCGGCTCGAAATCCACACCGGCGTCGGCAACCTCGGCACCCATTCCTACTCCGACACCGCGCGCGTCGCGGCCGACCTGCTCGACGTGCCGTGGGAGAAGGTCGACATGGTCTGGGGCCAGACCGGCGAGGGCATTCCCCACACCTGCGTCCAGGCCGGCAGCCAGACCACGCACGCGATCAGCCGTGCGATCTACGCCACCGCCACCGACATGAAAACGAAGCTCCAGGAGATCGCCGCGGCAACTCACGGCGGCTCGGCTTCCCAGTACGTCGTCGCCGGCGAGCGCGTCTACCGGCGCGGCAAGCGGGCCGCCGGCATGAGCCTGGCCCAGGCCGCGAACAAGGCGCTCGAGATGGGCGGCCGCTACGACGGCACGGAGCTCAATGAGGGCCTGAGCCCGATCACTCTCGGCGGCGCCGCCATCCTCAAGGGTCGGGGCCTGCTCGCCGCGGCCAAGGACAACTACGGCCGCGCCGGCGATGTCTACTCCTGGGTCGTCGCCTACACCGAAGTCGAACTCGACAAGGAGACCGGCGTCATCGAGATGAAGGACTACAAGGTAGTCACCGACTGCGGCACGGTGCTCAACCCCCGCAGTCTGGGCGGCCAGCTCCACGGTGGCGGCGTCCAGGGCTTCGGCTGCGCGGTTGGCCAGAAATGGGTGTACGACCCGCAGTGGGGCATTCCCTTCGCGAACCGCTTCTACACCGCGCGGCCGTCGACGATCCTCGACGTACCGCTCGAAATGGAATGGGACGCGGTCAACCTGCCGGACCCGAACAATCCGGTGGGCTCCAAGGGCATCGGCGAACCGCCGATGGGTGCCGGCTGCGCTTCGCTCCTGTGCGCCATCCAGGATGCGCTGGGGCAGGACACGGTCGCCTACCTGCCGCTCATGACCGACCACATCATCAACCAGCTCGAGGGCCGCGAGCAGGACAGCGAGTTCCTGGCCGCGCACACCTGATCGGCTCGGATCGCTAGAGACCGGATCAGCACGAACCTGCTCAGAGGGAGGAAACCACAGCATGGCCGTCATTCACGACATGATCCCCGACTTCGAGCTCTACCAGCCCGACAGCGTGCAGGGTGCGCTCGAAGTCCTCGACCGTCACCGCGAGAACGCCTGGGTCCTGGCCGGCGGGATGGACACCTTCGACTGGTTCAAGGACCGGGTGAAGCGTCCCGACGCCGTCGTCGACCTCGGTGGCATCCCGGAACTGTCCGGGATCACGGAGACCGACGGAGGCGTCGAGATCGGCGCGATGACCTCGCTCACCGAGATCGTCGAAAACGACCTGGTCCGGGAGCGTTACAGCATCCTGGCCGAGGCGGCCGAGACGGTCGCCACGCCGCAGATCCGCAACCAGGGCACCCTGGGCGGCAACCTCGTCCAGGACACGCGCTGCTGGTACTACCGGGCCGGTTGGCCGTGCTACCGGGCGGGCGGGAACATCTGCTATGCGGACACGCCAGAGTCGATGAACCGCGAACACTGTCTCTTCGACGCCTCGCGCTGCGTTGCGGTGACCCCGTCGGATACCGCGCCCGCACTGATCGTCCTCGACGCCGAGATGGTGATCCGCGGCCGCCGGGGCGAGCGCACGGTGGCCGCCGAGGACTTCTTCGTCGGCCCCGCGATCGACATCACCCGGATGACCGTTCTGCAGCCGAACGAAGTCCTCCAGTCCGTCCGCATTCCGGACACCTGGGCTGGCGCCGACTTCTACTTCGAGAAGGTCCGCGACCGCAACGCCTGGGACTTCCCCCTCGTCAACGTCGCGTCGGCGATGCGCACCGAAGACGGCGTGGTCCAGGACTGCCGGCTCTCCGTCGGCGCCGTCTCGCCGGTTCCAATGCGCATGGACCGTTGCGAGGAACTCCTCCGCGGCCAGAAGATCAGCGAGGATGTCGCAACCCGGATTGCCGAACTGGGCGTCATCGGCGCCAAGCCATTGCGTCACAACGGTTACAAGGTGCCCCTGATGAGAAACCTGATCCGCCGGGCCATCCGCGGACAGGCGCCGGTCTAGGGCTCAGATGAACTTCTTCCAGAGGGCCACGAATCCGTGGGGGGAGAACGTACTCATCGGGATCGACTGGAGTCTGTTCTGGATCGCATTGATCGCCGGCGGCGTCTTCCTGATCCTGCACCTGGCACTCCGCAGCCGCTGGATCGGCGAGGAGAAGAAGGCGGCGGCCAACGCCCCTGACGATCCGGGCCTACCGCAGAAGATCCAGCGCCACAGTCTGGCCTCCCGCCTGTTCCACGGCGTGATGGGCATCTCGATGATCCTGCTGCTGATCACCGGTTTCCTGCCCAAGGTCGGCCTGCAGTTCGCCTGGCTCGAGATCCACTGGATCACCGGCCTGATCCTGACCGCGTCGATCGTCTTTCACATCATCCACGCGACCTTCTTCCAGAGCCTGAAGAACGTATGGGTCGGGCTTTCGGATCTCGGCGACATGGTGCGCGAGATGCGCAAGGCCGTGACCGGCGGCGAGCCGCCCGCCAAGCCCGGCAAGTACCCGGCCGCGCAGAAGATGTTCCACCACGCCGCGACTCTCGCCGGCATGGCGGCGATCATCACCGGCATCCTGATGATGTGGCGGATCGAGCAGCCGCTCTGGGCCCAGGACGACTACAAGTTCTTCGGCGACGCCGGCTGGGGCTGGGTTTACGTCCTGCACGGCGTCGGCGGCGTCGTCCTCGTCACGCTCACCGTGGCCCACGTCTACTTCGCCATCCTGCCCGAGAAGCGCTGGATGACGTGGTCGATGATCCTCGGCTGGATCGACCGCAAGGACTACCTCCGGCACCACGATCCGGCCAAGTGGCCGGTCACGGGCGGCAAGTAGGGAGCCTACTGGGTGCGCGGGTCTGCCATCCCGCCGCCGCAGAGAGCGGCAAAGAAACGCGCCGGCCGCCGGGCCGGCCCCGGTACTCTGTCCCGCCCTCCGCTCAAGGTCTGGCTCGAGAGTGTGAAACAGCGCAAGGACGCCGCCGGAACCCGAGTGGGCCCTGACGCCATCCTCGAGGCCCGCGACGCGGACCGGAAGTGACCGTTCTCGACCGCGGACTGAGCCCGGCTGCGGGACCGACGTGCGAGTTCGCTCTTCCAAGGATCTCGCAGACCGACCAGCGATAGTCTCAGGAAGTTCATCAACCGTCCCGCGAGCAATCCACCAAAGCGCGGTCGACGTGCGACCCATGACTCAAGTCACTGAAGCGGTTCTCGACCGGATGGTTCGGGCCATCGTCGACGAAGTGGATCCCGAGCAGATCATCCTCTTCGGCTCGAGAGCCCGGGGTGACCAGCGCGAGGACTCGGATATCGACCTGATCGTCGTCGAAGATGAGCCTTTCGGACCGGAGCGCAGCCGGCACCGGGAAATGGTCCGGCTCTACCACGCCATCAAGGGGTCCGGCGTGTCCACCGACCTTCTCGTCTTTTCCCGGGAGGACGTCGAGTACTGGCACGATTCCCTCAACCACGTCCTCGCGCGGGCGCTGCGGGAGGGCCGGGTGCTCTATGAGCGACACTAAGTGCGCGCGCATGCTCCTGAGCGCGTCCGAGCGCGATGTCGAAGCACTGAGAGTCATGCGCGACCCGGCGACCACCTCCGACGAGATCTTCGGCTTCCATGTCCAACAGGCAGCCGAGAAGGCGCTCAAGGCGCGAATCGCGCTATTCGGCGATGTCTACCCGCTCACACACGATATAGAGGAGCTCCTCGACCAGCTCGCTCGTCGAGGAAGCACGACGGCCCCATTCCAGGCCCTGATCCCGTACACGCCCTATGCCGTCGCGTTCCGCTACGCCGGAATCGATCCGGACCTGGAGAGGATCGACAGGGAAGGCGCACTCACGCTCATCGAAGCGTTGCTCAGCGAGGTCCGGCGGGAGCTGGCGGCGGCAGAATCAGACTAACCGAGGGGAAGCCGCCAGTCGTTCAGTCCTCGATCTCGACTTCAGCCGCCCGTCGCCGCTCGGTCCACACGGTCCGGACCTGATCCTCCCAGCGCAGGGTGTACTCCCCGACCGGCAGGTTCGAGATCGTCTCGCCGACCGAGAATGTCGTCGTACCGCCGAACCAGATACGGAGCGAACCGAGGTCCCAACCACCTGGGCCGGTCACCTGCACCGCGGCGGTGGACGGATCGCCTTCCAGGACAATCGAGGAGTCCGCCTCGAAGGGATCGAAGTCGAGGCCGCGCTCCAGGGCGCGTTCGAGGTCCTGCCAACCGGTGAGAATCCAGCGGCCGTCCGCCTGGCAAGCGACGCGGACACGGTCGGACAGGGGCGGGGTCAGTTTCGTGGTCGCCACGCCGCCATCGATCCGGACGGTCCGCTGCCCGGCCCCATCCATCTCAACGAAGCAGAAGCCGCCGACGCCGCCCGTGAGCCGGATCACGAGTTCGTCGTCCGAGGGATCGTCTCGCAAGTCCAGTCGGACGGACTGGCGGTCATTGTAGTCCCGGAGTTCCACATCGACCAACTCGGAACGAGAGTGCTGGAACCGCGCCCGGAGCTGGTAAGCGCCGGGCGCCAGGTCCATGATCTCGTAGCGGCCGCTCTGGCCCGTAACGACCGCCCGGCGCCCCGGGAAGATGTCGACTGTCGCGTGGGCCACGGGTTGCCCTTCGGCATCGACGACGATCCCGTCGATGGACACGCCGCCATACTGGAAGTCCAACACGACTTCCTTACCCGGGGTATCCGGCACCGTCACTTCGCGTTCCTGCTGCCATCCGCCCTCGAGCGTCGAAAAGCGCACTTCCCACTCACCGGGGAGCATCGACTCGAGGCGGTACCGGCCCTCGCCGTCGATGGGCGCCGTTCGCTCCAGCCGGCCGCCAAAGACCTGGGTGCGGCTCATCGGCCCGCGCAAAGTCCGAATGACTCCCCCGCCTTGCGGATTCTCCGCCTTCAGGCTCCAGAGCAGCTCCCCGTTTCCCGGCTGCCCCGCCAGCGTCACGCCACCGGTCACGGTCAGCGTGCTGCGGTCGCACGTCACCACCTCGTCGCCGGTCCCGGCATCCTCACGGCGCTCACAGACCGGCACCCCGTCCTCCATCACCCGAACCCGCAGCGGCTCCTCGGGCACGGCCTCGAACACGGCCTCCCCGTCAACCAGCGAGCCCGTCATCGGGCCCAGCGGATCGTGCTCCCTGCCTGGATCGAGGTGCACCGTCCCGCCATCGACGTCGGAACGCACCGTGATCCGTCGCCCGCGCGAGAGTTCGACGAAGCCGGCATCAACCCACTCGATCGCCACGGCCTCGACCTCGAACTCAAGCGGAGCGAATCCCTCCGCCTCCACCCGGAGGCTCGACGAGCCGAGTTCCAGACCGTGCACCTCGAAGTAGCCTTCGGCATCCGTCGTCACCTCCGCTACCCGTCCTATCGCCCGGGCCATCAAGCCGCCGAACCTGGACGGACGCACGTAGGAGATCCTGGCTTCGGGGACCGGTGCGTACTCGGGACTCACCACGGTCCCGGAAACCCAGGCCGATACGGGCGCGACGATGACCCCCAGGTCGCGCGTCTCACCCGCCGACCCGGAGACCTCCAGCACCCTCCGTCCGGCATTCACGGCCGTCAGTTCCAGGGTGTAGGCGCCCGGCTCGAGATCCAGGGAGAAGGACCCGTCCGCCGCGAGAGTGCCGGGGCTCATCCGGCTCCCGCCCGCCATTTCCCGGGTCGCAACCAGCCGCCCGGCGGCTGCAGGAGTCACGCCGTCAGCCGCGACGAAGACGCCCTCGACCGTGAAGGCCGGCGCCAGCCGAAGCACCAGGGGTTGTTCGGAAGTCGCGCCGATGTCGCCGGCTACATCGACGGGGAGGGCCGCCAGACCGGGTATCGGGGGTTCTTCGCGCGTTGAAGCGCCACCGCCAAACGCGAATCGCGCAGTTCGATAACCCTTCGCGGCCACCATGAGATCCCGGCTGAAACGGGGCGACACCTGCGCCATTCCCTCCAGATCCGTCGTCGTTCCCTCCCCGCCCCCGAACACGGCGCGGGCGCCGGGGATCGGCGTTCCGCGGCTCGCATCGACGACCTGGATCCAGTAGGTCTCGGGCATCCTCAGCACGATCGACCCGAGATCCAGGGAACCCTCCAGATCGAACCCGTCGGAGTACTCCAGGCCTTCGCCGTCGGTTCGCAGGGACGCGGTGCCCCTGGCGAAGCCGGTGAGCGAGAAGCGGCCGTCGGGGCCGGAGAGGCCCAGGTGGCGCTGCATCACGGCAAGCTCGCCCCCCACCCACGACAGACCGAGCAGCCGCACTCCGGCTACGGGCCGTCCTTCCGGATCGACGGTTCGACCCGTGACGGCGAGGCCCGGGCCCAGCTCGACCACCGGCGGCACGTCGTCGAAGCGCTCGAACGCCGACGCGGTTCGGGTGACGTGCGAGACCAGGACCGCGGCGCGTTCCCGCTCGGACACCGTCAGGTCCACCTTGCCGCCAGCGTCCGAGAGCTCGAAGCCCAGAGGCTCGGGCAGCGCGGGCCCGGTTGAACCTGACCGCACCAGGTACATTCGCGCGCCGGCAAGGGGCGCGCCGGCAGCTGTCGCCTGGACCGTGAGGTCCACTGCCTGCCCGAGCGTGAGCTCCACAGATCCCTCTTCAGGGGTCACGTCGCGCCAGATCGAGGCGAGACCCTCCGCGCGCACCTGGACGCGCCATGTGTCGTCGTCACTACGGAGCAGGGAGAACGACTCGGACGCGACGGTAGTCGTCGGCAGCAGATTCCGTGGCACCTGCCGCCACATCGCCGCAGGCGCCGCCGTCACCCTGAGCTCGGCTGCGGCAGCAGACTCACCCACAGGGCTCCCACTGAAGCCAGGGGCCTCGGAAACCAGCACGCGGACGGCCAGCGCTCTGGCCGAATCGTCGGCGGCGCGGCAGGCCGCAGCCGCGTTCTGTCCCGGCTCGAGAAGCCGGGGTGGACACGACGCACTCCATGCCCAGCAGCCGGCCGGTACCCCACCGTCTGGCGGCACGTCGTCCCGTCGTTCCCACCTCCCGTCGGCGGGCACGGCAAACCCATTGACGAAGGCAGGTTCACTCTCCCTCGAACATACGAACTGAAACCGGTCGCCGGCAACCGGTTCATCCTGTCCCGCGGCCGGGACTGCAACCGCTCCAAGCGCAACCAGGAAAAGGAAAGCTGAAGACCGCACCGCCCTAGTCTCCCGACCCGGCCGGCGGACGAATGCGGGCCTCGAACGCCTCCGCCTCTCGCACATCGCCTCCGCGCAACGCGCCGCCGCGGAGCAGGATGACTGCCCGGTCTCCTCGCAGATCGGCGCGAAGCCGCGTATCCGCGAACTCCGACTCGATCACGCACGGCTGCATCGAGGAGGCACGGAGGTCGTCCACACGAGCGTGGACCAGGTCCCAGCACACCCTGCCGTTCGGCGGGGGTACCGAGGCGACGACGAGGTCCCTGACCGCTCCCCCACCCGTGTTGACCTGGGTCCCGACCTGGCTCGGCCTGCCGGCTGGTTCTTGCGCGCGTACTGGACGCGGCCTGCTGAAGCCCGCGCGCGCTCTGCTCGCCCTCGCGGCCCCTGGGCTTGAACTCAGCGCCACATGGTGCCCGAAACGCAGGCCCGGAGAGCTTTCGGCGCGCCATGCGGGTTGCGGCCGCCAATGATAGGCGTTCGCGACGGGGGCCGGCACCCGGCCCGGGGCGGCGGGCTCGTAGCAAAGCGGCACGGCGCAGTCCGGATCCGTGTTGGCCAACGTGGCGGCGATGTCGGACACGACGGCCCGCCGGCCGAGTTCGGGCAGCGAATCGATATCCGCAGCGGCCTCCGGCGCGGGACCATCCGCCCCGTAGCGGACGAAGAAGTACGCGTTGCCGGCGCCGTCGGCCACGACCTCGTCGATGATGCGGCGCGGGCCCAACCAGTCGGCCCGTACATACGCGTCAAACAGAGGCGACCTGCCCCACTCGTTCGGTTCGACATCGCAGCCACTCTCGGCAAAGAACGTCGCCGAGTCGAGACCGTCGTGGATCACACCGTCCAGACCGTAGACGAAGACTCCGGCCTCGGCCCCCGGAATCACGAGCAACCGGTCCTCCGCAATGA
>JAPOVF010000262.1 GCA_026708285.1 Acidobacteriota bacterium
TCGAGGCGTCGCTCGAGGAACTGCTCGTACCAGTTGCGCCGTGGGATGTACTCCTCGGGTTCGAGGAAGGACATGACTTCGAGCCGCAGAACCTTGCCCTCGGCGTCGACGACCACCATCAGCGTTTCGGCGAGTGTGCGAACGCGGTGAATGTCGAAGTAGGCGGTGCCGGCCGGCTCGCCCTCGCAGTGCGCTGTGTACTGCACGACGAGTCGCGAGTCGACCTCGACTCCCGCCATGTCGGTTGCCCGGCGGCGCTGACCCGCCGTGAGATAGCGGGTCTGGCGGTCTACCTTGCAGTCCGGGAAGGCGAGTTCGAGTGCTTCGCCTCGGGTCAGGAAGACCTTGGCGCCAGCCGGTTGCGGCGCGATCGACGCGGCCGCGAACAGCCCCGTCAGCGCCGCGCTCAGCGCGGCGGTGCGCCTGCCACCGGACACGCTCCCGACTCGCTAGAAGAGGTAGCCCATGGCCAGGTTCCACTCGTCGAACCCGGTGCCGCCTGGGTTGGTCCAGTCCTGATAGCCGATCTTGAAGACCAGCGGGTCAATGGGTTGAAAAGCGGCGCCCCAGGTCAGGATCTCGCGGTCGAAGATCGGGTTCTTCGCGAATCCCGCAGGTACCCGAACCTGGGTGTCGATCGACTCGACGCGAACGAAGGGCAACAGCGAAGCGCGTCCGCCGCGCCGGGCCAGAACGTCGTAGGCCACCTCGATGTAGTGCCCCTCCAGACGCTCGCCGATCGAGTCGCTGCCCGTGATGCCCAGCGCCGCGTTCAGGCGGGCGGCGTCGCCGACGTCGCCCTGGGTCCACAGGCCGCGCAACCGGAAGCCGCGGTGGTTCCAGTCGAAGTGGAAGTCGAGGATCTCGGTGCGGGCGTCGATCGTGCGGCCTGTGGGATCCAGCAACCCCTGACCCGAGTTGCCGACGTAGGCCGAAACGCCGACGATCAGGCCGGGGGTCGCCGTGTAGTCGAGCCGGCCGGTCCAGGCGAAGTCTTCGGCCTGCGCCTGGGCGCCCTTTTGCCGCCCCCCGCGGAGGCCGTTTGAAGTGAAGCCGGAGCCCTTCAGGCCGTTGACCACGTAGCTCCGGTAGGAGAAGGGACCCACATCGCCGAAGATGCCGGCGCCGTTCTCGCGCCAGGTGCTCGGGATGAGCACCTGCTCCACGTAGGGGCGCTCCGCGCTCGGGAACAGGGTCGGCTCGTGCAGTTCGTTCAGCCAGCCCATCGGAAGGAGCAGGATTCCGGTGCGGAAGTTGAGCTGCGGCTTCCAGAGGTAGTCGACGTAGGCGAACTCGACCGAGGCGCTACCCGACTTGCTGGTCGAGGCGTGCTCGAACTCGATTTCGGAGTTGAAGACCCATCGGTCGTCGAACTTGTAGCCGACGTACACGATGGCCCGCAGGAAGTCGAACACGTCGCCGAAGCCGGTCGGCTCCCCGCCTTCGCGCTTGCTGGCGTAACTCTCGAAGACCATCTCTCCGTAGCCGCCGATCGACAGGCCCTGCTCGACCCGGTAGACCTTTGAAGCCGCGATGCCCAGGCCGTAGAGGCCTTCGGCGTCCTGCGCGCTCCCGGTGGCTGCTTCGCCCAGGGAGAGTTCCTCGATCTCCTCGGCCAGGATCTCGATCCGTCTTTCCAGCTCGGCGATGCGCTCGTCCCCTGTCTCGGCCGCCAGTTCCGTGATGGC
The DNA here is from genome assembly GCA_026708285.1 of Acidobacteriota bacterium. Lineage (GTDB taxonomy): Bacteria > Acidobacteriota > Thermoanaerobaculia > Multivoradales > Multivoraceae > Multivorans. The sequence continues at coordinate 1,689 of JAPOVF010000262.1, forward strand.
CTGACGCAGCTCGGCGATCTCCCGCTCCAGAGCTTCGAGGCGGTCCTGCGTCGAGTCCTGGCCGATCGCCCCGGTCGCCAGGGCCATCGCCAGAGCTGCAACGAGAAAGCACCGCCGATTCATCGCCGGGGATAGTGGATCGGATTGGTCCTCTTTGTCAAGAGCCTGTCAGCCCGCTTTGCGGACAGAGCGCAAACGAGGTCGGAGCCGTCTCCGGCCCCGACCCGGATCTGCTGAGCCGGCTGGACCAAAGCCGGCGTGGAGACTGGGTTTCGGTTACTCGACGGCGCGCGTCGCGGTCGCTTCCATGTCGCCGAAGTCGGTGGCGAACG
>JAPOVF010000267.1 GCA_026708285.1 Acidobacteriota bacterium
GCGCGGTCACCTCGAAGCCCCTGATCGCGATCGGCGGCATCGACGCCGAGCGCGCTCCGCGCGTCATCGAGGCCGGCGCCGATGCGGTGGCGGTCGTCTCGGCGCTCGACCCGGGAAACCTCCGGGCTTCCTGCCGCCGTTTGCTGGGAGCGCTGGCCTGAACCGGTCGAAGCGCCGTCGTCGCTGGCTCATAGCGGCCTACAGGAGCAGAGTCAGCCTGCGGCTGGATCTGGTGTCAGAGGGTTGACTGCCACCTGGCGAGACCGCGCTCGATCGCCTCGTCCAACCACTTGCGGAAGCGGGGTTCGATGTCTGAGACGTTCTCCTTGTAGTTGATCCGGAAGACGTCCGCGCAGAGGGGCCGCTCTCCCGTCGACTCGAGTCTGTCGTCGTCGCCTGGCACGCGCTCAAACCAGGTCGCGGAACAGGCCAGGGCGCCGCGGAAGTCGTTGCCAATCGAGTGAAACGAGATCAGCACATTGGCTGGTGTTCCCTTCTTGGCGGCGTCGTTGATCCCCAGGCGTACCCAGGCCCGGTGCTGGTCTGTGTTGGCGAAGTAGCCGAGTTCCCTTGCAGTCGAGATGACTTGACCCCTGAACCAGTGGCTTCGGTCGCCCTGGTCTTCCTCGCGGTCTACTAGGAAATCGAACTCTGGGCTGGCGGACAGGGCCGTTTTCAGTTCGCCACGAACCTCGAGCATCCGCTGGTCCGCGAGGCCGTGCAGCTTCCGGGCGCTGGCGACGGCGTCGTTCCACTCCCGGGCCAGCTCTTTCCGGCGATGGGCCAACTTCCTGCCGATCTCGAGAATGCGGAGGTCGACTCTCGCTTCTCTCTCGACCTCGCTTGCAAGGCTGATCGCGTTGAGAAACTCGCTCTTCTGCAGAGCCGAAAAGAAACCGACGAGCGGTCCGAGATCGCCGCCGTCCGCAGCTTCCAGAGCCTCGATGTAGTGACCACGCTTGGCATCCCGGACGACTAGGGGTAGCCAGTCGGCCTGGATGAACACCAGGGTCGCCAAAGCTCGAGCGACTCTGCCGTTCCCGTCCTGAAAGGGGTGAATCTGCGTGAAGCGGTGGTGGAGCCAGGCCGCCTCGACCTCGGGCGGGGTGCCCAGGTGCTTCCCGTGAAGCTCCACCAAGCGGTCCATCTCTGCACCGACGTGCTCGGGCGGGCAGTACTCGTGGACGGTGCCGTCGTCTCGGGTCGGGTTGTTGGGTCGCTTCTTATAGTCGCCTTTTCGGAGCGGTACTTGCGTTCTCCGCCCGAACTGGTCGCGGCCTTCGGCGAAGTCCTGGTTGCGCGTGAACAGTGAGTGGAGCTCCTTCACGTAGCTAGTAGTCAAGAGTCGGTCACCCTTGACGAAGGCGAAGATGTTCTCGATGGCACTCTTCTGGTCGCCGATCATGGCGACCTTCTCGTCGCCCAGGCCTGCGCGGTGCGGAATGAGAGCCGCGTCGATGCCGCGCTCGATCAACAACTCCGTCACGCCGCGGTCCAGGTCGTAGAGACGTTCGATCAAGCCGGTCTCGATCGCCCACTCCCGCTTCAGCCGTTCCGTGAACTGCTCGAGTCCTTCGAGACCTGACTTCTGCTCCTTCCAGACGGCGGACAAAGCCCCGAGTTCCGGATCGGCAAGTTCCTTGGGCTCGACGTCGTAGTCGCTGAGGGGACTCCACTTGTGCGCCATTCCGTTTCTCCCAAGTGTCGCGGCGTGCGATCCTAGCGGTAGTAGGTCAGTCGTCGGGCACGGCTTGCCCCGACGGCGTCCAACCGCTGCGGTTGCGCCGCCTTTCAGAGCGGGTCGTTCGGTACGGACGCTCGCCTACAAGCGGAGCGTGTCGGTCATCGTGGACCACGCGGACCGGGGGCGAACCGCTTCGTCGGCTACTACGACGCGAACGCCGCCCTGAAGGTCCTCAGGAGTTCCGAGATCGGGAGCGCTCGCTCCTGAGGGCCCGGACCAGGAACATCGTGAAGCCGCCCCAGACGAAGCCGCCGATCAGGATCAGGACGAGG
>JAPOVF010000202.1 GCA_026708285.1 Acidobacteriota bacterium
GACCCGTCCGCGACGCGCGAGCAGCGGCCCCGCCAGCAGGATCGAGGCCCGGATCGCGCGGCAGAGTTCCGGATCGGGATCCTCGTCGCCCAGGCCCGAGGCGCGGATCCTGACCGTGTCGTCGCCCACGATTTCAGCGTCGGCCCCGAGTTGACGGAGCAGCCCGATCTGTGCTTCCACATCCCGGATTCGCGGCACGTTGGATAGCGTGACCTCGTCGTCGGTGAGCAGCGCCGCGGCCAGCATCGGCAGTGCCGCGTTCTTGTTGCCGCGCGCCTGAAGCGCGCCCGAGATCGGGTTGCCGCCCTCGATCACGAACCGGGAACGCGGCATGTCTGCGAGGTTGTCCATCGGACGTCAAGTTGACCACAGGAACGCCGGCACGGGGGCGCTGTGTTCCGATCGGGCGGATCCTGAAACTCCGGCGACGCCTGGACGTTGTAAAGGGGTACGGCGCAGTCACGCCGCCTGCCCCTTCCTCCGACACCCAAGGAGACCGAACATGAAGAACCTCCACCGCCATCGCTGGGCGACCCTGGCGTTCGCCCTCCTGATCGCCTTCGTCCCCGGAGGCCTCCTGGCCCAGGCCCAGACCGATCCTGGTCACGACGAGCGCTGGGAAGAGATCGGTCAGCGCTGGCAGGAATGGGGTGAACGCTTCGGCCGCAGCTTCGAGGACGCCGACTGGGAAGCCCACGGCAAGCACTGGGAAGAGGTCGGCAAGCGCTGGGAGGAATGGGGCGAGCAGTTCGCCGCGTCCTTCGAGCACGCCTTCGACGAAGAGGAATGGGACGCATGGGCCGAGCAGTTCGAGGACATGGAGCATCCGGACGGTGACGTCGACTGGGATCGCTTCGAACAGTTCTGGGAGGAGTTCGGCGAACGGTTCGGCAGCTCTCTCGGCGAAGCCATGGAAGGCGCCGACTGGGAGACCTTCGGTGAGGCGGTCGGCGCATTCGGCGAGCAGATGGGCGAGCTCGCGGAACTGATCGCCGCCAGCTTCGAGAACGCGGACTGGGACGGCTTCGCCGATCTGATCGGCGAGACGGTGGAGCAGGCGGTCGAGCACGCCGAGGAAGCGGCGGAAGCCGCCGAAGAGACCGCCGAGGAAGCGGCGGAAGCAGCGGTCGAGGCCGCGGAAGAAGCGGTCGACTCGGTCGACGCGTAGCGAGCACCTGGGCACCGGCGGGCTGGCGACCGGGCGTGACGTAGGCTTCGCGCTCCCGCTCACGACCCCGGAGTGCGCAGATGCCAGTCGACCCCCAGGTACAGGCCTTCCTCGAAGCCCAGGCACAGGCCGCGATCGAGAACCAGGTTCCGCCGATCACCGAGCAGACCGTGGAGATGGCCCGGGCGGGCTATCTCGCGGTCGCCGAGATGCTCGGACAGGGTCCCGACGTGGACACCGAGGACTCCGCCGTTCCCGGCCCGGCCGGCGACATTCCGGTCCGCATCTACCGGCCCCGGGATGCCGGCGACACGCTACCGGTGCTCGTCTACTACCACGGCGGCGGCTGGGTGATCGGCGACCTGGATACCCACGACTACGCCTGCCGCGAACTCTGCGCCGGCGCCGGCTGCCTGGTCGTTTCCGTCGACTACCGGCTGGCGCCCGAGGCGCAGTTCCCGGCCGCGGTCGACGACTCCTGGGCCGCCCTGCAATGGGTTGCCGCAAACGCCGAGAGCCTCGGCGGTGACCCGGCCCGCCTCGCGGTCGGCGGCGACAGCGCCGGCGGGAATCTCTCCGCCGTCATGAGCCTGCTCGCTCGCGACAACGGCGGTCCGCACCTCGCGTTCCAGCTCCTCGTCTACCCGGCCGTCGACATGGACTTCAGCCGCCCCTCCATCGACGAGAACGCTGACGGCTACGTCCTGACCAGGGACCACATGATCTGGTTCCGCGGCCACTATCTCCGCTCCGAGGCCAACCGCGCCGACTTCCGCGCCTCGCCGCTGCTCGCCTCGGACCATAGCGGCCTGCCGCCGGCTCTCGTCATCACCGCCGAGTTCGACCCGCTCCGCGACGAGGGCAGGGACTACGCGGAGGCCCTCCAGGCCGCCGGCGTCCCGACCACCCTCACGAACTACGAGGGCCAGGTCCACGTCTTCTTCCAGCTCTCCCCAATCCTCAGCGGCGGCCGCCAGGCGGTCGACGAGGCCTGCGCCGCGCTCCGTGAAGCGTTCGGCGAGTCGGCCTGAGAGCCAGGTCCCCGACTACACCGCCGGCAGCAGCCGGCTGACGCGGTAGCCGTCCAGGTCCTTCTCGAAGCCGCAGGCGTCGAGGGTCGCGGTCCACGGGGACTCGCAGGCCGGGCGGCCGTCGATCCGCAGCAGACGGAGGGTCCGGCGCCGGCGGCGGCCGGCGAGGTCACGGAGCGCGGCCCACGCGTCCCCGGGTTCCGGGTCGCCGCCCAAGGCGGCGAAGGTCCAGACGCCCTGGCCGCCGGCCTCGAGGTAGAGACAGGGGGAGCCGCTCCGGAGGACGAGCCAGGCGCCGGGAACGCGGCGCGGGCCCCGCCTTCGAGGATCGATCTCGCTTCCGAGTTGGGGCCAGGGCAGAACGGCGCCCCACGGATTCGCCGGGTCGACGGCGGGGAGGATCCCGATCGGCCCGCGCCTTGCCGGTCCACGCCGCTCCCGCCGCAGGCGCTCCACAGCCGCGGGCAGCGCGAACTGGCGGCCGGCCAGGCCGTGGACGAAGTAGCCGCGGCGGATGTGGCCGGCCTCCTCCATCTCGCGCAGTACCGGATAGAGCGCCTCGAACCCGCCGGGAATGTTCTCGCCGCGGGCCGTCTCGGCGGCGACCACGCCGTAGCGGTCGAGCAGCAGCGTCGCCATGGCGTGCGCCCACTCCGTATCGCTTACCCGCCCGGCCGGCGCGGCCAGATCGGTCACCAGAGACCAGCGGCCTCCCGCCAGCATTCCGGCCCGGCCGCGTCGGCTGCCCGGCGCACCGAAGCGCATGCCAGCCGGCGCCGTACCGGCCCTCGGTCCGCGACGCCAACCACGGGGGAGCCCCCGGGGGGCGCGCCCGGCGGTCGACCGCCGCTTGCCGAGAGACGCGAGCGGCAGGAAGGTGTCGTTCGTGATCCGGCCCGTCCACACGAGGTCCCAGATCGCCGCTTCGACTTCCGTCTCGCCCCAGTCGCCATCGCCGACCACCCCGCCGACCAGGTCGAACGTGAAGCACGCGCCGCGCGACTCCAGCCGCTCGAGGACCGCGCCATGCGGAGTCCCGGCCGGCGCCTCATCCGGAGCTACGGTCGACGCTCCCCCGCGGGCCAACATCTGGAACCGCTCCCGACGGTAGATCGCTACCCGGCCGTCTCTCGAGCCGAGCCTGCCTTCGCCGACCCAGAGAAGCTCCCCGGTCGCCGCGAGTCGGTCCAGCATGTCGAGACGGAAGCCCGGCACCCGCGCGGGCAGGACGTGGTCGACCAGGATCCGCCAGGAAAGCGGCACGCCTTGGAGTTGCGCCACGGCCTCCCGAAGACGAACCAGGCCGCCATCCGACGCCGACGAGGTCACTGCCCGCCGGCGAGCCCGCGTCGCCGGGCGAGTCGGCGCCGCCGCCTCCGTGTCGACGCCCTGCCAGCGACCCAGGAACCGCGCCAGAGCCGCTCCGTCGACCGGCTCGGCTTCGCGGCGCAGCCTGGCCAGCGTCCGTCGCTTGATCCGGCGGAGCACCTCCGAGTCGCACCACTCGACGCCCTTGGCGCCGTCATGCGGCTCGCGCCGGAACTCGCCCCTGAGGAGTCGCCCGGCATCTTCGAGCCCCGTCAGCAAGGGATCGACAGCCCCCTCCGGCAGACCGAAGCGGGCCGCCGCGTTAGCGGCTGTGAACGGACCCCGGCTCCGGGCGTAGCGTCTCAGCAGACTCTCGAGCGGCTCGGACCGTGAAGCCAGCAGTTCGCCCGGCAGGCCTTCGGGTAACGCCGCGTCCAGACCGTCGCGGTAGAGCGCCGCGTCCTCCGCGGCCGTCCACACCCGCTCGCCGCCCTTGAACTCGATCTCGACGGCCCTCTTCTGCCGCTCCAGGTCCGCGAGCCACTCACCCGCCTCACCCGGAGCCCGCGCCTCGATCTCCTCCCAGGTCAGACCGCCGGTTCGCCGCAACAAATCGTAGAGATCGTCCTCGTGCCGGGCGCGGCGGTCCGGCGAAAGCCCCTGGAACTCCTCCTCGACCGCCTGGATCACGTCCGGGTCGAGCAGCTCGCGCAGGCTGGTCGTGCCGAGCAGTTCCCGCAGGAGTTCCCGGTCGAGAGTCAGCGCCTGAGCCCGGCGCTCCGCCGCGGGCGCGTCCTGGTCGTAGAGGAAGCGCTCTTCGTAGGCGAAGACGAGGGAGCGGGCGAAGGGAGAAGGCGCCAGGGTCTCCACGTCGTCGACCCGGACCTCCCCTTCCGCGACCTGCGTCATCAGGTCGACCAGGCCGGACAGATCGAAGAGATCGCTCAGGCACTCGCGGTAGGTCTCGAGCAGGATCGGGAAGTCGGGGTACCTGCGGACGACGGAGAGCAGGTTCTTCGACCGCTGGCGCTGCTGCCAGAGCGGCGTCCGCTTGCCGGGCCGGTTGCGCGGCAGCAGCAGCGCGCGGGCCGCGTTCTCGCGAAACCGGCTCGCGAACATCGGCGAGGAAGCGACCTGCTCGACGACCAGATCCTCGACCTCGTCGGGCTCGAGCAGGAACTCCCGCGCCGCCGGCAACTCGTCGGTGTCGGCGAAGCGGAGGGCCAGTCCGTCGTCGGTCCACAGGGTCTGGACCTCGAAACCGAAACGCCGGCCGATCCGGCGCTCCAGCGCCATGGCCCAGGGCGCGTGGATGCGCGCTCCGAACGGGGTCAGGATGCACACCCGCCAGTCGCCGATCTCGTCGCGGAAGCGCTCCAGGGTCACTGCGCGGTCGGTGGGCAACGCGCCGGTGCGGTCGCGCTGCTCCTCGACGTAGGCGCAGAGGTTCGAGACGGCGTGCGGGTCGAGCGGCGCTTCGTCCGCGAGCCAGCGTCTGGCGGCGGCGCCCTGCCTCTGGCCGAGTTCGCGCACGAAGGCGCCGAGGGCCCGTCCCAGCTCCAGAGGCCGGCCAGGACCATCGCCGTGCCAGAAGGGCATCCGCCCCGGCTCGCCCGGCGCCGGCCGGACGATGACCCGGTCGCGGGTGATCTCGGTCACCCGCCAGGCGGAGGCCCCGAGCAGGAACGTGTCGCCGGCGCGGGACTCGTAGACCATCTCCTCGTCGAGCTCGCCCACCCGGGGACCCTCGGGCCCCAAGTGGACCGTGAACAGGCCGCGATCCGGAATCGTGCCGGCGTTCATCCGCACGAGGAAGTCGGCGCCGCGCCGGGCGGTCAGCACGTCACGCCCGCGGTCCCATGACAACCGGGGCCGCAGGTCGGCGAACTCCTCGGAGGGGAAGCGGCCGACCAGCATGTCCAGCACCGGGGCGAGCAGGTTGCGTGTCAGACCGCGGTAGGGCCGGGCGCGCCGGGCCAGGGCCAGGATCCCGTCGACGGTCCACTCCCGGCCGCAGCACATCGCGACGAGTTGCTGCGCCAGCACGTCGAGCGGGTTCTCCGGCAGCCGCATCGACTCGATCGCGCCGCGCTGCATCTGGATCGCGGTCACCGTGCACTCCAGGAGATCGCCCCGGAACTTGGGGAAGATCAGCCCGCGGCTGCGCTCGCCGACCGCGTGCCCGGATCGGCCGACCCGCTGCAGTCCGCTGGCCGTCGAACCCGGAGCCTCGACGAGGAGCACGAGGTCGACGCTGCCCATGTCGATGCCCAGTTCGAGCGAGCTGGTCGCCACGATGCAGCGCAGGCGGCCCGCCTTGAGCGCGCCCTCGATCTCGCGCCGCCGTTCGTGGGAGATGCTGCCGTGGTGGGCCCGGGCCAGCGGCTCCCTGTTATCGCTCTCTTCGTCGTCCGCGTCGCCTCGGGTCCGGTCGTCCAGCTCGTTCAGACGCTGCGCCAGCCGTTCGCAGAGGGAGCGGCTGTTGACGAAGACGATCGTCGAGCGATGGCGTCGGACCGCCTCCAGGATGCGCGGGAAGACGGACGGCCACAGGCCCGACGTTTCCCAGCCGCGCGGCCAGCCGCCGCCATCCGCCAAGGTCTCGGGCGCCGGCGGCGGCGCCTCCATGTCGGGCACCGACACGACGACCTGGAGGTCGATGTTGGGCGGCTCGGAGGCGTCGACGACCTCAACCTGCCGGTCGCCACCGAGAAACCCCGCCGCCAGGTCCATTGGCCGGACCGTCGCCGAGAGGCCGATCCGCTGCGGATCCCGCCCGTCCGCCAACTCCGCGAGCCGCTCCAGCGACAGCGCGAGGTGGGCGCCGCGCTTGGTCGCCGCCATCGCATGGACCTCGTCGACGATCACGGTCTCGACGGTGCGCAGGTTGGCCGCCGCCCGCGACCCGAGAACCAGGAACAGAGACTCGGGCGTCGTGACCAGAATCTCGCCGGGCTTGCGTAGCTGGCGGCGGCGGTCGGCGGGAGGCGTGTCCCCGGTGCGAACGTCGACGCTGATCGGCCGCACCGGAGCGCCGAGCTTGCGGGCCTCCCCGACGACGCCCTCAAGCGGCGCCTGCAGGTTGCGTTCGATGTCGTAGGCGAGGGCCTTGAGCGGCGACATGTACACGACACGTACACCCGGCCCCGGGGGCTCGTCGCCCAGACAGAGCCGGTCGATGGCCCACAGGAACGCCGCGAGCGTCTTGCCACTGCCGGTGGGCGCCACCAGCAGCGCGTTTCCGCCGCGGGTCAACACCGGCCAGCCCAGTTCCTGCACCCGAGTGGGCCCGGGGAACGAGCCATCGAACCACCGGCGCACCGGTTCCGAGAATGAGTCCACGGGTCATCCTACGCGCCGCGCGCGACCCCGTGGAGCCCGAGTCCGGCTGCTAACCTCGCCGCCCAGCGATGGCGCACCACGACCACGGCAAGCACGGCGGCAAGAGCTACTGGCTCGACCGGAAACAAAACGTCGCCAAGGTCTTCTACGCCCTGATCGCCGTCGACGTCCTGTGGCTGGCGGCGGATTTCTTGTACAAGAAGAAGGCGGAGTTCGACGCCTGGGGCGGCTGGGCCGACGGCGGATTCGGGTTCTATCCGGTCTACGGCTTCGTCGGCGCCTTCCTGCTGGTGCTGGCGGCGAAGCAGATGCGACGAGTGCTGATGCGGTCCGAGGACTACTACGAGCGACGCCGCGACGGCGGAGCCTCCTGAGTCCCGCATGGCGGAACTCCTGCTGTCGCCGCCGCTGCTGCTCATGCTCGGCAGCGTGGTCCTGGCCGCGGCGCCGCGCAACGTGCTGCCGCGGACCGTGCTGCGCGCGCTGCTCCTGGCCCTGCCGGTCTACTCCCTCTGGCGCTTCTGGGGTCTCGACTTCGGCGACTACGCCCAGTTCGAGCTCTTCGGCCAGACCCTGACGCTGGTCCGAATCGACCCGCTGAGCCGGATCTTCGTCGTCATCTTCCACCTCGCGGCGCTGATCGGCAGCGTCTACTCGTTCTACGTCAAGGACAACTTCCAGCCGCTCGTCGGCGTCTTCTACGCTGGATCGGCTCTCGGCGTCGTGCTGGCCGGCGACCTCTGGACGCTGTTCCTGTTCTGGGAGGTGGCCGCGGTGTCGTCGGCGCTGCTGGTCTGGGTCCGGCGAAGCGGCAGGGCGGCCGGCGCCGGCCTCCGCTACCTGGGGATGCAGATGGTCTCGGGCGTCCTGCTGCTCGCCGGCATCGTGCTGCTCCGCCACGAAGTCGGCGCGGCCCCCGGCTGGGCCGAGTTCCGCAACCTGACGGGCTTCCTCGAGAACGGCGGACTCGGCTTCTCGAATCTGGCGGCGACCCTCATCTTCCTCGCCTTCGGCCTCAAGGCGGCCTTCCCGCTGCTGCACAGTTGGCTGATCGACGCGTACCCCGAGTCGACCCCGGCCGGCGCCGTGTTCCTGTCGGCGTTCACGACCAAGTTCGCGATCTACGCCCTGGCCCGCGCCTTCCCCGGCCAGTCCGAACTGATCTGGATCGGCGCATTGATGACCGCCTTCCCGATCTTCTTCGCGGTGATCGAGAACGACCTGCGGCGGGTGCTCGCCTACAGCATGACGAACCAGCTCGGCTTCATGGTCGTCGGCATCGGCATCGGCACCGAACTGGCGATCAACGGCGCCGTCGCCCACGCCTTCGCCGACATCCTGTTCAAGGGGCTCCTGTTCATGGCGATGGGCGCTGTGCTCTACCGGGTCGGCCACGTGAACGGCTCGGACCTGGGCGGCCTCTACAAGTCGATGCCGATCACGACCGGCTTGTGCATCGTCGGCGCGGCGTCCATCTCCGCCTTCCCTCTGTTCTCGGCCTTCGCGACGAAGTCGCTGATCATGAGCGCGGCTGTGTACAAGGAGTACTTCTGGCTCTGGCTCGTGCTCCTGTTCGCCTCCGCCGGCGTCTTCCACCACGCCGGGATCAAGATCCCCTTCTTCGCCTTCTTCCACCACGACTCCGGGATCCGCTGCAAGGAGGCGCCGCGATCGATGATCGTCGCGATGGTCCTGGCAGCCGCCGCGAGCATGGCGATCGGCCTGTTCCCGCTGGCCGAGATGTGGTTCGGCGTCGCGAATCCCTTCTACGCGCTGCTGCCCTACCCGGTCGACTACGACGTGTACACGACGACCCACGTCATCACCCAGAGCCAGCTCCTCTTCTTCTCGGCACTGGCCTTCGCGACGCTCATGCGCACCGGCCTCTATCCCCCCGAGTTGCGCTCGGTGAACCTGGACGCCGACTGGCTCTACCGCCGGGTCGGCTACCGCGTCTGGGACGGCGTTGCGACCGCCTTCGTGGCTCTTCACCGCGCCGGCTACGCCGTGGCCGGTCGCATCGCCGCGAGCGCACTGGCGACCGCCCAGCGGCACCTCGGCCCCCAGGGCCTGCTCGGCCGCTCCTGGCTAACTGCTTCGATGACGCTCTGGGTGGCGCTGCTGCTAGCCGCCTACCTGGTGGTCTTCTACTGGCGCCTGAAGTAGCCACTCGCCCAAAGCTGCGGAAAGCCGGTCGCCGCCAGCCGAAAGAACCGGTGGTCGGCGTCCGCATGCCCTGATCTGGCCTGTCTTGCCCGGATCTGGCCGAAACTGGTCAGCTGGTGGCCGGTCTTCCGGCCGATCTCTCGGTAGCTTGGTGGCTATGCCGACGCGGCAGTGCACGGTGCCCTTGATGCCGGGCGGCCCGATGTCTGCGGCAGATTTGTAGCATCTACTCAAGGGGCCCGACTCAACAGGTCGAAGGAGGAAAGCCGATGCCGAGAAGCGGTCTTCCAGGTTTGATGATGAACCTGCTGCTGGCCGCTGCCCTGTTCGGGCCGCCGGCAGCCGCCCAGGGACCGCCGGACGCGATCCCGGAACTGCACTGGGTCTCGGCGGCGCGGGTTCTTGACGGAGACGCGCCAGACACCTTGCACCCGAGGTCGCGGAAGCTGATCGACGAGCAGTCGGAGAAGTTCCTGGCGGAGTTCGGTTCGGCGGCCCGCCACGGGCTGCGCGAGGGGCGGCTCGCCCCCGAGGAGTTCTGCACCGTCAAGGGCATCGGGGGGGGCGCTGTCTACATTGCCGGCGATGGCGCGGAGTTCGGCAGCGCGCTGCTTCTCTCGGAGGTGGCGGTCGTCGCGACGGTGACGGACATCATCCCCGGTTTCAGTTACGGCCCACTGGTTGAAAGCCTCCTGGAGCTCGGTGACGTGGTTCCGCTGCACGAGCGGTCCCCGATCCCGGGCTACGTCCTCGTGCCCGCCCGACGGGTCGTCGCGGAAGACCGCGTGTTCTGTGGGGGCGACGTCTATGAGTACGACCCGGTCATCGGGACCCGCGTTGTCGTGATCGGCCCCTGGGTCGAGGGAGTAGTCCCGGTGGGGCTGGGCCCCACGAACCTGTTCGCCACCGTGCAGAAAGATGGCGAGTCGCTGCGCTGGCTGGTCGAGGGGCAGGGCGCTCCGGCCCCCGGCAACCTCCTCGATTTGCAGGCGCGCGTCGACGAGGCGGTCCGCGGCAATCTCTTCACGCTGACCGCCGGCCTGGTGAAGCTTGAGGAGTGGACAAAGAAGCGCCGGCGGTTCGGACGCGAATGGCAGCGCCGAACGCATCGTGGCTGCCGGCTCATCGCCGTTGACGAAGCGAACGGTGCGCAGACCGAGATTTGCATCGACCCGAAGACCGCAACGGTGACCGCCCCTGCCCGGGACGCCGGCGACCTCGAGTGGGCCGACTACGAACGCCGAATCGCTGCCCTTCGACGGTTCGAGAGGGCCTGGTGGCAGCAGTGCGCGGACGGCGGAACGCCGCCGTTCGTCGAAGTGGTATCGGGCAACGAGCGGTCGAGACTCGACGTCTGCGAGCGGTGAGAAACACGGTGGTGCTCCCCAAACTCCCGGGCAGTTGGGGCCAGCTCGGACCCTCATGGTGTTTCGCGGTACTGGCGGGCCTGTTGCTGGCCCAGACGGGCGCCGCGTCCGAGTTCAGCATCCGCCTGGATGACGCTCCAGCGGGCGGTATCCAGGTGCGCGTCTCCCTGCTGGCAACCTGCACCTCCTACGAATGCGGACTGGCCGCGCTCTCCGGAGAGCCGTTCTCCGCAGCCGTGCCGGAGTTCTCCGTGGAGGTGTTCCTCGAGGGGCGCGGCGTCGTTCGGGGCTCGACGCCCGAGGACCGGGATGCTTGGTGGGTCGTCGTCGAAGCGGGCACCGCCCTGCCTCTGGCGATGCTGTGGCGGCCTCCGGCCGCGGATGGCCACCTGCCGCCGGCGCCCATGGTGGAGAAGGCCTCTTGTCGGATCACGGTGCTGAGCGAGAAGGGCGCCGCCCTATCCGGAGCACATGCCGCACCGGTCATCGTGGAACTCCCCCCGGCGCTCGAGGCGGCTCGTCCGCAACGTCCTGCGGTGTTCTCCGGCTGGCGGCCGTGGTTGCCGCCGGTCCGAACGGATTCTTCAGGACGGGCGACGCTTCACGCGCCCGCGGACGCTGCCACTGTGATCCATGTGTGGGCGAACGGGTATCAAAGCTCCGTAACTCCATGCCGCCCGAATGCCGCGACCACAGTCCACTTACAGTCCCTCTCGACCGAGACGCGTCGTCTGGAGGATCCGCAGGGACGTCCCCTTGCCGCCGCGCTGGCGAGGGACCGCCTCGGCATGCCGCTCGCCGTCAGCGACGCGGAGGGGAACATGGAGATCGACATCGCGATGGTGGCGGCAACCGCCGGAAGAGACGGAACGCGGACTACCGAACTCGGGGCCGCAACCCGTGCAGACCGCGAACGGATCTGGTTCGAGACGGCCGGCGGCGCGGTCTACGAACTCGTCCGAGCCTCGTCGGACCGGCTGGTCGCGAACGAACTCTCCCGCCTTCGCACGGGTCTGATCCACCTCCGGGACAGCCCCGCTGAGGAGCCTCCGGTAATGCCCGCGACCACCTGGTCCTGGCGGGAACTGAACCTGCCGTGGCCCGCCGTCGACCCACTCGCGGCCACGCCGCTTGTGAGGATCGAAGGCGACCGGTACACGATGCGCGCTCTTCCGGGGGAGCACCTGTGGTTCGTGGCGGAGGAAACCGCTCACGCCGCCTGCGCCGAGCCGGCTCCGCGCACCGTCCTCGACGCGTTCGAACCCTTCGACCGTCCCTGCCCCGCGCTCGAGGCCGCGCCACGGATCGAGGGTGTGGTGGTCGACGAGGGCGGAGCGCCGATCCCGGGCGCCGAGATCCGCTTCGACTGGCTCGTCAGGGCCGGCGAGGCGACCGTCGTCAAGACAGGCCCCTACTACCGAGGCGGCGCTCTGATGCGTTCCGACACGACGGGACGGTTCACCGGCCGTCACGTTCCGCTCGATCTCACGAGCTTCGTTCCCCGCTCCTCCTTCTCGAGCCGCCACATTCGCGTGGAGCGGCCTCCGTTCCTGCCGGTCGAGCGCCGGCTGCTGCACCACTTCGAAGACCCCGGCGGCGGTTACCGCATCACGCTGCTGCGAGGCGCGCGGGTCAGCGGACGCGTTGTCGACGCGCTGACGGCCGAGCCCATCGGCGCCGCCGAAGTGGGGCTAGGCAGGTTCAGCGGTGGGGGCGCCCGTTCGCTCCTCCTGGGACCGCTCGAGGTCGCGTCGGGGGCATTCGGGCAACGAGTGCGCACGACCCGAACGGATCCGTCCGGGTTCTTCGAGATGAACGCCTGGCCAGGGCAGCAGGAACTCATCGCGCGCGCTCCGGGCAGAGCGTCCCTGATCCGGCGGAATCTCGAAGTGCCTCCGGACGGCCTCGATCTGGGCGAACTCGGTCTCCACGCCGAGTTCGAGATCATGGGCCTGGTGCTCAGCCCCGACGGCGCACCCGTGGCGGACGCCACGGTCAGGGCGGCCGGCTCCTACACGACGGGCGCTCTGGACGAACCCAGCACGGATACCCGATCGGACATCGCCGGCAACTTCGAGACGAACGAGGAGGGCCGCTTCCGCATACCCGGACTGAATGAAGGTTCGCTTGTTGATCTGGTAGTCACGGCTCCCGGATTCGCCACCGAGCGGCGTCTGGAAGTACCGCCCACGGAGTCTGCGCCCATCGAGGTGCGACTCGAGCCGGAGGCCGTGATCACCGGCCGCGTGACCTTCCGGGGCGAGGGTGTGCGGACCTGGCTCGAGATTCTCGCCGAGGACGGCGAACGAGCATCTATGCGCGAACGAACATCCGTGGGGACGGACGAAGAAGGCGGGTTCCGCACGCAGGGTCTCCCCGCCGGCCAGTACAACGTCGTCGCCCGGTCCCCTGACGCGGGGTACCTGACCACCCGGACCGGCCCCGGCGCTCCGTCCATCGTGCGAGCCTCCCGGCGTGGAGAGGACGCTGCGGTCTCCGTGAAGGTCGACGCCGGCAAGACGGTCGAGGTCGAACTGGAACTGGGCCTCGGCGAACGGCGCCTCGTCGGCCGCGTGGTCGAGTACGGCAGCGGCCTCGCCGGGGTGGAGATCTCGGTGTCAGGCCTGACGGCCACGACGGATGGCGACGGACGCTACGTCGTCGACGGGCTGCCTTCCGGACGTGCCTGGGTCACCGCCGACAGGGGGCGATCGGGAGGCATCGACCAAAAAAACGACGCCCAGCGGAAGACGGTGGACCTCGAGTCGAAGTCGGCCCGTCTCGACTTCGATTTCAGCATCTACGAGGTCGCAGGCCGGGCCACGCTCGCCGATGGATCGCCGGCTGCCGGAGTCCGCCTCTCCCTGCGCCCAGTCGGCGATGTCCTGGCCTTCGGCACACGGACGACCACGGACGCCGACGGCTCCTTCGATGCCCGGCTGCCACCCGGCGAGTACGTCGCCGGCGCCCTGATCGACGGCCACTGGACTGATTCGCGCAGCGGCTTTCGCGTACGCAGCCACCGCTCAGGGGTCCGTGTTCGCTTCGGCCACAGCCTCATGATCAGCGGCTCGGTCCACGGCCTTCGAGAAGGCGAGGCGGAGCAGCTTCTCGTCGAGGCGATCAGCGAAGGCCTCGACGTCCGCTCCGCGCGGCCGCCGCCAGGATCCCCGGCGGAGTTCTGGATCGACGGCCTGGAGGCGGGCCTCTGGACCGTGATCGCGCGGATCGGGAACTCAGCGAGGCGAGCGGAGAGGAAGGTCCGGCTCGCGGACGAGGACGCCCGGGTCGAACTGGTGTTCGAGAATCTACCGGCGCTGAGGGGGACGGTCCGGCTGGATGGCCGGCCGCTCGAGGGCACACAGATCCTGCTGGCCCGCGGGCGGGACCTGGCAGGCGCCCGCCGGTTCTGGACCCGCCACGACGGGTCGTTCCACTTCCCCGACCTCGAGCCCGGCAACTACACCCTGGGCGTCGGCGCGGAGACACGGACCGTCTCGATTGGCAACGCAACCGACCTGACGATCGAACTCCGGTCCGGACGGGTCGAGGGCGTCGCCACCGACTCCCGGTCCGGCGCGCCGCTCGCCGGCGTCGGGGTGAGCGTCTGGCCCATCCTGGCGCGACGAGAGCATGCGGAGATGCTGGGCATCGTCCGCAGGACCTTCGTCGACACCCAGGGCACGTTCACGTTCGACCGGTTGCCGGAGGGCGCCTGGGAACTGGCGGTCGACGGCATCCGCGGCAGCCGCCGCGTCGAAGTCAGGGCCAACGGCATCATCCGGATCACGGTGCCCTGAGCCGGCTTAGCATCAGCTTCTCTAATGCTCCGGGCTTGCTTCATGAGATCAGCCTAATGTAAGATCCCGCCCTTACGATGCAAGGGCTCAGGATCTTCTGCGATGTCGCGGACTTGCGCAGCTTCAGCCGTGCAGCCGAACTCCACGGGATCACCCAGTCGGCCGTTAGCCAGCGCATCCAGCACCTGGAGGAGATCTTCGGAACGCGGCTCCTCGACCGCTCCAAGCGGCCCTTCGTGCTGACTCCCGCCGGCGAGATCGTGTCCCGCGAGGGACGCGAACTCGTCGCCCGCTACGACGCCCTGGCGCGGAGCGTCGCGCGCCTCGATCCCGAACGCGGCGGGTCCGTCCGCGTCCACGCGATCTACTCGGCGGGCATCGCGCTGCTCAATCAACTGCGAACCGAGTTCCAGCGCCTGCGGCCCGAACTGGACGTTCAGATCGAGTACGAGCCGCCCGCCACGGTCGCCGAGGCCGTGCGAACGGGCCGCTGCGACTTCGGCATCGTCTCCTACCCGGAGCAGTGGCCCGGTCTGCAGTCGAGGCCGCTCCGAGAGGAGCGGATGTGCCTCGCCTGCGGCGCGAACCACGAGCTCGCCGGCGCACAGAGCGTGCGGGCGGCCGATCTCGACGGGCGCGAGCTCATCCACTTCACCCACGAACTCCCGGCCGCGCGCCACATTCGCAGCTACCTGGTGGAGAACGGCGCGGAAGCGGTGTTCGCCCAGCGGCTCGACAACATCGACACGTTCAAGAGCATGCTGCAGGCGACCGACTACGCGGCGATCCTGCCGCTGCGGACCTTCCTGGCGGAGGTCCGCGCCGGGCTGCTCGCGGCCGTACCGCTGGAGCCGGTGCTCGAGCGACCGGTCGGCATCGTCTACGCCCGCGGCAAGCTGCGTTCCGCGGCGGAGGACTTCGCCTCCTTCCTGGTCGAGAACGCGGGTCCGATACCCGTCGACGAGGAGTTGGGAGAGCGGCACGGAGAAGCGGCATGAAGCTCCGTCCCGGCCCAGGAACAGGGGCCGGTCTCCAGACCGGCCGACGAATCGAGACGCCGCGTCGAGAGCGGCGGGTACAACCGGCATGAAGCTCCGTCCCGGCAAGATCGGTCTCTACGACCCGGCCTACGAGCACGACGCCTGTGGCGTCGGCTTCATCGCCCATGTCGGCGGCGAGCGCAGCCACCGGCTGATGCAGCAGGCCGCCCACATGCTGACGCAGATGGACCACCGGGGCGCCTGCGGCTGCGAGCCGAACACCGGCGACGGCGCCGGCATGCTGACCGCGCTACCCCACGCCCTGCTCCGGCGCGTCGCCGCCGACGAGTTCGGCGCGGACCTGGGAGCGCCGGGCACATTCTCCGCCGGGGTCTTCTTCCTGCCCCAGGACGACGGCGAGCGCGAGCACTGCCGGCGGGTCGTGGAGGAGATCGTCGCGGAGCGCGGCCAGCAGCTCATCGGCTGGCGCCAGGTGCCGACCCGCCCCGAGGTCGCGGACATCGGCGCCACGGCGCTCGACTCGATGCCGGTCATCGAGCAGCTCTTCATCGGCGCGGCCGACGGGCTCGACCAGGAGGCCTTCGAGCGCGAGCTCTACCTGATCCGCAAGCAGGCGACGATCCGCCTGCGCGGCAACGACGCGCTCGCCGAAGCGCAGATGTTCTACGTCTGCTCGCTGTCGACGCGGGTGATCATCTACAAGGGCATGCTGACTTCCGGCCAGCTCGTGCCGTTCTTCCCGGATCTGGCGGCGCCGGACTACGAGTCCCACCTGGCGATGGTCCACTCCCGGTTCGCCACGAACACCTTCCCGTCCTGGGATCGCGCCCAGCCGAACCGCTTCATGAGCCACAACGGCGAGATCAACACGCTGCGCGGCAACATGAACTGGATGCACGCCCGCGAGGGCGTCCTGCAGAGCGACCTTTTCGGCGACGACCTGTCGCTCGCCTTCCCGGTCGTCGAACCCGACTGCTCCGACTCGGGCAGCTTCGACAACGTACTCGAGTTCCTGCTGCTCACCGGCCGCACCCTCCAGGAGGCGGTCATGATGATGATCCCGGAGGCGTGGCAGAACGACCCGCACATGGACGCCGCGAAGAAGGCGTTCTACGACTACCACTCCTGCCTGATGGAGCCCTGGGACGGGCCGGCATCGATCGCCTTCACCGACGGCCGGTACATCGGCGCGGTGCTCGACCGCAACGGCCTGCGCCCCAGCCGCTACTACGTCACCGACGACGACCTGGTCATCATGGCGTCCGAGGCCGGCGTCGTCCCGATCGAGCCGGAGCGGGTGCTGCGCAAGGGGAGGCTCAAGCCCGGCCGGATGTTCCTCGTCGACTTCGATCGCGGCCGCATCGTCGCCGACGAGGAGTTGAAGAGCACGTTCGCCGGCAGGCGGCCCTACGCCGAGTGGCTGGAGAACCGCACCGACCTCGCCGACCTGGTCGCCCACGCCCAAAGCAACGGCAACGGTCGAGCGAACCAGGCGGCGATGGACGACGACACGCTGACCCGAAGCCTCCAGGCGTTCGGCTACACCGGCGAGACGATGCGCTTCATGTTGCGCCCCCTGATCGAAGAGCAGCGCGATCCGATCGGATCGATGGGCAACGACACCGCCCTCGCCTTCCTCTCCGACCAGGACCGCCCGGTCTACGACTACTTCAAGCAGCTCTTCGCCCAGGTCACGAACCCGGCGATCGACTCGATCCGCGAAGAGGTCGTCATGTCGGTCGACTGCACGATCGGCCCCGAGCGCAACCTGCTGGAGACCACGGCCGACCACTGCCGGCGCGTCCGACTGCCCCATCCGATCCTGAGCAACCGGGAGTTCGCGGCGCTCGCCGACGCCGGCGACGCCGGTTTCTCCTGCCGCACGCTCGACGCCACCTGGCCCCTCGGAGAGGGCGCCCCGGGCCTCGGCGACGCACTCGACCGCCTGTGCGCCGAGGCCGAGCAGGCGGTCGACGACGGCTGCGGCTTCGTCGCCCTGTCGGACCGGGCGGCCGGCCCCGACCGCGTCCCCGTGCCGACCCTGCTCGCCTGCGGCGCCGTCCACCACCACCTGCTGCGGACGATCAAGCGTACGCGAGTCGGCCTCCTTCTCGAGACCGGCGAGGCGCGCGAAGTTCACCACCACTGCCTGCTGGTGGGCTACGGCGCGGACGCGATCAACCCCTATCTGACCTTCGAAGCGCTCTGGCAGGCGCGTCGCCAGGGCCGGCTGCCCGCCGCGGCCGACGACCAGGCGGTCGTCGACCGCTATCGCAAGGGAGTCAGGAAAGGGATGCTGAAGGTGATGGCCAAGATGGGCATCTCCACGCTGCAGAGTTACAAGGGCGCCCAGATCTTCGAGGCGGTCGGGCTGTCCACCGAAGTGATCGACCGCTGCTTCGCCGGCACCGCCAGCCGGATCGAGGGCGCGGGACTCGAACGGCTGGCCAAGGACGCACTGCGCCGGCACGCCCGCGGCTTCCCCGCGGACGAGCGCGACCGCGTCGCCGAACTGGGGAACCCCGGCGACTACCACTGGCGCGCCGGCGGCGAGCGCCACATGTGGAACCCGCGGATGATCTCGCGGCTCCAGAACGCGGCGCGCTCCAACAGCACGGAGGCCTACGAGAGCTTCGCCCGTCTCGCCAACGAGGACACGACCCGGCAGTGTTCACTGCGCGGCCTGCTCCAGTTCCGCGCGGACCTGGAACCCTTGCCGCTCGACGAGGTCGAGCCGGCGAGCGAGATCGTCAAGCGCTTCTGCACGGGCGCGATGAGCTTCGGCTCGATCTCGGCCGAGAGTCACGAAACGCTCGCCATCGCGATGAACCGCCTCGGCGGCAAGAGCAACACCGGCGAGGGAGGCGAGGACCCGTCGCGCTTCACGCCGGACCCCAACGGCGACCTTCGCCGCTCCGCGATCAAGCAGGTCGCCTCGGGCCGGTTCGGCGTCACCTCCTGGTACCTGACCAACTCGGACGA
>JAPOVF010000042.1 GCA_026708285.1 Acidobacteriota bacterium
CGAAGAACTTCCCCGACCACTCGTCGCAGGCGGCGGCGCGGCTCTGGACCGGTTGACGTTCGGCCTGGTGCTTGCGGTCCCGCAACCCTCGGTAGGGCATCTGCCAGGGCGGCGTGTGCTCGCTGTAGTCGCGCTCGGGAACGACGGGCGGTCCGGCTTCGAGCACCAGCGTCTCCAGGCCCTTCTCGGTCAGCTCCTTCGCCGCCCAGCCGCCGGTGATACCGGAACCGATGACGATCGCATCCCAGGTCTTGCGTTCGATGATCTGGACCATTACTTCGTGTATCCGGAGGGCTTCAGGCGCCCTCGATGTCGACGCAGGGGTCCCAGCGTCCGGGAACGATGCGGTAGCCGAGTTCGGACTTCATCCCCGCTTCGGAGGTGTAGTAACCGAACAGGGTGAGCCACTTGACCAGGTCGAAGAAGGGCTGCTCGTGGAGTCGGTTTATGTTCCGCGAGAAGGCGCGGCCGCCGCGCTCGGCGAGAGCTTCGTCCTGGGCTTCGGTCAGGAGTGCGTCCTGCGCCGGGCCTTTGAGGTCGACGAAGCCGGCGGCCTCGGGCTGGCGTTCGCGGGCGCGGGAATCGAAGCGGTCGAGTTCGCCGAGCAGGTGGTCCCGCGCCGCGTCCGGCAGCCAGCCCTCCAGCAGCCGGTCGACGAAGGCCGGGATGCCGGCGTCCCCGGCGCCCGGGGTGTCGGTCGTCGGGAGGATGCGTTCGGCGATCGCATTCAGGGTGCGGGCCTGGTGCTCCGAGAGTACGGCCAGAAGTGGCGGTTCGCCGGCGGTCTCCTGTTGAGGGTGCAGATGGATGTGAGCGAGATGCGGGTTCGCGAACAGCTCCGCCGGTAGCACCGGGAGCGCGGCGACGGCGCCGACCACCTGGAGGGCTTGGCGCCGGCCTATCGGGTCAGTGAGCTTGTCGGGTGGGACCGTCATCGAACGGCATGTTAGCGCCGTCGCTGGGTCGTCCCAAGAAATCATGGGGTCACGGAACACCTAGCGTTGACGGCGCGTTCTGACTACCGGAGAAGGTGGTTCCGGTGGCGATGAGCGAACAGGAGTCGTTTGAGCGCATTCTCAGGTCGTTGTACGCCGCCATGCTCGATGATGGCCGTTACCCAGAGACCTTCGCCCTCATCGATGAGACGTGCGGAGTGAAGGGCACTGCCTTACTCGTCGGACAAGGCCCCCGGATCGACGTTCGCGTCTCGGCGTTTGGCTTCTATCAACGGGGTCAACGTCTGCTCGATGTTGAGAGCGACTACCTGGAGAACTACCACCACAGGGACGAACGCGTGCCGCGCATCCGGCGACTGGCGTATGGGTACCTTGTGCCGGGTACTGACCTCTTCTACGCGGAGGAGTTGAAGACCTCAGCCACTTACAACGAGTTCTGTGCAAGGGCTGAAACCCAGAATGGCCTGGTGGTGCGCTTGGAGGCTCCCGGAGATTACTCCCATTTCACTTGGGCGCTCGCCGATCCGCTTAGGTCGGCGGCGTGGGATTCTGGTCAGATCAGGACAATCGAGCGGCTCCTGCCTCATGTCCGACAGCTTGCCAGTATTCGTCTGATACTGGCGAACGCTGGGATTCTGGTTGCTTCCTTGGAGGATCTTCTCGACGCGCGAGGATTCGGCGTTCTCCACCTTGACCGCAGCAAACGGATACTGGCCGCTAACGGGCGAGCACTTGACATTCTGCGAAGCGGCACCTTCCTATCGGACCAAGGGGGCCACTTTCGGGCTCGCCTGCCGAGGGATCGTCATCGTTTGGACCGGTTGTTGGCTCGTGCTCTGCCGCCTCGCGGCTCGGCGGCCGTCGGTGGCTCGATGTCCCTCGGTGCCCCTGGACTCCCGTCGGGACTTGTGGTCCACATCAAGCCCACTGTCGTGTCTGAAATCGACTGTGGTGATGCACACATAGCCGCGCTGGTGTTGATCGTGGAGTCGGGTCGTCGGCCTTGCATCGAGCGTGAGCTGGTGGCGGAAGCTCTTGACCTCACTCCTACAGAGACCCTCGTGGCGGTTTGGTTGACCGAGGGGAAGCACGTGGGCGAGATTGCGAAAGCGTTGGAACGAAAGGAAAGCACCATTTACTGGCACCTTTCGCAGATCTACGCCCGGCATGAACTTTCCGGCCAGGCTGACCTGGTGCGGCTTGTGCTGTCGCTCGCCTAGTTCGTCCCCAGTGCGGTTCCGCTTCTCGCCAAGGTTTCTTGGGGCGGAGTCCTTGTGTTTTCGCTAGCTTGAGAGCTGTGCATGACGGCACGGTTGTCAGGGAGAGGGCCGGGATGCTGATTTTGTCGCGATCCAAGTCGGCCGGCGAACGGCCCGGGGCTTGGCTTCCCCTGGGCATCTCGTGCGGTCGGCCGATGTGGACGCCGATGGGGTCAGCATCCCGGCGTCTGCCCTGGACTTGAGCTGTGCGCCTCGGCTATCGTGACTCTCTTACAAAGTGATCGGTGCTTCACGCTGGTCGGCCGTTGCACCGGCATCGCAACCCGCGCCGGGTCCCATGGAGTGCGCAGTGATGGCCATAGAGTCAATGCGGTTCAGTAGGCCGCGTGTGTCTTTCTCGATCGCGAGACGTGTCTTGAGGCGCCCGTCCAGGTGTCGGAGGTGGCTGGTCAGGCCGGCGTTCGAGGACGGGTTGGCGCTGGGCCGAGCCGGGAGGTGGACGGTCGCCATGACGATGGTGGCGTCCTTTGTTTCTGCTGGGGTGGCGGTCTCCCAGACCGCGCCGAGCGTTGCATCTGTCTCCTTCACCAACGACCCCACGAGCGGCGACACCTACGGCTTGGCGGCGCGGATCGATGTACGCGTTGACTTCGACCGCGACGTGCAGGTGGCTTACACCGGCTCGCCCCAACTGGCGCTGGAAATCGGGGCGAGCACGAGGCTCGCCCGGTATTGGTACTACTCGGGCCGCTCGGTGTACTTCGTGCACATAGTGGTCGCTGAGGACTTCGATAGCGACGGCATCGGCATTCCAGCCAATGGTCTGAGGCTTGATGGTGCGTCGATTACTCTCGCAACCGATTCCGCCGTTCGTGCAGACGTAAGCCATGACGCGGTTGCGGACGATTCGACGCGAAAGGTCGACGGTACGATCGTCTCGGCACCGAGGGTAGATGGGGTCTTCTTCCCGGATGATCAGCCTCCGCGAGATGGAGAGACCTATGGCCCCGGCGAGGAGATTGCCGCAAGCGTCAGTTTCGACAAGGCCGTGTCTGTGACTGGAATGCCTCAGTTGGTGATCCAAGTAGGTTCGCAGTCCAGGGAAAACCACGCACTGGCACCACGGACCACACCTTGGCAGCCGTGGGACGAAGATCACGTTCTACTACACGGTCCGGCCCGAGGACGCCGATAGCGACGGTGCGAGTGTTCCAGCGGACGCTGTGAATCTGAAGGGAGGATCGATCAGCCTTGTGGATCACGCCAATGTCGCAGCTGACCTAAGTCACGACTCCGTTCCCGATCATCCGAACCGCAAGGTAGATGGCAGCCTCGGGGCGCGGGTGACGTCCGTTTCCATCGTGAGTAGACCGGATAGCGGTGACACCTACACGCTCGGCGAGGCTGTCGAGGTTGCTCTCGAGTTGGACTCGCCCGTGAACTTCTGCTCGCCGGGCGGTAGGCCGGAACTGACCTTGGAAGTCGGTTTGAGGGAGCGACAGGCTTCCCGTTCCGGTCGCATTCAGTACTGCAGTACGAGTTCCCTGGTGTTCTCGTACGAAATCCAGCCGAATGACCTGGATCGTGACGGCATCACCGTTCCCGCGAACGCTCTCGTTTTTGAAAGTAAGCCACTCGCCCTCTCTGATCCGAGCCACGACTCGATCGGTCCCGATGCTGATCACCAAGTCGACGGGAGCATCGTCGTCGCACCCCAGATCACTGGCGTCGGCGTTAGTAACAGGCCCCAGCGGGCCGGCGACAGCGGTGGATTCCCGGAGTACGGCGACACCTACGGCGTCGGCGCTGAGATCGCGGTAAGCGTCGAGTTCGACAAGCCCGTGGATGTGACGGGCGCCAAGCCCGAACTGGTTCTGAGGATCGGCGAACGGATGAGGCCGGCTAGCCTCCTGCGGGACCGGCCCCAGGTAGGCAGGATCATCAGGTTCTTCTATGTTGTCCAACCGGAGGACGTGGACGGTGACGGGATTACGATCCCCGCGAACTCGCTTACCCTAAACGGCGGGCTCATCACGATTCTTGGCGATGCGAGAACCGATGCCGTTCTGAGTCACGACGCGGTTGCTAGCGACTTCAAGGTCGACGGTGCAACGGTGTTGGCGCCTAAGGTGATCTACAGCAGAGTCCTTCTGAGTGGTAGTCCGTTGAACGGGCGCACGTACGGACGTGGTGAGAGGATTTGGCCCTTTCTATGGTTGGATCGTCGCCCTGAAGTCAAAGGTGCTCCGGAGTTGTCGCTACAGATAGGGGAGAGGAACAGGCGAGCTTCCTATTGGCCAGTGGCGTCATACAATACTTACCTCTCGTTCCAATACCTTGTGCAGAGCGATGATCTGGACACGGACGGGTTCGAGACTTTCGCGAATGCAGTGAACCTGAACGGCGGCTCGATCGTCTCCGCCGGCTCCACTGCCATCGACGCGGATCTTGCTCACAACGCCCTCAACCACGGGTTCGGAGTGGACGGAAGCCTCGTATCGACACCGAAAGTGGCGAGCACATCCCTGATCTGGCCGCCTGCCATGGGAGGCGCCTATGGGCTGGGCGACAGGATCACGCCGGGGCTCTGTTTCGATCTGCCGGTCGAGGTGAAGGGCAGGCCGCAGTTGAGGTTGAACATCGGAGGGCAGCTAAGACATGCCTCGCACACTTCGACGTTTGGCGCCTCCGGCAGCAGGACGTGTCTCTTCTTTTGGTACACGGTGCAGGCGGACGATCTTGACCGGGACGGGATCAGTGTTCCGGCGAATGCGTTGGAACTGAACGGCGGAGCGATCACGCTGGAGGTGGATGAGGGGATCACCGCCGAGCTGGGCCACGAGGCCATCGAGGACGACGGCGATCACAGAGTCGACGGAGGTGTGGCCGTGGCGCCCATGGTGACAAGCGTGTCGTTCAGCGGCGTGCCGTCCCATGGCGGCCCATACGGGGCCGGTGACGTGATTACGGCGCGCGTCGCCTTCGACAAGGCGCTCGCTGTGAGCGGTGAGCCACGGCTTGCCTTGGCGGTGGGCCCGCTCACGAGGTACGCGGAGTACGTCGGGCAGACGATGGTGGAACTGATCGACGTGCCCTACATCTACAAGCGGAACTTCTTCAGCCTGTCGTTCGAGTACACGGTCCAGCCCGGCGACATGGACATGGACGGGATCAGCATTCCGGCAAACGCACTCGACCTGAACGGCGGTTCGCTCACGCTGATGGGCTCTCCAGGCACGGCGGCGGACCTGTCCCATTCGGCCGTGAATCCCGACGAGACGCGTCTGGTCGACGCGCCGGACACGGCGCCGACGTTCAGCACGGCGATCGCCGGGCAGGTGTGGCTCGTGAACGAAGCGGTCAGCCTGGAGCTGCCGGAAGCCGTGGGCGGCGACGGGGAGTTGACGTACAGCCTGTCGCCGGAGTTGCCCGCGGGGTTGACGTTCGACGCGGGGACGCGGTTGCTTTCGGGGATGCCCACGGCACTGGCGGACCGGATGGCCTTCCAGTACACGGTGACGGACGGCGACCTGGAGGACCCGGAGAGCGCGACGCTGACGTTCTCGATGAGCGTGATCGCGCAGTCGGCCTCGGAGGTTGGCGCCCAGTCGGTGGGGGACGACTCGGTGGAAGTGGCGTGGCGCGGTCAGTGGTCGGATGAGAGCCGGGGTCGTCTGGTGATCGAGGCCCGGAGTCCGACGATGGACTGGACCGTGGTCGGGACGGTGGACCCCTCCAGCGGGGAGTTCGTCGTGCGGGGTCTGGAGCCGGAGACGCCGCACACGTTCCGTCTGCGGTTCGAGTCGCCGGATCGTGCCGCGGCCAGAACGGCATCAGCCCAGACTTCGGCGGAGTACTCGGAGGAGTTCAGCGTGACGACGGGTTCGTACACGGGCGCGTGCCGCAGTGGCGGGAAGTACCTGTGTCTCCGCGATGGTCGTTTCGAGTTGCGCGCGGACTGGACGAACCCGGACCGGGTGGGCGACTTCGGCGTGGGCACGGCGGTGCCGGTGGACATCTCGGACGAATCGGGTCTGTTCTGGTTCTTCAGTCCGGCGAACATCGAGCTGGTGACGAAGGTTCTGGACGGCAGCCGCTTGAACGGCTACTACTGGATGTTCTTCGGCGCGCTGTCCGACGTGGAGTACTGGCTGACGCTGCGGGACACGGCGGTAGGCGGTGCTCAGCGGACGTACCACAACCCGCCGAAGGAGGTCTGCGGTCAGAGTGACACGAGGGCGTTTCCGGGCGATCTGGCGGCTCTGCTGGGATTGTCGTCGTCGGATGAGTCTTCGATTCCCGGTGGGCTCGACCCGGTGCAGGTGGCTGCGGTGCCACTGGAGCTGTCGGGCACTGCCGATGCGTCGGACAGCGGTGGCTCGTGCGAGTCGTCGGATGAGCGTCTCTGTCTGCTGGGGAACCGCTTCTCGGTCGAGGTGAGCTTCATCGATCCGAACATCAGTGATCCGGATGTGAATCCGGAGGGGACCGCGACGGTGGCTCCGTCCTTGGGCACGGCGAACACGGGTTTCTTCTGGTTCTTCAACCGGGAGAACATCGAGTTGGCGGTGAAGGTGCTTGACGGTCGGGGGATCAACGGCAGGTTCTGGCTGCTGTACGGGGCACTGTCGGACGTGGAGTACGAGATCGTGGTCACGGACACGGTGACGGGCGAGTCGAAGATGTACCGCAACGAGGTCGGGAGCGTCTGCGGCGAGATCGACACGGGAGCTTTCTAGCCGGGCCTGACAGAGAGTCGGTTGAGGGGCCGGAACGGGAGGCCGAACAGAGGACTTCTCCTCTGACGGAGCGTCATGGCGCGGAATGTCGCCTCCGCTGCTGTGCTCTACCCAAGGAATCATGGAGTTCAGGGATCGTCAAACACATACCGTAGACGCCGCGTTCGCTTCAGGGAGGCGTGGATTCGGTGGCGGTGAGTGAACAGGAGGCGTTTGAACGCGTGCTTAGGTCGTCGTACGCCGCCATGCTCGATGATGCCCGTTGCCCTGAGGCTTTCGCTCTCATCGATGAGACTTGCGGAGTTAAGGGCACTTCGTTACTAGTCGGACAAGGTCCTCGGGTGGATGGTCGCGTCACGCTCCTGGGTATGTACCGACACGGTCAACGTCGGCTCGATCTGGAGAGCGACTACGTCGCAAACTACTACCACAGGGACGAACGCGTGCCGCGCATCCGGCGACTCGCGTACGACCACCTTGTGCCAACTACCGAACTCTTTTCTGCGGAGGAGCTGAAGGCCTCGGCGACCTACAACGAGTTTTGCGCCAAGGCTGAGTGCCAGAACGGTCTCTTGGTGCGCTTGGAAGCTCCCAGAGGCTACACCCATGTCACCTGGGCGATCACGGAACCGGTTGCGCCGAGGGGCTGGGATTCTAGTCAGATCAGGATGTTGGAGCGGCTCCTGCCCCATATCCGGCAGCTCGCTACTGTTCGTCTGATGTTGACCAGTAGTGGACTCTTGGTCGCGTCCCTGCAGGACCTTCTTGGCGCTCGAGGATTCGGCGTTCTTCATCTTGACCGCCGCAGGCGGATCGTGGCCGCTAACGGCCGCGCAGAGGACACTCTGCGAAGTGCCGAGTTGCTATCGGACGAGGGAGGACGCCTTCGAGCCTGCCTGCCGAAAGATCGTCGTCGTTTTGATCGACTGTTGGCCGATGCGCTGCCTCCTCGTGGCGTCGCTGCCGTCGGTGGCTCGGTGTCGTTGGGCTCCCCTCCGCTCTTGCCGGGGCTTGTGGTCCACGTCAAACCTACGGTCGGGTCTGAGACCGACTACGAGGATCGACGCATCGCTGCGTCCGTGCTGATTGTGGAATCGAGTCGTCAGCCATGCCTAGAGCCAGTACTGGTGGCCGAAGCGCTTGGCCTCACTCCTGCGGAGGCCAAAGTGGCGATTTGGTTGACGGAGGGGAAGCGCGTAGGTGAGATTGCGGAGGCGCTGGGCCGCACGGAAAGTACAGTCTACTGGCACCTTTCACAAATTTATGCCAGACACGGGCTCTCCGGCCAGGCTGACCTGGTACGACTTGTGCTGTCGGTGGCCTAGTTCGTCCTTGGTGCGGTTCGGCTTCTCGCCAAGATTTCTTGGGGCGGCGTTCTTGTGCTTTCGCTAGCTTGAGAGCTGTGCATGACGGCACGGCTGTCAGGAAGAGAGCCGGGATGCTGATCCCGTCGCGATCCAGGTCGGCCGGCGAACAGCCCGCGGTTTGGCTTCCCCTGGGAGCCCGAGTCGAGAAGAGGCCGGGAGAAGCTCGCGGCGAGGTCGATAAGGTCGTTTCTGGCCGTCGTCAGGCCTACCCGTTGACGATTCTCCGGGCTGAGGGATTGTCCGATCTGGCCCAGTTACGCGAGGGACGGACGGGTGTTTCCAAGTACTCTGGAATCAAAGTTGTTGGCGAGAGAAGACGGCAAGCTGTGTTTCTTGCCAGCACCTGCAGAGTGTTGACGCTCCAGCACCTCGTGCGGTCGGCCGATGTGGTCGCCGATGGGGTCAGCATCCCGGCGACTGCCCTGGACTTGAGCTGCGCGCCTCGGCTATCGTGACTCTCTCACAAAGAGATCGGTGCTTCACGCTGGTCGGCCGTTGCACCGGCATCGCAACCCGCGCCGGGTCCCATGGAGTGCGCAGTGATGGCCATAGAGTCAATGCGGTTCAGTAGGCCGCGTGTGTCTTTCTCGATCGCGAGACGTGTCTTGAGGCGCCCGTCCAGGTGTCGGAGGTGGCTGGTCAGGCCGGCGTTCGAGGACGGGTTGGCGCTGGGCCGAGCCGGGAGGTGGACGGTCGCCATGACGATGGTGGCGTCCTTTGTTTCTGCTGGGGTGGCGGTCTCCCAGACCGCGCCGAGGGTGGTTTCCGTCTCGTTCGCCAACGAGCCGGTTAGTGGCGACACGTATGGCTTTGCGGCGAGGATCCAGTTGCAAGTCGACTTCGATCAGGATGTGGTCGTGATCGGCTCTCCCCGACTGGCGCTGGAGGTAGGGTCGACGCTCCGGCAGGCGTCCTACTACTACTACAGCGGCGCGACTGTGCACTTCGTTTACCTTGTGCAGGCGGACGACATGGACGGTGACGGGATCACCATTCCAGCCGACGCGCTGAGCGGCGCTACGATCACGCTCGCCAGCGATGGTTCGGTGTCGGCGGCCTTGGAACACGGCGCAGTGGCTGGCGGTAGCGGTCGGAAGGTCGATGGAAGCTCCGTAGACGAGCCTCGAATCGTGTCTTGGTACATCCAGGGGTCACCGCGAACAGGCGATACCTATGGACTCGGGGAAGAGATCTACGCGGCCTTCGAATTCGACCGGGGTGTGACGGTGACCGGCGAGCCACGATTGCCCATCCAGATCGGTGAGCGGACAAGGAACACCACCAGGTGGGCACACGGTGTGGGCTCCGGGTTCCTCGACCCTCTGGGGACGAAACTCAGGCTTTTCTACACGGTGCAGGCGGAGGATCTGGACAGCGACGGGATCAGCTTCGCCGCCAATAGCTTGACAGTAGATGGCGGCTCGATCGCTCTTGCCGGCCGCTCCGATGTTCTGGCCAACCTGAACCATGGTGCCGTCGCTGACGACCCGACCCGCAAAGTCGACGGAAGCCTCGGGCCGAAGGTGACGGGTGTTTCCTTCACGGGCAGTCCGGACAGCGGTGACACCTACACCCTCGGCGAGACGATTCAGGTGCTTGTCGAGTTGGACCAGTCGGTCAGATTCGACCGCCGGACCCGGCTGGCATTGGCCATCGGCGAGAGGACGAGGCAAGCCGCACTCGACCGAGCTGCGTCCAGTGTTGGCATGTCGGCCACATTCGAGTATCTGGTGCAGCCGGCAGATCTGGACGCTGATGGGATCAGCATCCCGGCCAACGCTATGACCCTCGAGGGTGCAGCCGTCACCGCGGACCTGAGCCACGAGGCCGTTGCCTCGGACCCAGACCGCAAGGTAGACGGGACTGTCGCAGTCGCTCCGAAGATTGCGAACGTCACCTTCACGAGCAGGCCCTGGAGGGCCGGCGACGGTAATGGCTTCCCGGTGTACGGCAACACGTACGGGTTGGGTGAGGCGATAGTGGTTGCGGTGGATTTTGACAAACCCGTAAGAGCAACGGGTAACCCGCAGGTGACGATCGCCGTGGGTGGAAGCACGAGACAAGCTACCTTCACCGGCCGCGTCTTCCCTTACAGGAGGATCATCTTGGAGTACGTGGTGGAGGCAGGGGATACCGGTAGTGGAGCGATCAGCATCCCAAGGAACGCGTTGACCCTCAACGGAGGCGCCATCACCATGCAAGGGGACGCCTCCATCGTCGCCGATCTAAGGCATGACGAGGTTGCCGGCGAGCATGAGGTGGACGGCAGCGCCGGTGACGCACCGAGAGTGCTGTATGGAGCTTTCGGCGTCTTCTTGACCGGACCGGCGGATGCAGACGCCTACCGTCGGGGCGAGACCATAGAAGCGGGGGTCTTTCTTGATCGCCGCGTGGAGGTCAGCGGCGAGCCCCAGCTAGCTCTGGAAATCGGTGCGAGAACAAGGCGGGCGTCTTTCCGCGAGGTGTTTTCTCGAGGCTCGAATACGTGGCTCTACTTCGATTACGTGGTGCAAGCTGAAGACATGGACGGAGATGGGATCGGCCTTCCGGCGAACGCCGTGACCCTCAACGGCGGGGCTATCACACTGGCTGGAGCACCCTCCGTCGCCGCCGAGTTGACCCATGAACGAAGCGCTTTCCGTGCCGGGGTCGACGGAAGCACTTCCGCCATGCCGAGAGTAACGCTCGTTGACATCGTGTGGTCACCGGCGAGCGGTGGCTCCTACAGCCTTGGCGAGACGATCCATTCCCGAGCTTGTTTTTCTGGAGGAGTGCGCGTAGCGGGCAGGCCTGGGCTGACCCTTCAGATAGGTGCGCGGACCAGGCAAGCCTCCTACCGGGGCTCCTACTTCCAATGTGGCTACTACCAGTTCCAAGTGCAGGCGCAGGACGTGGACAGTGACGGGATCGAAATCCCTGCAAACGCCGTGACGCTCAACGGCGGTTCGGTCACTCTTGCCGGCGACGATTCAGTAGTCGCGGACCTGACTCATGACGCCCCCGTCCCTACCGATGGCTTCGACCGCGGCGTCGACGCGGGTGTCATCGTTGCACCCAGGTTGACGAGCGTATCCTTCACCGGCAATCCGGTCGCGGGCGACACGTACGGCTCGGGTGAGACGATCGAGGTGCGGGTCGCCTTCGACAAGGCTCTGACGGTGAGTGGCGACGTCCGACTCGCGCTGACGGTCGGCAGCCGGAGGAAGGAGGCCACCTTCGTGAGGCAGGAGAGGAGTGACTCGCTCCTTCTCGACGACATCTTCCTTCTCTTCTTCGAGTATGCGGTCCAGCCAGGCGACATGGACATGGACGGGATCAGCATTCCGGCAAACGCACTCGACCTGAACGGCGGTTCGCTCACGCTGATGGGCTCTCCAGGCACGGCGGCGGACCTGTCCCATTCGGCCGTGAATCCCGACGAGACGCGTCTGGTCGACGCGCCGGACACGGCGCCGACGTTCAGCACGGCGATCGCCGGGCAGGTGTGGCTCGTGAACGAAGCGGTCAGCCTGGAGCTGCCGGAAGCCGTGGGCGGCGACGGGGAGTTGACGTACAGCCTGTCGCCGGAGTTGCCCGCGGGGTTGACGTTCGACGCGGGGACGCGGTTGCTTTCGGGGATGCCCACGGCACTGGCGGACCGGATGGCCTTCCAGTACACGGTGACGGACGGCGACCTGGAGGACCCGGAGAGCGCGACGCTGACGTTCTCGATGAGCGTGATCGCGCAGTCGGCCTCGGAGGTTGGCGCCCAGTCGGTGGGGGACGACTCGGTGGAAGTGGCGTGGCGCGGTCAGTGGTCGGATGAGAGCCGGGGTCGTCTGGTGATCGAGGCCCGGAGTCCGACGATGGACTGGACCGTGGTCGGGACGGTGGACCCCTCCAGCGGGGAGTTCGTCGTGCGGGGTCTGGAGCCGGAGACGCCGCACACGTTCCGTCTGCGGTTCGAGTCGCCGGATCGTGCCGCGGCCAGAACGGCATCAGCCCAGACTTCGGCGGAGTACTCGGAGGAGTTCAGCGTGACGACGGGTTCGTACACGGGCGCGTGCCGCAGTGGCGGGAAGTACCTGTGTCTCCGCGATGGTCGTTTCGAGTTGCGCGCGGACTGGACGAACCCGGACCGGGTGGGCGACTTCGGCGTGGGCACGGCGGTGCCGGTGGACATCTCGGACGAATCGGGTCTGTTCTGGTTCTTCAGTCCGGCGAACATCGAGCTGGTGACGAAGGTTCTGGACGGCAGCCGCTTGAACGGCTACTACTGGATGTTCTTCGGCGCGCTGTCCGACGTGGAGTACTGGCTGACGCTGCGGGACACGGCGGTAGGCGGTGCTCAGCGGACGTACCACAACCCGCCGAAGGAGGTCTGCGGTCAGAGTGACACGAGGGCGTTTCCGGGCGATCTGGCGGCTCTGCTGGGATTGTCGTCGTCGGATGAGTCTTCGATTCCCGGTGGGCTCGACCCGGTGCAGGTGGCTGCGGTGCCACTGGAGCTGTCGGGCACTGCCGATGCGTCGGACAGCGGTGGCTCGTGCGAGTCGTCGGATGAGCGTCTCTGTCTGCTGGGGAACCGCTTCTCGGTCGAGGTGAGCTTCATCGATCCGAACATCAGTGATCCGGATGTGAATCCGGAGGGGACCGCGACGGTGGCTCCGTCCTTGGGCACGGCGAACACGGGTTTCTTCTGGTTCTTCAACCGGGAGAACATCGAGTTGGCGGTGAAGGTGCTTGACGGTCGGGGGATCAACGGCAGGTTCTGGCTGCTGTACGGGGCACTGTCGGACGTGGAGTACGAGATCGTGGTCACGGACACGGTGACGGGCGAGTCGAAGATGTACCGCAACGAGGCCGGGAGCCTTTGTGGCGAGGTCGACACGAAGGCCTTCGGTTGAGCCTGTCCAGCCGGTCTTGACGTCGGAGTCTCTCAGCCGCTTCGCGTGTCCAGCCTCTTCTTGAAGCACACGCTGTGCGGGTCGTAGGCGTACTCGTTGTAGCAAGGGATCTGGACGTAGCCGAAGGAACGGTAGAGGCCGATCGCGGCTGGCTGGCGCTCGCCGGTTTCGAGACGCAGGGACTTGTAGCCGAACGCCGCCGCCCGGGATTCGAGCTCCTCCAGGATGCGGCGTCCCAAGGCCTGCCCCCGGTACTCCGGCACCACGTACATCCGCTTGATCTCGGCTTGCTCGGCGCTCAGCCGGCGCAGCGCGCCGCAGGCGACGGTCTCGCCTTTGGCGGTGCGGCCGAGGAGCAGGCAGCAGCCGGGGGCGTCCAGCTTGTCCGGCTCGACGCTGTAGATGCTGTCCGCGGGATAGAGCTCGCCGAGTTCGCGGTCGAGCGCCTCGTGCAGGCGCACGAATGCCGGGTCGGCGGGATCGCCGGGCTCGATCCGGATCTCGTGGGCCGTCATTCCTGTATGGCTCGCGGCAAGCCTCACTGAAACTCAGGGGCTTCCCGCAGCATCTGATCCCGCAGCGTGCGTTTATGGATCTTCTCCGTGGCGCCTCGCGGCAACTGCTCGGCCTGCAGCCACACGTAACGCGGCACCTTGAATCGGGCCAGGTGCTCGCCGACGTGTGCGCGGACGCCGGCCGCGTCGAGTTCGGTGCCGTCCTTGGGCACCACGACCACGGCGAGTTCCTCACCCAGCCGGTCGTCCGGGACGCCGAAGGCCGCCGCCTCGTAGACGGCGGGATGCTGGTAGACGACCCGCTCGATCTCGGCGCAGTAGATGTTCTCGCCGCCACGCAGCACCATGTCCTTCTTGCGGTCACGGATGTAGAGGAAGCCGTCCTCGTCGATCTCGGCGATGTCCCCCGTGCGCAGCCAGCCGTCCTGGATCGTCTCGGCGGTCGCCTCCGGGCGGTTCCAGTAGCCGCGGATGTTCATCGACGACTTCATGATCAGCTCGCCCTGCTCACCCGATGGCAGTTCGTTGCCGTCGTCGTCGACGATCTTCAGCTCGACGATCGGGCACGGCTTGCCGCAACTGTCCGGCTTCTCGACCAGGCCCTCGTCCGTGTTGCCGGCGCCGCCGGCGTTCGTCTCCGTCATCCCCCAGCCGAAGGACCAGTGCTTGTCCGGCATCAGGACCTGCAGGCGGTCGACCATGCCGCCGGGGATCGGCGCGCCGCCGCCCGACACGGCGATGAGACTCCGCAGATCGCGCTCCTGGAGCGACGGCGACTGCAGCATCTCCCAGGTCATCGTCGGCACGCCGTTGAAGGAGGTGACGCGTTCGCGCTCGATCAACTCCAGACCGATCTCCGGGTTCCACTTGTACATCATCACGATCTTGCGGCCGACCCCGAAGGAGGCCAGCAGACCGGCGTGGCTGCCGCTGACGTGGAACAGCGGCAGCGGCATCAGAATCGACGGCTGGAACTCCGGGTTCTCGTCGGGTTCCTCGAGCAGGCCCATCGCGACTCGCTGGGCGCCGTAGAAACCCCAACTGCCAATGCCGCTGAGGACGCCGCGATGGGTCGAGACGGCGCCCTTCGGGAACCCGGTGGTACCCGAAGTGAAGAGGATCGTCACGTCGTCGTGGGGGCCCAGGTCGACGTCGGGCATCGGCTGACCGGCCGCTTCACGCCAGACTTCCTCGAAGTCGTCGACGCCGTCGGGGAGTTCCTCTTCCCAGCGCACGCCGATGCTCCTGACGCCGAGTTCGGGCAGCTTGCTCGCCACCCGCTCGTAGCGTTGCTGGTCGAAGAAGGCGAGCCTGGCGCCGGAGTCCTTGAAGCCGTACTCGAGCTCTTCGCCCGACCACCAGCCGTTCAGCGAGACCGAGATCGCGCCGGACGACGTGATCGCCATGAAGGCGATCACCCACTCCGGGTAGTTCCGCATGCCGATCGCCACCCGGTCGCCCTTCTTGACGCCGTAGCGGTGGATCAACTGGTGGGCGATGGCGGACGCCCGCTCGTAGGCCTCGTTGTAGGTCAGCCGGGTGTCCTGGAACACCAGGAAGTCCGTGTCACGGTGGTCCTCGCGCGCCTGGTCGTAGACGTGGCGGAGCGTCGGGGGCAGGTTCTTGAACACCTTGTACTCGACGCCCCGCACCGTTTCGGTCACCAGTTCCCAGTCCGCGCCGGGTGCGGTCAGGTGGGCGACCGACTCGTCGTAGGTCATCTGGCCGTGGATGGGCTCGGACTTCGTGTCACGCATGTCGTTCATGCCATCGCCGCCCGTTCTTTCTCGTACTCCGCCCGTTCCTTCTCGTAGCCCTCGAAGGAGTGCTTGAGCGTCGCGTTGTTCAGGATCATCTCGGCCCGCGGCTCTTTCGACTCGGCGTCCAGGAAGGTCGTCCTGACCCAGTTCGATTCCGTGCGCCGGCTCTCGCTCAGGGCAACGATCTCGCGCTCCAGGAGGTAGTCCTGGCCGACGAAGAGAGGACCGTCGATCATCCGGATCTGCTGGCCGGCGAACAGGCCCAGGGCCGGTCCGCGGGTGGGGAAGCCGGCTTTGCGATTCGAGTAGCCGGCCAGCACGCTGACCATCTCCAGCGGGATGATCGCGCGGCCCCAGGGCGACGACGCGCCCTCGTCCGCCGTGTACCAGGGCGAGGGCTCGGTGATCTTGTCGAGCTTCTGATTCAGGCTGAAGGGATAGAGGCTGCCCATGTGCTGGTCGAAGTCCATCCGGACCTCTTCGAGTCCCTTGCCCTTCATGCCCACCTCGAGATCGCGGAGGACGACCAGGGGCCCCGGCGGCCGCAGACGGGCCATGCGGGTCGCGATCTCGGAGGACCCGATGTCGCCGCGGATGGAGGCCGTGCCGATCAACACCTCCGTGCCGTCCTCCTTCTCGGCACGGATGCGGACCTGGGTCTGGCCGCCTCTGGGCTGTTCGACGAGGGCCCGCACCTGCTCGCCCTCGACCACCATGTTCCGGTAGTGGGCGCTCAGGCAGCCGGTCTCGAACCACTCCTGCCCCCACAGGTCGTGGAGCAGGGGCACGAACTGGCTGAAGTGGGTCGGACCTTCGATCGGGCCGCCGGCCTGGAAGCCCATCTTCTCGGCCGTGGAGTCGTCATGGATGGACAGGTGACCGCCGTACTCCTGCTCTGCCAGCATCTGTCTGGGGGTGCGCAGCGGTCCGCGGATGTAGGTCGGCGTGTCGAATGCCTCGGCCATTCGGTTCTCCTCGGTTGGGAAGGGCGAAGTCTAGCGCCGTGAGATGATGAGGCGTGGCGAAGATTCCCGGCGAGGACGTCGTCATCCGGAGCGTGGAGTCCGCGCTTGAAGGCAAGGCAGCGGACATCGCACGCTGCCCGAACTGCGGCTCCGACCAGGTCGATCGCTACTGCGCCGCCTGCGGCCAGCGCGCCGGCGACCTGCACACGTCGGTTGGCCAGTTCATCCGCGACGCCATGGACGGCCTGTTCTCGTTCGACTCGCGAGTCTGGCGTACGTTGATCGCTCTCGTCTTCCGTCCGGGACTGCTGACGGTCGAGTACTGGCAGGGGCGGCGAGCCCGCTATGTGGCGCCGCTGCGGCTCTACCTGTTCGTCAGCTTCTTCACCTTCCTGTTGTTCGCGCTCTTCGCGCGGGGAAACGTCGTGGACATGACCGGCGAAGACCGGGACGCTCCCGTCCGGATCACTCTCACGGAATCGGAAATCGCGGAGGAGGACGCGGGTTGGTTCGTTGATCGGGTGCTGCGGCCGATCATGGAGGACACCGAGGACTTCGAGGCTCTCTTCGTCCGGCGGCTGCCCTGGATGTTCTTTGCACTCGTGCCGCTGTTTGCAGGTTTGCTCCGACTGCTGTATCGGCGCCGTGAGCGCTTCTACGTGCCGCACCTCGTCTTCGCACTCCACTTCCACGCCGCCGCGTTTCTGGTGTTCGTCGCCGGGAGAGCAGGAGCGCTGCTCTGGGAGCCGGTGTTCAGCTTCGCCATTCTCGCCATCCTCGTCGCACTCTTCCTGTCACTCCGGCGGTCGTTCAACGAAGGGTGGTTCAGGACCGTCGTCAAGGAGGCTGTTCTTCTCCTCGTCCACGGATTGGCCATCACCATGGCCACCCTGGTCCTGATGATCTCCACGAGTCTGTCGCTCTAGCGAGTTGCGGACTCGGCCCGCCGTGATCCCCCGGGCGATCGCGGCGCGCACTGCGGCTCCGGCGCGCTTTCCGGAGATGGCGTCGACGGCTTGAAAGTCGAGGCCACGGCCGCGTTTCACGTACTCGACCCAGTACGGGTAGCCGCAGGGTTCGGAACGAAGCAGGCTGCCGCGTTCGCGGCGACGCTTGCCGCGCGCCGCCATCAGCAGGACGCGACCGGCGAAGTCGGCGGCCCGCTCTTCCGCTTCGGCGGGTTGGAGCGCGGGCGGAAGGGTCGCCGGTCCCGGTGCGACTTCGAGACCGTCGAGTCGGATGTGCGCGGCCTGCCCGCTGAGCCGGCAGACCAGGACGACGAGTTGCTCGCCCGGATCGGAGCCGCTGGCGGGTGCGTGTGTATCCGCGGCAGCCTCGAGCGTTTCGTAGACGACGAGCCAGTGGGGCAGGTACAGGAGTTCGAAGGCAACGGGCCGGCCGCGCCGGAGTCGCCGCAGCCGGCCTCCTGCCAGGCGCCGGCGTGCTTCGTCGTCGGCGATCCTTGGCGTGATCGCCGGTGCTGGCTGCGGCGGCAGATTCAGCGTTTCTCCGTCCGCTTCGAACGTCCCCGGCTGCCGTAGAGCATCAGCACGGCGGCCGCCAGCAGCAGGGCCGCCCCGGCGGCGGTGCTGAGCGCGAGATCGA
>JAPOVF010000131.1 GCA_026708285.1 Acidobacteriota bacterium
TGACCGTCTTCTACCACCAGTACTGGGCCGGCCAGCGGGTCATGCTGCAGTGGCTTCTGCCGCTCCTGGGCGTCGACGGGCTGCGGCGGCTGGTCGGCGGGACGACGTTCGTCCTGCTAGGGCTCGGACTACTTATTCCGCTCATCCTTACGGCGCTGCGGCGTCTGAGCCGGTTCGGCGCCTCCGCCCTCGCCGCCATCCTGCTCTGCCTGCTCGTCTTCCTCGATCTCGACGACCGCGCCGCCAGTTTCACCACCGGAGCCTCGAACGTACTGACTCTGACCCTGCTGCTCGCTGTGCCGGTCTTCCGAGTCGCGTCCTGGAAGCCGCAGCGACAGGTCCTGCTCTTCGGCGCGTTCGGCGCCCTGATCGCCTACCACGAACTGCTCTTCGGCAACGCCCTGATCGGGC
The DNA here is from genome assembly GCA_026708285.1 of Acidobacteriota bacterium. Lineage (GTDB taxonomy): Bacteria > Acidobacteriota > Thermoanaerobaculia > Multivoradales > Multivoraceae > Multivorans. The sequence goes on from JAPOVF010000131.1 coordinate 412, forward strand.
TCGCCATTCTGCTGCTCGCACTGGCGACTGCTCCCGTGCCGACCACGGGCCACGACGTCCAACGGAACGAGCATCTCGCTGATCCCCGGACCTGGCGCCGCAGGCTCCTGATCCGCTGCGCTGGCGCCTACGTCGGCGTCTTCACGGCCGTCTTCCTGTTCCGGATCCTCATTGCCGAGCTTGTCTTCCGTGAACCCGTCCTGTTCAAGTTCTGGGACCAGCTCACCCACCGGCTCTACGGCGCCGCGCGGAGCTCGATCCACCCGGAGATCGACCCCTTCTACGCGGGCCGGCCGACTGTGGAACGGTTCCTCGACCGGCTCGAAAACAACCTCGGCACCGTCGGACTCGGCTCCCAGGCCCTGGCCCTCGTCCTCATCGGCCTCACGGCGGTCACTCTGATCGCCGCCACCCTCTACGTCCTCCGCCACTGGTGGACGCTTGAAGACCCCTGGCGCTGGGCTGGCATCCTCGCCGCCGGCTGGTCCGTCCCAGCCTGGTACGCCGTCTTCTTCGCCCACACGATGGCCCACGTCCCGGTGATGATCCGCCTGCTGGCACTGTCTTACGCAGCAGCGGCGGTGGTCCTGGTCGGTGCCGCGCTGTTCAGGCGCCGGACCGAAATCTCGGAGTCGGGCGGCTGAAATCTCGGAGTCGACAAAGGAGACAACCATGAGGGCATATCTCGACTTCGTCAGCGGAGCTCTCGTTCTCGGCCTCACGCTGGCAACGACCCTCGTTCTCCTGTTCGCGGTGTTCCCTGCGCTGCCCATCGGAGGCGAAATGCTCGATGTAAAGGCGGGCTACACCCACCCGGAGGTCATCGCCGAGATGGAAAGCTACGGTGACCAGGGGCGACGAGTGTACGCATGGTCCGCAGCGACGTTGGACACGTTGCTGCCGCTCGTCTATGCCAGCTTCCTGGCCGGAATCGTCTTCCGGTTCCGGCCAACGGAACGGGCCTGGAGGCTGGCCTATCTGCCCCTGGTGACGGGAGCGATCGATCTTCTCGAGAACGTCCAGATCATCGTCATGCTGACTCGTTACCCGGACCTGTCCGCGGGGCAGGTGGCAATCGCGTCGCTGTTCACCCGGTCGAAGGGGGCTGCGCTACTGCTTTGCTTCGCGTTGGCCGTAGTGCTGGCGATTGCTGCGGCCGTCCGGCGCGCCCGCCGGGCGCCTGACCGGGCTCCATAGCCAGGCTCCCTCACTGCCAGTCCTCGACCGAGAGCCCGCTCACACGCCGAAACTCGCCGACATTGTTCGTCACCAGCGTCAAGCCAAGCGCCCTTGCGTGTGCCGCGATGAGCAAGTCGTTGAAACCGATCGGCTGGCCTGACCTCTCGAGTTCGCTCCGTATCTCACCGTAGTGGCGGTCAACGGGCTCCTCGAGCGGCAAGACGTCAATGGCCGACAAGACAGCCTCCAACTGCCGTGTGAGTCGCGAAGACCCGCGACGCTCGGCACCGTACCGAAGCTCAGCCGCAACGATCACATTGATGGCGAAGCTACCGGGCTCGAGTTCTGCGACTCGCTGAGCGACCCGGCCGTCGGGCCGTCGAATCAGTTGGGACACGACGTTCGTGTCCAGCAGGTACCGCAGCACGGTCCGGCCGAATCAGAGGAGATCTTCCGGCTTGGTCGGAGGGTCCTCAATCTCGGGGAAGTCCTCCTCGAGGGGCTCGAGCCCAGCGAGCACCTCGGCAATCGAGGGCTTCCGATCGATCGGCTCGATGATCAGGCGACGCGCCTCGCGGTGAATCGCCACTTCGTCCGCATCCAGTTCGAACTCCCGGGGAATCCTCAGGGCCTGATTCCGGCCGTTGCGGAAGAGGCGTGCTACACGCGTTGCTGCTGGCTCCGCTCCCTCGTCAAGACTCGGCATAGGCCGAGCATATGCCGACACGCTTCCTCCGTCAATCAGCGTCCGGTACGCCAAGGACGAGCCAGGACTCTACGAGATCGCAGTACACACCGCAGCCGAGGAGGCCACGCCCCGACAACGTCGTGCCCTTTGCTGCGGCAGGACCACTGCCGGTCGGCTGCTAACTTGACGTCCATGCACGCCAAGACCCGCCTCGCGATCGTCCTGCCGGTCGTTCTGGCCCCGCTCTCGACGACCGGCCCGGCTTTCGCCCAGACGCCCTCCCAGCCCAACATCATCGTCATCCTCGCCGACGACCTCGGCGTCGAGACGCTCGGCGTCTACGGCGGTGAGTCCTACGAGACGCCCGAACTCGACCGGATCGCGGCGGAGGGCGTGCGCTTCGAGAACGGGCACTCGCAGCCACTGTGCACGCCGACCCGGGTCAAGCTGATGACGGGGCTGCACAACTACCGGAACTACCGGGAGTTCATGTACCTCGACCCGGCCGATGTCACGTTCGCTCACGTGCTGGCGCAGGCGGGCTACCGGACGGTCATTTCGGGAAAGTGGCAGTTGACGAACAACCTCTACGTGGTCCACGAGGGCGCCTCGCCGCAGCAGGCGGGGTTCGACGAGCACCGGCTGTGGCAACTGCGGCGGGAGGGCCGCGGTTCGCGTTACTGGGGGCCGACCCTGGTGACGAACGACCGCAAGGAGACATGGGGCGACGACGTCTTCGGGCCGGATCTGACGAACGACTTCGTGCTCGAGGCGATCGACGAGCACGCGGCGGCGGACACCGCGACCCGCAAACCGCTCTTCATCTACTACCCAATGGCGTTGCCCCACGATCCGTTCGTCACGACACCGCACCGCCCGGACGCGAAGTCGAACCAGGAGCGGTTCGCGGCGATGGTCGCCTACATGGACCACCTGGTGGGCCGGGTACGGGCGAAGCTCGTCGAGCACGAACTGGAACAAGACACACTGCTGCTGTTCATCGGCGACAACGGCACCTCGACCCGGATCACGTCGGTCCGCAACGGCCGGGAGATCCCGGGCGGCAAGGGGCGGTCGCTCCAGACCGGGAGCCACGTGCCGTTCCTGGCCTGGTGGCCGGGGACGATCCCGGGCGGGCAGGTGAGCGAAACCCTGGTCGACGTCGGCGACGTGTTTCCGACCCTGGTCGAAGCCGCCGGCGCCGGTCTGCCGCCGGGCCTCGACGTCGACGGCGAAAGCCTGCTGCCGATGCTCAGGGGCGGCGCGACGCTTGAACGCGACGCCCTGTTCATTCACTACGAGTCGCGCTGGTACGCGGGCCCTCCGGCGCGCTACGCCTTCGACGAACGCTTCAAGCGCTACGACGACCGCCGCCTGTTCGACCTCGTGGCCGACCCGAACGAGCAGTCGCCGCTCGATCCGGCGAACCTCGCTCCCGAGGACGCCGCCCGCGTCGAGGCGATCGACTCCCTGCTCGCCTCCAAACCCGGAGCGATCCGCACCGCCGGCGCCTGGCGGCCACCGACCCCCGGCGTCAACCGCTGGACGCCGCCCGCCCACCGACCGAACATCCTGCTGTTCATCGCCGACGACATGACCTTCAGCGACGCCGGCAGCCTGGGCAACCCCCAGGTCCACACCCCGAACCTCGACCGCCTGGCCGAACAGGGCACCACCTTCACGCACATGTACACGGCGACCGCGATGTGCTCTCCCACCCGGCACATGCTCTACACCGGCCAGTACCCGCTGCGGAGCGGCGCCTACCCGAACCACGCCAGGGCGAACCCCGGCACGAAGAGCGTCGTCCACTACCTGACCGGCCTCGGCTACCGGGTCGGTCTGGCCGGCAAGTCCCACGTGGCGCCGGAGGAGGTCTACCCGTTCGAGAAGGTCGCGGGGCGCGACCTCGACCCGGGACGCATCGGCGAGTTCATCGGCCGCGACGGGGAGCAGCCGTTCGCCCTGATCGTCGCCTCGACCGAACCTCACCAGCCCTGGAGCAAGGGCGATCCGTCCCGCTACGACGCGGCGTCCCTCGAGCTGCCGCCCTACTTCGTCGACACGCCGGAGACCAGAGAGGCGCTGACCCGCTACTACGCCGAGATCACCTTCATGGACGGCCAGCTCGGCCAGATCCTCGACCTGCTCCAGGAGCACGCCGCGCACGAGAACACGCTGACCATGTTCTACAGCGAGCAGGGGATCAGCGGTCCGCTGGCCAAGTGGACGCTGTACGAAGCGGGTATCCGCACCTCGCTCGTCGCCCGCTGGTCCCGTAGAGTTCCCGCCGGCCAGACCTCAGCGGCACTGCTCCAGATCAACGACCTGCTGCCGACCTGGATAGAGGCAGCCGGAGGCGCCGTGCCGCCCGAGATCGAGGGCAAGAGCATGCTCGACCTGCTGCTCGAGCCCGGCCCGAAGCACCGTGACGTCGTCTACGGCATTCAGACCACGACCGGCATCATCGCCAACCTGGCGCCCTACCCCATCCGCTCCATCCGCTACGACCGCTACAAGCTGATCTGGAACATCGCCCACGAGAACCGCTTCACGAACCTGGTCACGGAGGAGAACCGCGACGGTTTCTACTTCTCGTGGCGGGACGCCGCCGAAACGGATCCGGCGGCGAAGGCGCTGTACGAGCGCTACCAGCACCGGCCGGAGTTCGAGTTCTTCGATCTCGCAGAGGACCCGCACGAGCTGACGAACCTGGCGACCGACCCGGCGCACAGGGAGACGATCGAAACGCTGCACAGACAGCTACGGACGTGGATGGCGGATCAGGGAGACCTGGGGCTGCAGACCGAGATCGAGGCGCCCGAGCATCAGTCGCGGCCGCGATAACGCCACGCGGAACTCATCGCGCCTGCGCGGCCGTCACCCGAACCGTGACGACGTCGGTGTCGTGGTACTGGTGGTGCCGTACGGACGACGCGTAGTGCCGCAGCAGTCGCAGCGAGACCTCTTCCTCCACCGGTCCGCCCGCCGCCGGTTCGCCGAGCACCGCAAGCTGGTCCTCGAGGTTCGTCGCGTCGGTCGCGGCGACGAACTCCAGCACCGCCTCTTCCCTGTCCCCGTGACCGATCAGCAGCAGGTCCCGCTCGTCGTCGTCCGTTCGCTGGTCGTCCTGCCGGATCAGCAGCAGAAGGGTCTCCTCGCCGACCGCCCGGACCCGCTCGACCATCTCCCCGGGCCATCGACCGCGCTCGCCGACTCCGGTCAGAAAGGCGTCGACCTTCCGATACGCGTCGGCGTTCAGCGGGACCCTGAGGCGTCGCCGGCGCGGCCCGGTCAGTTCCTCGAACAGGGTCAGCGCGATCACGATCGCTCCGCCGACCGTCATACCGTTGCCGAGCAGTTCGCTCCACGACCCCTGGAAGTACTCGGGGAAGATCCAGTCGAGCTGAAACGCGACCCCGAGCCAGAACGCCACGCCCACGATGAGACCCCTGCGGTAGTCGAGGCCTTCGTGCATGAGGATCTTGACGCCGAAGATGAAGAGAAGCGCGACAAGCACGAGGTAGTAGGCGGCCACCACCGGACCCGGTATCGCGATGAGAGCGGCCATGAACTTCGGGACGAAGGCGAGCCCGACGAAGATGACCCCGACGAAGACGCCGACGGCACGGGCCGCCACGCCCGTGAGCTCGACGATCGCGATGCCCGTCGCGTACGTCGTGTTCGGCACCGTGCCCGCCAGGCCCGACAGCAGGTTGCCGACGCCGTCGGCCGACATCGCTCCCTGAATCGAGCGGAAGTCGATCGCCCGCGGCTTGCGCCACGACGCCCGCTGAATGGCGATGCTGTCGCCGAGCGTGTCCATGGCGCCGACCAGGGTCAGCATCACGAACGCCGGCAGGAGGGCCCAGAACTCGGGACCGAAGCCGAGGTCGAACCCGGGCCAGGCGAAGCTCGGCAAGCCGATCCAGGCCGCCTCGCGCACGCCCGCCGTGTCGTAGATTCCGAAGGCCAGCCCCCCGATCGCGCAGCCGGTCACGATCCCGACGGCGGGCGCCCACAACCGCCACGCACCGGACGAACGGAGCACCATCAGGGTGATGACGAGCAGCGTGCCGCCCGCGACCACCGGCGCGGCCGCCGGCGCCGCGGCTTCGGGCACGTCGGCCAGCTTGCGCAGGATGACCGGCGCCAGCGTCACCGGAATCAACATGAGCACGGTGCCGGCCACCGTCGGCGTGAAGATCCTGCGCAGCAGGGACAGCTTGGCGGCGAGGACGAACTGGAACAGGGACGAGACGACGATCAGCATGGCCAGCAGGCTGGGTCCGCCCCGCTCCAGAGCCGCGATGCAGACGGCGATGAACGCGCTGCTGCTGCCCATGAGCAGCACGTAGCGGGCACCGATCCGCCCGACGCCGACAGCCTGGACAATGGTCGTGATCCCGCTGATGCCCAGAGCCGCCCCAACCGCCCAGGAGAGGTAGGCATCGCTTTCGCCCGCAAGGGTGATCATGATCGTCGGGCCCAGCACGATGCTCGGGACGGCCAGCATCGCGAGCTGCAGCCCGAGCCCCAGGCCGAGCGCCCCCGGAGGCTTCTCGTCCGGTTCGAACCGAACGTGCCGGCGCTCTTCCGTCTGTTGGGTGGATGCCATCGGACTACGCCGCCGTTTCCTGCTGCGCGTACTGCAGCTGGTAGAGGCGCCAGTAGACACCGCGGCGGTCGAGCAGTTCGTCGTGCGTGCCATGCTCGCAGATGGCGCCGTGGTGGAAGACGTAGATGCGGTCGACGTCCTTGATCGTCGACAGGCGGTGGGCGACGACGATCGAGGTCTTGCCCGCCATCAGATGGTGGAGGGCGTCCTGGATCAGGGCCTCGGTCTCGGTGTCGACGCTGGAGGTGGCCTCGTCGAGGAGCAGGAGTTGCGGTTCGCGGGCGAGGGCGCGGGCGAAGGAAAGCAACTGCCGCTGGCCGGTCGAGAAGTTGACGCCACGCTCGCTGACCTTGTGCGCCCAGCCGTTCGGCAGTCGCTCGATCAGGTCGTCGACGTGGGTGGCGCGCGCCGCCTCGTCGACCACGTCGTCGGCGACGTCGCGGCCGAGAACGATGTTGTAGCGCAGGTCGCCGTCGAACAGGAAGACGTCCTGAAGCACGAACGCCATCCGCCGCCGCAGTTCGGGCTTCGGGATGTCCCGGATGTCCCGGCCGTCGACCCGGATCGATCCCTCCTGCAGCTCATAGAGACGCGCCAGCAGCTTTAGCGTCGTCGTCTTGCCGGATCCGGTGTGGCCGACGATCGCCACCCGCTCGCCGGCGGCGACGCGGAACGAGACGTCACGAAGCACCGTCTCGGAACCGTAAGCGAACGTCACGCCGTCGAACTCCACCTCGGAGCCGGCCGGCTCCGCCCCCATCGCGGCCCCCTCGCCCCGCGCCGGCAACTCCACCTTGCCCTCCGGCTCCCGCGGTTCGTCCAGGAGCTGGAACACGCGCTCGGCGCTCGCCATGGAGGACTGCATGACCGAGTACTTCGCCGACAGGTCCATCAGCGGCCGGAAGAACCGGCTCATGTAGTCGGAGAACACGTAGATCGTGCCGAGCGTCACGTCCCCCAGGCCCACCAACTGCGCGCCGTACCAGAAGATGAGCGCCCGGGTCAGGTTCGTCGCCAGGTCGACGGTCGAGAACAGCAGCGCGTCGTAGCGGATCGAACGCAGCCAGGAATCCCGGTGGGAAGCGTTCTCGCGCCTGAAGTCCTCGAAGTTCCGCCGTTCGCGGGCGAACAACTGGACCACCTTCATGCCGGAGATCGTCTCCTGCAAGTGGGCGTTGAGGCGCGCGATCTTGACCCGCACCTCCCGGTAGGCCTGCCGCACCTTGTAGCGGAAGATCACCGCCGCGATGCCCAGGACAGGCACGAGGGCCAGCGCCGCCAGCGCCAGCCGCGGGTCGATCGCGAACAGCATCGCGAGGATGACGACCATGACGAACACATCGGCCACCATGGCGATCACACCCGCCGAGAACATCTCGGCCAGGTGCTCCAAGTCATTCGTGAGCCGCGTCACCAGGCGACCGACCGGGTAGCGGTCGAAGAAGCGCATCGGCAGCCGCTGGACGTGATCGAACAGCGTCCTGCGGACGTCGCGCACCGTGCGCTGGCCGAGCGAAATCATGGTGAAGGCGCGCAACCAGTCGACGCTCAGCGTGACGATCGAGATGATGAACACCAGCCCGAACATCCAGGCCAGGGGCCCGAGTCCCAGGCGCGGCACGACGAAGGGCGCCATCCACCCGACTTCCGTCGTCGCCACTCCCTCGGTCAGGTAGTTCAGCGCCGCGCCGACGACCAGCGCCGGCATGAGCTCGAGAAGGGCGCGCGGCGGGATCATGGCGAAGTTGAACGCGATCCAGCCGCGGTAGGGCCTCATGAACGGCCACAGCCGCTTGATCAGTTCCGTGTCGTAGACCTTGCCGAGGTCCCGCTCGCGACCGAGTTCGGCAGCCTCGCTCCGCTCCTCGCTCACGACGGCTCCCCCAGGGGCAACCGCTGCTGCCCCGAAGCGGCCGCGTCCCGAACGCGGGGGGTCGGCTCCGGCACCGCCGCGCCGCCATCGCCAAGCTCGAGCTCCGACAGCAGCTCCTGGCGATGGTGCAGGCGGGCATAGAAGCCGCCCAGCTCGACGAGTTCGCGGTGGGTCCCGCGCTCGGTGATCCGCCCGTTCTCGAGCACGACGATCTGATCCGCGTGCCGCACGGCCGAGATCCGGTGCGCCACGATGAAGCAGGTGCGGCCCCGCCGCCTGCCTTCGAGGTCGCCCAGGATCGCCTCCTCGGTCCCGTGGTCGACGCTCGAGAGGGAGTCGTCGAGGATGAGGATCGACGGACGCAGGATCATCGCGCGCGCCAGGGCGACGCGTTGGCGCTGACCGCCCGACAGGGTGACTCCGCGTTCGCCGACGACCGTGTCGAAGCCGTCCTCGAACTCCTCGATCTCCCGTTCGACCTGGGCCCGGGCGGCCGCCCGCCTCACTTCCGCGAGGTGGGCCTCGGGCACGCCGTAGCGGATGTTCTCGGCCACGGAGATGGAGAACAGGAAGCTGTCCTGCGGCACCATGGCGATGCTCGAACGCAGCAGGTGGACCGGCATCCGGTTCAGATCCACGCCGGCGATCAGGATCGAACCGTCGTCGACCTCGAGAAGCCTCGGCACCAGGCTGACGAGGGTCGTCTTGCCGGAGCCGACCGGTCCCACGATCCCGACCGTCGTCCCCGCCTCGACGACGAGATCGACACCCTGGAGCGCCGGCACATAGCTGCCCGGATAGGTGAACGTGAGGTTCCTGAACTCGACCCGGCCGGCGATCTCCGCGACGTCAGCCACGTCTTCGTGGTCGCGAATCGACGGCACGATGTCGAGGACGGAGCCCAGCCGCTCCAGCGCCGCGAGGCCGCGCTGGGTGATCGACACGACGAAGCCCAGCATCATCATCGGGAACGTGAGCATGGCGATCAGGCCCCAGAACAGCCACAGGTCCTCGGCGCCGAGCTGGCCGGTCTGTACCCGTTGGCCACCCAGCCACAGGACCACGGCAGCCGAGAGGGACGGCACCAGGCCGACGCTGGCGAACATCGTCGTCTGCATGACTCCGACCTTCATCATCCGCCGGAACAGCTCCTGGTTCTGGTCCTCGAAGCGGTCGCGCTCCAGGTCGGACAGGTCGTAGGCCTTGACCACCAGCGCGCCCGACGCGTTCTCCTGCACGACCGTCGAGACCTTGCCAAGCTGCTCCTGGCCGGCCAGGTTGGCCTGGAACATGTAGCGGCTGTAGTGGCGCGTGATCAGGACGAAGAGCGGAAAGGGCGCCATCGCCCAGAGCGTCAGGGTGGCGTCCACCGGCAGCAGCACGATCAGGGCGCCCGCGAACAGCACCGGCGTCTGCAGCAGGTTCAACAGGCCCATCCCCAGGAACATGCGGATGCTGTTGATGTCGTTCACGGCCCGCGACATGAGATCGCCCGTGCGGTGAGCGAGGTAGAACGACTGCGGCAGGCTCTGGAGGTGCGTGAAGTAGTCGTTGCGGATGCGGAACTCGATCTGCCGGCCGATGTTGAACATGACGATGCGCGAGAACAGCCGCGCCAGAGCCAGACAGACCGAGAAGGCGACCAGCCCGAGGATCGCGCGCCCGACTTCGTCCGGGGCGTTTTCGAACGCGGCGACGATGCTCCGGATCGATAGCGGGATCAGCTGGAAGAAGACCGCGTAGAGGAGGGTGAGAACTCCACCCAGAGCGTAGGCGCCGGGCGCCAGGCGCATGTAGGCCAGCAGGCGGCGGAGCGGCTTGTCTGCCAGTGCCGAAGCACCCTCCATGGCGCCGGACCATAGCAACGCGGTCGTGCTGGTTCCCCGTCTCTTGCGGTAGGCTGCCGCGGCTTTCTCCGCTCCAGGCCCGCATCCCATGAAGCTCCACTGGTTCGTCTTCCTGACCCTGATCGGCATGTGCCTCGCCGTCGGGGCGGCGTTCGTCGCGCCGACGGAAGTGGTCGTCCAGGACGGCGCGACCGAGCAGGTCGTGAGCAGCAGCGGCTTCGAGCACGACCGTTTCGCCACGATGCGCCAGGGCGGCCCGGGCGCCGAACGTCACGCCACCACGCTTTGGATCGGCTGGGCCTTCGTCGTCTTCCAGGTGCTCTTCTTCGGCGGCTGTCTGGCGATGGGGATGGAGCGGCGAAGGGACGGCGGCGCCTCCCTGGGGCCGGCGAAGCAGCCTCTGATCTTCGGCACCCTGGTCCTGGCGGCGATCTTCACCGCCCTCGTCTTCTCGTACCAGCGCTACGCCACCGAGGAGACCCACAGCCTGTTCCTGGGCTTCCCCAGGCCCACGGCCTGGGTGTTCTACGCGGTGTGGCCCTTCCCGGTGTTCTTCATGGTCGTTTACATGCGGATCTTCGACCGCTGGTTCTTCACCGAAGAGGACGAACGGAAAGTCGCCGAACTCGCCGCTGCCCAGCGCCAGAAGGAGCTTGAAGCGGCCGGCGGCGACCAGGCACAGGCCGGAGGCGGCTAGTGGAGGAGAGTCGAAACGCGGTCGTCCTGACCTGCCTGGTCATCTACTTCGCGCTGTGCATCGGCGTTGGAATCTGGGCACTCAGGCGCACGAAGTCGACCCAGGACTTCTTCATGGCCGGGCGCGAGCTCGGCATCATCGTCACCGCCTTCGCCCTCTTCTCGAGCACGCTCTCCGGCTTCGGTTTCGTCGGCGGCCCGGGCCTCGTCTACAGCCAGGGCATGACGTCCGTGTGGATGATCGTCTGCGGGACGGTCGCGAGCTGTTTCACGTTCTTCCTGGTCGCCAAGAGGCTGCGCATCTTCTCCGAGGTGTACCAGACGGTCTCGCTGCCGGACACGGTGGCGCTTCGCTACCAGAGCGAAACCAGCCGGTTCCTGACCGCCGTGGCGATCATCCTCGGGGTCGTCGGGTACCTGGCGGCGCAGATCATGGCGATGGCGGTCGTGCTGCAGGAGATCCTGAACAGCGTCGACTGGGTCCCCCACGTCAGCCTCGGCGTGGCGATGGCGATCTCCGTCGCGGTCCTCGTCTTCTACTGCGTGACCGGCGGCATCATCGCCGGCGTCTACACCGACGTCGTCCAGGGCGCCGTGATGGCGATCGCTGGGGTCCTGGTGCTGATCGCTGCCATCCACGCGGTTGACGGGGGCGTCGCCGGCGGCGCGATGACGGTCGTGAACGACGACCCGGAGGCGATCGGCCCCTGGGGCACCCTCGGCATCATGGGGGCGCTGTCCTACTACCTGCTGTTCGTGGTCGGCGCCTGCGGGCAACCCCACATCGTCACCAAGCTGATGATGAACAAACGGATCCGCCAGTTCAAGCAGATCTTCCTGGTCAGCGCGATCGCCGGCACGCTGGCCGCGCTGCTCTGGATCGCGATCGGCTTCGCGATGCGCGCGCTCGTCGTCGGCGGCGACCACGCCGAGCTCGGCCAGCCCGACGACGCGGCCTACGCGTTCCTCCAGTCCTACGCTCACCCGATCCTCGCCGGCGTCGTCTTCGCCGGGCTATTCGCCGCGATCATGTCGACCGCGGACGGCTTCCTGAACATCGGCGCCGCCGCGATCATCCACGACATTCCCAAGGCGCTCACCGGCAAGCCCATCAAGAGGGAGCTGTTCTGGGCGCGGGTGGCGACGCTCGTCCTGGCCGTCGGCGCGGCACTCTTCGTGAGCCTTTCGAAGGAGGACCTGGTCGCCCTGCTCGGCACCTTCGGCTGGGGCACGTTCGCGGCGGCGCTCGTGCCGACCGTGGCGATCGGCTTCAACTGGAAGCGGGCGACGCCGCTGGCGGCGAACGTGGCGATCGTCTCGGGCCTGCTGGTCAACTTCGTCATCGAGATCGCGAAGATCCAGGTACCCCACGGCATTCACGGCGGCGCCATCTCGCTCCTGCTGTCGCTGACCCTGTTCTTCGGCATCTCCCTGCTGTCGAAACCCAGGCCGCTGCCAGCCGAGATCGACGCGATCATCGACCTGTAAACCACTGGGTGCGCCAAACACTGGGTGCGCCAAACACTGGGTGCGCCGGCCTTCTGGCCGGCATCCGGGCGATGACGCGAAGCGGCGAGCTCGACACCCTGCGGTAGGCTGCCGCCGCCTCTGGCACGATGACTGCTCTGCCCGATTTCAAGCACCCCGACCTTCCGCGCGACCCCCGCTTCCCCGACGTCGACGCGGTGATCGCGGCACTCCGCGCCGAGGACTACATCGCCGAACGCGACCTCGCAACCGCGATCTACCTGTCGCTTCGCATGGGCAAGCCGATCTTCTTGGAAGGTGAGCCCGGCGTCGGCAAGACGGAGGTCGCCAAGGTCCTCGCCCGCTGCCTGGACTCCGAGCTGATCCGACTCCAGTGCTACGAGGGACTCGATGTCTCGACCGCCGTCTACGAGTGGAACTACCGCCGCCAGCTACTTCACCTGCGCGGCCTCGAGGCGGCCGGCGTTGCCGACGCGCGCACCGCCGTCGACGACGTCTTCTCGGCCGACTTCCTGCTCGAACGCCCCCTCCTGCGGGCCGTCCGGCAGAGTCGCAAGGGTGGGGCCCCGCCGGTGCTGCTGATCGACGAGCTGGACCGGGCCGACGAGGAGTTCGAGGCCTACCTGCTCGAGATCCTGGCTGACTTCCAGATCACGATCCCGGAGATCGGCACGGTCGCGGCCGAGACGCCGCCGGTCGCCGTCGTCACCTCGAACCGCACCCGCGAGGTCCACGACGCGCTGAAGCGCCGCTGCCTCTACCACTGGATCGATTTCCCGGACTACGAGAAGGAAGTGCAGATCGTGCTCCGCCGCGTTCCTGAGGCGCCCGAGCACTTCGCCGCCGAGATCGTCCGGCTGGTCCAGGCGATCCGCGAAGAGGACCTGTTCAAGCACCCCGGCGTCGCCGAGACCCTGGACTGGACGAACGCGCTGATCGCCCTCGACCAGGAAACGCTCTCCGACGAGATCCTGCGCGACACCCTCGGCGTGTTGCTCAAGTACCAGGACGACCTGGACAAGATCGACGACGAGGCGGTCCGCCGGCTGCTCCGGAAGAGCCGGTCAGCCAGTGACTAGCAGTGCCGGGGCCGTGGCGGCTACTCGCGGCCACCTGCTCCGCAACATCGTTCTCTTCGGACGTCTTCTGAGGGTCGGCAGTCTCGACGTCACGCCGACCCAGCTCCGTGACTGGGTGGCCGCCCTGGAACTCGTCGACCTCGCGCGCAAGCGGGACGTGAAGGCGGCTGCCCGTGCGGTCCTGGTCAGCCGCCGCCGCGACCTGCCCTGGTTCGACAAGGCCTTCGAACTCTTCTGGCAGGCCCGCGATCCGCGGGAACTCGAGCAACTCGAGCTGGGGCTCCTCGTCCAGCGACACACCGAGCGGACGAAGCGCGCCGCGCTTCAGAAGCTGGCGCTTCGGGACGGTGACGACGGCGACGGAGACCATCCGGACGACCGCGACCGGACCGCACGCACGCGGCTCTACAGCGCCCGCGAGGCGTTGCGGAAGAAGGACTTCGCCGAACTCGAGGGCGATGAACTCGACGAGATCAAGCGGCTCATGGCGACGATGCGCTGGGAGCTCGAAACGCGGCGCACCCGGCGCCTGCGGCCGAGCCGGGGTGGCCATCGCCTCGACCTGCGCCGGACGCTGCGGCGCAGCCTGGCCCACGGCGGCGAGATGATCCACCTCGTCGGCCGCGACCGCAAGCACCGACGACGCCCTCTCGTCCTGATCTGTGACATCTCCGGGTCGATGGAGCCCTACTCGCGGCTGCTGCTCCATTTCATCTACGCGGTTTCCCACCCGCGATCGGCCGACCCGGGTGTATCGAAGGTCGAGTCCTTCGCCTTCGGCACCCGGCTCACGCGGCTAACCCACGAACTGGCCGAACGCGACGTCGACCGGGCGCTCCAGGCCGCCGCTCACCGCATCGAGGACTGGGGCGGCGGCACCCGCACCGGCGAGGCGCTGCGCGAGTTCAACTACATCTGGAGCCGCCGCCTGCTCGGCCAGGGCGCCGCGGTGCTGATCATCAGCGACGGCTGGGACCGCGGCGACATCGGTCTCCTCGGCCATGAGATGGAACGTCTCCACCGGAGCTGCCACCGTCTGATCTGGCTCAATCCGCTGCTCGGTTCACCGGACTACCAGCCGCTGACGCGCGGCATCGTGGCCGCGCTCCCCCACGTCGACGACTTCCTGCCGGTGCACAACCTGGCGAGCCTGGAGCAGTTGGGGGATCTGCTGGCCGCGATGTAGCGCGCGCCGCTTCGCGGCAGCGCGCCTGATGCCGGCCGGCAGGCCGGCGCACCCAGTGGTTAGCGGCGGAGGTTCTGCTCCAGAAAGCGGAGGACCATCCGCTCGATGAACCCGGCGGCGTCGATCTCCAGGGCGACGGTCGAGGTCGGCTCGGCGCCCGGTTCGAACAGGGTCATGCTCCGTTCGTCGACCGTGACGCGGCCGTGTTCGACGCCGAACAGGTCAGGCCAGAGGATGTAGCCGACCGCCACCGCATCGAACAGGCGCGGCGTGGTCTGGTTCCTTTCCTCGTTCCGCCACAGGGAGTAGAGCGAGGTGACCGCGTCGGTCAGCGGCGTGCCGCGCATGTGGAGATGGAGGCGGCGGTCCGCGTCGAGACGGACGTGGTCCGTCACGTCGAGGGGAATGTAGACGACGTTCGTGCCTCCCGCCTGCACCGCGGCGTCGAACCGCTTCGAGGACGCCGCATCGGCGAGGACGTTCCACTCGCGCTGCGCGTCGCCGCCGTCGTAGCCGGAGCGGATCGAGCCGTACATCGAGACGACGCGCTTCGCGTTCTTCAGCACGTTCGGGTCGATCTCCAGGGCGTCGCCGATGTTCGTCACCGGGCCGACGGTGAGCAGCGTGATCTCGCCCGGATGGGCCGCGAGGGTCTCGACGATGAACTCCGCCGCCGGTTGGGCCCGCGGCTGGACCTCGTCGAAGCCGCGACCCCAGTGGAACTGCCGGTTGTACGGCGCTTCGCTGAACTGCTCGTGGGGCGTCCCGTCGCGCAGCGTGACCAGGGGCGTCTCCCGGCCAACGTGGACGGGGATGTGGTCGAGCCCCGTCTCCCAGAGCATCCGGAGCGCCAGGAAGGCCCGGTCCGCGGTGCGCGCGTGTCCGACGGTGACGCCGACGAGTTCGATCTCCGGGCTGGCCAGGAGCAGCGCCATCGCGTAGGCGTCGTCGATATCCGAACCGATGTCGCAGTCGAACAGCACCTTCTCGCGCTCGCCGGCGCCGCCGGCCTCCGGCTGTCCCGCAACCGGCAGGGACACCGCCAGCAAAGCTGAAAGCACTGGCCACCACCTCGTTCTCTTCCCCATCACGATGCTCCTATCTCTCGTTATCCGTGCCTGCCGGCACCGAGAGCGTAGTATTCCCCGCCATGCCCGACTCCCGCCTGCGCAGGTTCCTCCGCGACCCCCTGCTGATCTTCCTGGTCATCGGCGTGACCGTGTTCGCGCTCGACCGCATGGCCGGCGGTGTCTTCGACCCGGAGAGCCGCTCGATCCTCGTCACCCGTGAACAGGTCATCCGGCTCGCGGACCTCTGGAGCGCCCAGATCGGCCGTCTGCCTACCGCCGCCGAGCTGGACTCCCTGGTCGAAGACCACGTCCGGGAGGAGATCCTGGTGCGGGAAGCGGCACGCATGGGGCTCGATCAGGACGACACGATCGTCCGCCGGCGCCTGGCGCAGAAGATGTCCTTCCTGATCGAGGACACGATCGTGGTCGACGAGGTTTCCGACGCCGATCTCGCCTCATACTTCGAAGAGAACGCGGATCGCTACGGCGACGCGCAGCGGTTCACGCTCCGCCACGTGTACGTCAGTCCCGATCGCCGAGGCAGTGACGAGGAGGCGGCCCGGGTGGCCGAGGAGATCCTCGAGCAGCTTCGGGCAGAGGGAAACACCGCCGCGCCCGAGAACACGCTCTGGCGCCGGCTCGGCGACCCCTTCATGCTGCGCCGCGAATACGGCCGCCGCACCGCTGTCGATCTCGCCGAACTGTTCGGCGGCGCCTTCGTGGACGGCCTGGCAAGCCTGCCGGTCGGAGAATGGGCCGGTCCGGTCGAGTCCGCGTACGGTTACCACATCGTCCGCCTCTCCGCCCGAACGGAAGCGAAGCCTGCCGTGTTCGAGGAGGTCCGCCGCCGTGTCCTCGAGGACGCCAGACGCGACGCCCGCGACGCCGCGAACCGGGAGGCCCATGAACGCCTGCGGGAGCGCTACCGGGTCGAGATCGAAGCACTCGACTTCATCTCCGAACTCGAAGGCGGCGATTCGGACACTGACGGAGACCAGCCCTGATTCGCCGCGGCTGCCACGCGCTGACCCTGGCGGCGCTTCTGGCCGGGCTCTTCGCGTCCCCGGCATTCACCCACGAGGTCCGTCCCGGCTACCTCGAACTGAACGAGGCGGAGCCCGGGACCTTCGAGGTCGTCTGGAAACAGCCGCGACGCGGCGCGCTCCTGCTGCTGCTCGACCCGATCCTCCCCGAATACTGCACGGAGACCGCGAGGCAGCCGCCCGAGAACCTGGCCGGCGCGCTGCTCGAGCGCTGGACCGTCGACTGCGCGGCGGAAGGCGTCGATCCGGACCGCACGTTCCACGGCGACATCTTCGGGATCGCCGGGCTGGAGCGCACGCTGACCGATGTCCTGCTCCGCATCAGCTTCGAGAACGGCGACAGCCTGACCCAACTGCTGCGGCCCGAGGCGCCCACGGTCACCGTCGACCGGGAGGCCGCCGGCAACGCCCTGCCCTACTTCCGGCTCGGCGTCGAGCACCTGGTCTTCGGCTTCGACCACATCCTGTTCGTCATCGGCCTGCTCTTCTACGTCCGCAGCCCGTGGCGCCTGGTCGGCGTGATCACCTCGTTCACGCTCGCTCACAGCATCACCCTGGCGCTTTCCTCCCTGGATGTCGTGAAGCTCTCCTCCGCGCCGGTCGAGGCGGTGATCGCCCTGTCGATCCTGTTCCTGGCGGTCGAGCTGCTCCGACCCGAGGAGAAGCGCTCGCCGATCACGACGAAGAGCCCGTGGCTGATCGCCTTCGCGTTCGGCCT
>JAPOVF010000012.1 GCA_026708285.1 Acidobacteriota bacterium
TCTGGCCGGCATCAGGCGTAACACTGGGTGCGCCGGCCTTCTGGCCGGCTGCCGCCGAAGGCGGCCAAGGTAACGCGCCGGCCGGAGGCCGGCTCCGCGTTGTAGCGTTGCCGAAACTAGATTCGCGCGTGCCGCTTCGCGGCAGCGCGCCTGATGCCGGCCGGAAGGCCGGCGCACCCAGTGCCAGTGCTGGCGCACCCGGAGTTACTGCCGTCGCAGGTGAGCCGAGGACCATGGCCACTCGGCAGGTTCGCGGCAGAGCCCGGCGTTGACGGGGTTCAGCCGGATGTAGCGGCGGACCGCCTCGAAGTGACGAGTGTCGCGGATGTACCGGTCGTAGTAGTCCCTCATCCAGAAGGTTCCGCTGCGTCCCAGGATCCGATTGGCGCGCCTGGCGGTGCTCGACTTCCACATCCGCACGATGTCGGCGAGAGGACATCGAACGGGCTCGAGCAGGACGTGGACGTGATTCGGCATCACGCACCACTCGATCAGTCGGTAGCGGTCACCGTCGCCATGAAGAAACGCGTCCTGGACGACCACCGCGATCGACGGCTTCCCCAGATGGCAGGCTCCGTAGCCCGCGTCCTCGAAGCGGCTGATCAAGCGGGCCAGCCGGGCGGCCTTCACGTTGTCCTGTACGCCCTCTTCCTGCTCCTGCTCGGCGCGCCAGCGTCTGAGCAGGTGCTGCGGAACGCTGTCCGCAAGACGGAAACTTACGCTCTGTACGAGCCCTCGCTCGTCCAGGTGGGGGTGGTAACCGCGGGAGTACCACCCGAGCGGCCGGTACTTGCCCTGGGCTTCCCTGCTCGCCATGGGATTCCGCCGGGGCTCGGGAGCGCCGAAGGCAAGGGACGGCGCCCGCCTTGCCGGCCGACAGGAACCGCTGTAGTCAGGTACGCAACTATCGGCAGAAGCGTCCAAGCCCCGACACCGGCTCCGCACTGGGTGCGCCGGCCTTCTGGCCGGCAGCAGGCGCGCTGCCGCGAAGCGGCGCGCGCGAATCTAGTCGGCAACACCAACGCGGAGCCGGCCTGCGGCCGGCGCGTTACCTGGGCCGCCTTCGGCGGCAGCCGGCCAGAAGGCCGGCGCACCCAGTGCAACACCACAACGCGGAGCCGGCCTGCGGACGGCGCGTTACCTGGGCCGCCTTCGGCGGCAGCCGGCCAGAAGGCCGGCGCACCCAGTGTTACGCCTGATGCCGGCCAGACGGCCGGCGCACCCAGTGTTACGCCTGATGCCGGCCAGAAGGCCGGCGCACCCAGTGTTACGCCTGATGCCGGCCAGAAGGCCGGCGCACCCGGTGTTACGACCTTTCACATCACGCCGCGGCCGTCACTCCAATCGCGCTCTCGAACGGATACCGCACTCCCATCCGCCTGCGAACCTCGTCCATCAGCTCCAGCAGGGCGATCGACTCGCTGTGGGGCACGAGGCGGCTCTCCGTCGCGCCTTCCCGCAGCAGACCTTCCACCTCCTGGACCTGGTACTCGAACCCGTTGGCGAGGAAGGGGAGCTCGGCGGCCACGACCCGCTCCCCGCCCCGGTAGAGCACGGTGCGCCGGGCGCGCCAGAACCGGTGGATCTCGATGTAGCCTTCGGTGCCCTCGATCACCGCGGTGTGGTCGGTCTGACGGCTGATCGAGCTTTCGAGACGCGCCTCGGCCCCCGACGGAAACCGCAGCGTCATGCCGCAGTGCTGGTCGACACCGGTCGGCGCCAGCTCAGCCTCGACCTCGAGCTCCGGGGCCTCCGGGCCGATCAGCGCCTCGCCGAAGACGAGCGAGGCAAGCGAGAGGGTGTAGCAGCCGATGTCGAGCAGGCTGCCGCCGGCGAGTTCGGGCGCGAAGAGCCGGCTCTTCGCGTCGAACGGGGCGCTGAAGCCGAAGGAGCAGACGAGGCGACGGGGTTCGCCGATCGCGCCGGCCTTCAGCCAGCCCGCCACCTGGCGGGTCGCCGGCAGAAAGCGGCTCCACATGGCCTCCATCAGCAGGACGCCGTGCCGCCTGGCGATGCCGCACATCGCGCGGGCCTCGGAGGCGTTGACGGCGAGGGGCTTCTCGCAGAGGACCGCCTTGCCCTGCCGGAGCGCCAGCGACGCGTGCTCGAGGTGGCCGGAATGGGGCGTGGCGACGTAGACGGCGTCGACCGCTCGGCTGCTCACAAGTTCAGCGTAGGTCCCGGCCTCGGCCGCGGTGTAGCCGCGCTCGACGTTGAAGGCGCGGGCGCGTTCCGGGTCACGGCTGCCGGTGGCCGTCACTTCGTGACCGTCCAGCGCGTCGACGGCTGTGGCGAAGGTGCGGGCGATGGCCCCGGGGCCGAGGATGCCCCAACGAACGGTCTCGGTCACTGCTACACCTGCCCTCGCAGCGCCTGAAGGACGAGGTCGCGGGCGCGCCGCGGCTCGTAGATCAACAGGCGGCGCACCTTCGGTCCGAACCGGTAGCGGAACGGCGCGAGCCGCCTGGCCGCGCCGCGGTGCGGCCGCGCCACGATCAGCGCATAGTGCGCTTCGGAGCGGCCGGAGCCCTCCGCCAGGCGCCGCAGCTCCTCGGGCGACAACCGGCTCCAGTCCACCGAGGCGCCGAGCGGGGCGACCAGATCGCCGCCGTACGGCCGGGTGGATTCGACCCGGAAGCCGGTGCGCACCAGGCGCCCCAGGTCCCGGGAGCGAAGAGCGCGGGCGCAGTCGCCGGCGATCGGCGGCAGGGGCAGCCGGTCGAAGCGGCGCGCCGCGGCCGGGAGACGGCGGAAGGCCGCGGCGGCGGCCGCCCCGGTCCGGCCGTTCCACTGGTGCCGGGCGGGGCCCACGTAGTCGTCCACGATCAGCCGCCCTCCGGGCTCGAGCGCGCCGAGCAGGGCAATCAGGAGGCGTTCGAGCCGCAGGTGGGCGGAGAAGCCGCCGATGGAGCAGACGGCCTGGTAGGCGGCCGCGGGGAGTTCCGGGCGGCGGGGGTCGAGGAGGAGGTGGTTGATGGCGGGGTGGGGTGGTGGCTCGGGCTCGCCGCTTCGCGCGCCTTTCCCTGAAGCCGGCGGGAACGCCGGCGCACCAGCCGGCCAGAAGGCCGGCGCACCCAGTGGGGCTGGCGCAGCCAGTGGGGCCGGCGCAGCCAGTGGGGCCGGCGCAGCCAGTGGGAAGGTTGCTACGTCGACTTGGGCGGCGAAGCCGGTGCGGAGGAGTTCGGGGGCCCAGGCGTCGTCGCCGAGGAGGAGGACGCGGTTGTGGGGGGTGGAGGGGGCGTGTTGGGGAAGCCAGGTGGCGGGGGTGGGGAGGGGTGGCGATTCGGGCTCGCCGCTACGCGGCGTCGCGCCTGATGCCGGCGAGAACGCCGGCGCACCCAGTGGTGCGTCAACGGGAGGCGTCGCGCCTGATGCCGGCGAGAACGCCGGCGCACCCAGTGGTGCGGCGTCAACGCGCGGCGTCGCGCTTGATGCGGCGTCGACGAGGCCGGAGGTGCCGGGGCCGGGGCCTAGTTGTTCGAGGCGTTCTTCGTGTTGCTGGCGCCACTGGAGGCGGAAGTAGAGGGCGTGTTTGCGTTCGCTGCAGGTGCGGCAGGTGCCGCAGGGATTGCCGGTGCGCAGGCCGTCGGTGATCGCGGAAAGAAGCGGCGAGCGTTCGACTTCGGCGAGCGACGTCTCGGGGTAGAGGCCGATCGGCTGGTCTTCCCAGAAGATGCAGGGGGAGACGGCGCCGTTCGGCCGCACGACGACGGTGTGACCGGGCCAGGCGCAGCCGGCGACGGCGGTCCGGGCGCGCCCGAGCAAGCGGCGGCGGTCGTAGAGTCCGGCGCGCCAGCGGAGCAGGTGGCCGCGAAGACCGATCGGGCCGCCGTTGTCGAAGTCGGGGTAGGAGACGAGCTTCAGGCCGCGGGCCGCCGCGTCTTCGGCGGCCGCGGCCAGTTCGGCGCGCAGCGCCCCGGGATCCTCGCCGTCGAGGAGTTCGTCCTCCGCGGTGACGTGGGCCGTCGGCGTCACGAACCGGACGTCGAGCTCGCGGGCGCCGACTTCCTCGGCGAAGCGCGGCAGATCGGCGAGGTCGGCGCGATTCGTGCGCATCCAGACGAAGATCAGCCGCAGGCGGGTGGCGGTGCCGCGGCGGACGTCGTTCAGCAGATCGAGGACGCGCCGGAAGCGCGCGTACGTGGCGCCGACCCGGATCGCCTCGTAGGTCTCAGGTCGGGTGCCGTCCATCGACACCGCCACCGTCCCCACGCCGGCCTCGCAGATCGCCTCCGCCTTGGGCGGCGTCAGGGGCAGCAGGTTCGTGGGGAACCAGAGGTCCGGGATGCCGTAGCGGCCGGCCTCGCGGACGACGTCGATGAACTTCGGATGCACGAGCGGCTCGGCGGCGCACCCGAGAGCGACCTTGTGGGCCCGTGGGAAGAGGTCGGCCGCGACCCGGCCGAAGGTTTCAAGCGGCATCATTCCGGTGCGCGACAGGTGGCGGTCGTAGGGCGGGAACTGCAACCGGTCGACTGCAGAGAAATAGCACATCTTGCACTTCAAATTGCAGCGTTCGGTCGTATCCAGGATGACCTCTAGCGGACGGCTTCGTAACGCGTTCATGGCAAGGCTCCCAGCATCGCCTTGCAGACTCCGAGCCCGGAGCTTCGTTCGCGCCACACCGCGGCGATGCTAGCCGGGTCGCGGTCGCCCCGGCGCCAGGCTTCCTGCTCGGCCGCGATCGCCTGGGCCAGGGGGCCGGCGCGGTGGGAGGATGCGACCCGGCCGTAGGCGCCGTTCTCCGACCAGCTCCTGAGGCTCGGGATCGGCGTGCCGACGATCGTCGCGCCCATGCTGAGCGCCTCGCAGCCGGCGTGAGGGGAACCTTCCCAGCGGGAGGAGAAGACGATCGACCGGCTCCCGGCCAGCGCTTCGGCCAGCACCGGCGGGTGTTGGGGGCCGTGGTGAACGACGTTCGGGAAGCGCGCGCACAGATCCCTGAAGTGGTCTTCGCCGCCGGGGCCGAAGATCCGGACCGGCTGGCCCCGGTCGTCGTCGGCGCCGGCGAGGTAACGGTGGAGCGCCCGGGCCAGGAGAGGCGCGTTCTTCTGCGAGTCGTCCCAACGGCCGATCGCCACCAGGCCGCGGCGCTCGCGCTCGAGGTCGGGGAACTCGCAGAACACCCGGTTGATCGCGAGCGGCGCCACGTGGACCCGTTCGGCACGGCCGGCGGCGCCCGCCTTGCGCAGGAAGCGGCGGAAGTGGTCGCGCGACTCCGCGTTGCCCAGGATCAGCGCGTCGGAGAACCTGGCGCTGCGCAGGAACTCGGCGTCCTGCGGATCCCGGCGCAGGAACGAGCGCAGGTAGCGAAACCCGAGCCTGGCCCACCGGCGACGCCGCTGGCGCCGATCCGAGGCGCCGGCATGGACCGTCCGCCTGATCGTCGCGAGCGGAAAGGCGCGCAGGCCCATCTGGCCGTCCGAGTCGCCCATGGCGATCGTGCGCACACCGACACGCACCAGCAGCTCCAGCAAACCGGACATCTGGTGGAAGGAGGGCACGATCGCGGCCTGGACCCTGAGATCGAGCCAGAACTCCCGGTTCGCGAGCCCCTCGCCAAGCGCCGGGCTGAAGGTCGGCACGGGGAAGCCGTCGTCCGACGACTGAGGACAGACGACGAACGCCTCGTGACCCAGCTCCTCGAGCCCGCGGATGTACTCCTCGAACCGGAACGAGCACTGGCTCAGGGGCGTGCCGTGGTTCCAGACGACGGCGACCCGCATGACGGGTGACGCTACAGGACGGCGACGAAGCAGCGAACGGGCACTGGCAACGGAACGCGAAGGTGTCGTTACGGGCTGACGCGGTCTCGCCCTGGCGGTTGTGGTGCTTCCAGACGTGACCGCCGCCACCTGTGACGTAGAGATTGAAGGCGACGTCGGTCACCGGCGCGACGAATACCCAGCGGTGGCCGTTGAAGCGGCATCCGTCGAGCACCTTGATCAGGACCTCCGCGTTGCCGCGGCTGAAGAACCAGAGCAGACCCGACTCGGACGAGGCCCAGATGCCGGACTTCGCCTCGCCGATCTCGCCGGCCGGCGTCTCGTAGCACATGCGCACCTCGTAGCCCCCGTCGAAGACGAGCGGCACGGTCTGCGGACGGCAACTCGTGTACCCCGGTCCCTCGGGCGGGTCGAAGGCGCCCGGAATCGGATACAGGGTCCGCACCGCGGCCCGGTCGTCGCTGTTCAGCGCCGCGCCCCGGCCGTCGCCGTGGACTCTGGCGCGCATGAGCGCCTCCCCGGTCACGCTGTCGCAAGGGCCGCTCGCGCTGTCGCCGCAGGGATGGGAGATCCCCAGCACGTGTCCCAGCTCGTGGGCCATGACTTCCTCATGGGCCTTGCGCGGATTCGAGGTCCCGCCGACCCATTTCTCGTAGCCGTCCTGCGTGGTGACGTTGGCCTCGATGATCTCCAGCGCCTCAACGGAGTCGTTGCCCGGAATCGCGTGCGGCGTAACCGAGGCGTCGCAGTGGAAGAAGGCGTAGGTGATCGCGATCGTCCCCCGCCCGCCCTGCCCGTACGAACCCGGGATCTCGTCGAACGGGTCCTCGTACGAGATCGAGTTCACTCCATCGACCTCGTCGATCAGGAACTCCCGGCTCGAGGTCCCGCCGAAGACCAGGCTCACTCGGCTCCCCGGATCGTCGTTCCACGCTCGGATGCCGGTGCGCACTTCGGACAGGCCGCCGCCGGGCACGCCCGGCTGCCCGCCGGCCTGCACGGTGATGCCGACGCGCTGGCCGCGGTCGAACTCTCGCCACCTGAGCGGGAGGCCGTCGTGGAAGCACGACGAGGGGCTCCGGGTGAGCCGGAACGGCCGGGCGATCCCCAGGGGGCCGTCGGGCCGGCCGGCGTCGACGTAGTCGGCCGGCCGGTCGACCCCCGCCACGCGGTCGGCGATCCAGCCGCGGAAGCGGGCCGCGTCGCGCGGCTGGCGGCTCGGCTCGCGCGCCAGCAGGACGCTGTTCCCCGTCCGGATCTCGAAGAAGAGGCCGAGGCCGAACTCGACGGGGCGGTAGACACCTTCCGCCGGATCGAGGAAGAGGAGCACCCGGTCGCCCTCGGCCAGCATCGGCAGGCCGAGAACTCTCATCGCAACGCCGTCCGGCCCGACACCGCCCGGCTGGCGAACGAGGATCGTGCTGCCGGGAACGAAGCCCTTCAGCACGTCCTCGACCTCCACCGCGTAGTCCGTCGACGGCACGTCCGCGGAGAGCGCCGCCGCGGCGGACCGGACCTCGCCGAACACGAAGATCGGCGAACGCTCGACCATCCACGCGTCGGTGGGCAGGACGTAGACGACCGCCGCCGCCGGAGCGGTAACGAAGGCGGCGGCGAGGAGAACTACTCGCCGCACTTGAAGGCGAAGGTGTCTCTCGCGGGAACCGCCACCTCTCCCTGCCGGTTGCGGTGCGACCAGCGCTCGCTCTCCCCGTCCGTCACGTAGAGATTGAAGGCCACGTCGGTCACCGGCGCCACGAACACCCAGCGGTGGCCGTTGAAGCGGCAGCCGTCCAGCACCTTGATCAGCACTTCCGCGTTGCCGCGGCTGAAGAACCAGAGCAGGCCGGACTCGCCGGAGGCCCAGATGCCGCCCTTGCCCTCGCCGATCTGGCCATCGGGCGTCTCGTAGCAGAGGCTCACGCTGTAGCCGTCGAACACGAGCGGGGTCGTCTGGGGCTCGCAGTCCGTGTAACCCTCCTCGGGCGGAGGCTCGGGGTCGGGGTCCGGGTCGGGGTCCGGGTCGGGATCAGGATCCGGATCGGGCTCGGCGTGGTCGACGGCAAGCCGGATGCCGTAGGCCCTGATGTCCGGATTGGAGTCGGCCTCCCAGTCCGACCAGTCCTCGCCTTCGTCCACACGCGCCCGGAAGGCGCGCGCGCCGCCGCCGGGCCCGTTCTCGTCGGCCATCAGGAACTTCGTGTTCTCGGGCGGCGTGCCGCGCAGCCACGAAACGGCGACCCAGACGGGGCCGCCACTCAGTTCCAGGCCCTCTACGTCGCCGCCAAGCCTGATGCAGGAGTACGTGCCGGCGTCGAGTTCCACCGCTCCCTCGAACCCGGTCAGCAGGGACGCCGGCGTCGTGCCGCCGCCGGAGTAGAAGTTGAGCACGAAGTCCACGTCGGCACTCGTGTCGTCTGCTCCCCGCCCCATGCAGATGACCGCGTACGCGACCGTCCCCGGGCCGGACAGGCGAAAGCGCTGGGCGAGTTCGAACTCGAACAGCGGTTCCTCCGTCTCGTCGTCGACCAGGTAGAGGGCCGCTTCGAGCTCGTCGTCGTCGTACTTGTACAGCTCGGTGGCCGGCGATGCGACAACGACCGCATCGCGGTGCACCGCCCGCACGTCGCGGGCCCGAACCGTCACCGGGGCGTCGGCGGCCTGCATGACGAGCCCGGCCCGAACCGCCTCGACGCGCGCGGGCGGCGGCGCCAGCAGGTCCCGGCCGGCCTGCGCCGCGAGCGGCGTCGCCGGCGCCGCAAGCAGGCCAGCGAAGAGAAAGACGAACGAACGACGATCCGGTATCCGGTGAACCACGGCGAGCCCCCTTCGTTGCTGGTGAACGGTCATCTGCGCTGCAAGAGCTTTGCACGCGGCATGCCAGACCGCCGCTCGTCACCGCGAAAGAGGAGGGATGAACTCAAGCGCGCCGCCCGGCGGCGACGCGCTCGATGCCGGCCAGAAGGCCGGCGCACCCAGTGCTCGATGCCGGCCAGAGGGCCGGCGCACCCAGTGCAGGTACGTCTAGTTGCTGCCGCAGGCGAAGGCCATGGCGTCCCGGGTCGCCGCCCCGCCGCGCCCACGGAACCACTTGAGTTCGTCGGTCGTCGTGTCCCGCACGGCGATGCTGTAGTCCGCGTCCGTCGCGGCGCCGGCATACAGCATCCAGTAGCCACTGCCGCTGCAGTCGTTCACCATCCGCACCAGGAGTTCCGGGGCATCGCCGCCGAAGGTGAACAGGCCGGCGGTGCCAGCCAGACCGGCCGCGATCGTTCCGGCTGACTGACCCGGCATGCCGCGCATCGCGTAGCGCGCCCTCACCCGGAACTGACCGTCCTCGAGGAGGCAGAGTCCATTGCTGCAGGCCGACTCGGGCGTCGGCTCGGGATCGGGGTCGGGATCGGGGTCCGGCGGAGGCTCGGGCGCGTGAACGGAGTGGTCGACCACGAGGCGAATGCCGTACGCCTTGACGCGGGGGGATGCGAGCTCCTGCGGATTCGACCAGAGCAGCCATGGACCGCCATCGTCGCGTGACCGTCTGCGCACGCTCGTAGCATGCCTCTGGTTGACCGTAGGCGCGGGATCCAAGCTCGTGTAGTGGTCCTCGCCGAGGAGCTTGTTCGTGTTGCCCTGCCAGGCGATGCCGACCCAGTGCGCGCCCCGCGCCAATCCCCTGCCGCCCAGGGGGCTGTCGGAGAACGAGAGACACCGGCTGACTCCCGCGGGTTGGATCCGCGATGTCACTTCGTACCGAAAGCCGCTAACCGTTCCCGGCTCCCCGTTGTTGTCCCGGTAGAAGGTCAGGTCGAACACCACGTCCCGCGTCCGGTCCGAACGGGGCCGCTCGAAGCAGACCTCAATGCTCACCAGGCTGCCCGCGCGACTCAGTTCGAACCGTTGCGCGACCTCCGTTTCGAAGGGCCGGAAGGGATCGGGAGCCACGCCGTAGTTGTCGAAGTCGCCGTTGTCGTACTGGTATCTCGTCGTGTCGTGCGTCGCGCCGGTCACCCGCTCCGGATCCGTGCCGTCTACCAGCCGGACCGTGGTCGTGGTCGTGGTCGCGGTCGTGAGCTCCACCGGCTCAGGATCCGGTGAGCTCGGTCGCAGCACCTCGTCCGCGTTGAGCAGGTCGATTCCCCTCTGGGCCGCCAACGGCGCCGAAGCGCACACCAGCAAGCTCAGCAGGCAGATCAGACTTCGGGCAGCGCGATTAGCGTGGAGTTCCATGTGGCCTCCCCTTCTTGCTCCGGGCATCCCCGGTCGCAGGTGAAGATCGAAAATCTATACGTGTCAGTACTTTACGGCCAAGAACGAAGTATAGCAAGCCCGTCGCACACTCGACCTGCAGCGCTTCACGGCGCTCAGGGCGAAGGAGCCGAACAGGAAAACGCCTTCACGTCCTGGATCGGCTCGAACGGCGTACCGGCCGGGTTCTCCCAGGTCCGCACCTCGCCGGTCTCGGTGTCGGTGACCGTCATCGTCACGGCCAGGTCCGTCAAGCCGCCGGCGAACACCCAGCGATGGCCGTTCAACGCGCAGCCGTCGACCACCCTGACCACCATCTCGACGTTGTTCGGGCCGAAGAACCAGTAGGCGCCGGTGTCGCGGGCGAACGGCCAGGCCCTGGCGTCGCCGCCGCTGTCGGCCGTCTCCCAGCGGGCGCGGACCGCGAAGCGGCCGCCCTCGAGACAGAGGGTCAGATCGTCGGTCTCGCACGCGCCGTCCTGCTGCCGCGGCGGCGCGAACCGGCCGGGAGGGACGCTCCAGGCGGACCGCCCGGCGAAGCGGGACGTCCGGTCGGCGCCGCCGCGCAGCGATTCCAGCTCGTCGGGCGCCAGCAGATACCGGCTCTGGCCGTACAGGTTCCCGCCCTGGGGGCAGACGGCGAACGACGTCGTGTCCTGAACGGGCAGGAAGGGGGTGTCCGGCGGGTTGTAGTAGGTCGCGGCGACTCCGGTCTCGGAATCGATCACGGTCATGACCACCTTGACGTCCGTCAGGCCGGCGGCGTACACCCAGTAGCGTTCATTCAGAGCGCAGCCGTCCAGGACCTTGACGACGAGTTCGAAGTCGTCCGGCGAGAAGAACCGGAAGTCGCCCGTATCGTTGGTCCACGGTTCGGCGTCGCCGCGGTCGCGTCGCTGGTCGATCTCCCACCGCGCTTCGACCCGGAAGCGCCCCTCATTGAGACACAGGGTGTCGCCGTCCGCCACGCACTCGGCGACCTCGGCGAAGGTCGTGGCGCCCGCTTCCGGCGTCGGCTCGGAGATGCCGCGGCTGTTCCGGGCCACGACCTGGTAGGCGCGGTAGGTCGCGGACGGAATGTTCTGGATGACGACCGAGGTGCTGTTCCGCTCCAGGGTCGCGATGCGCTCGAAGTCGCTGTCGACCATCCGCTCGTAGATGTCGAAGGAGGTCTCGTCGTGGGAACGGTCCCGCCAGCGCAGCTCGAGCTCGTTCTGGCTGATCGCGGTGACCGTCAGATCGCTCGCCGCCGAGGGACCGATCGGGCCGACCGGACCGATTTCGGGGTAGAGAGCGCGCAACTCGCTGCGGTCGTCGGCGCTGAGCACGGCGCCCTGGATCCGGCCTCCCACCCGCCCCCGCATCAGCGCCGTGCGCTTCAACTCGGTGTCGCAGGGCCTGCCGACGGCCTCGTCGCAACCGTGGCCGATGCCGAGGACGTGTCCCAGTTCGTTGGCCATGATCTGCGCGTGGGCCAGCCCGGGATCCTGCACCGCGGCCAACCAGTCCTGGTAGCCATCCTGGGTCGTGATGTTCGCCTCGATGAACTCGTAGGCCTCCACCCGCCCCAGCCCCGGAACCCGGTGCGGCGGGTTGGACGCACCGCAGTAGTAGTACCCGTACGTGATCGCGAGCGTCCCGCCCAGCGAGGGAACGAACGACCCGGGGATCTCATCCAGGGGATCCTCGAAGCTGATGCTGTTCACGTCGTCCGGCGAGAGCGAGAACTCTTCGTCCGACAGGCCGCTGCGGACCAGCCGGACCCGGCTTCTCGGGTCCTGGTTCCAGACCCTCATTCCCGCCAGCACCTGCGGATGGCCGTTGGCCGGAGCGCCGGGCTGGCCTCGACGGTGGACCACGAGGCCCAGGGTCCGGCCCCGGTCGAAGGTGCGCCAGCGGAGGCGGGTGCCCGGATTCTCGCAGTCGCCGGTGGCCGCGACCAGGCGGAAATCCGAGACGACCTTTGCCGGGCCATCCGGCAGGTCGGTTGCGACGTAGTCCGGCGCGCGCTCGACTCCCGCGGCGCGGTCGGCGATCCAGCGGCGGAACCGGTCAGCGTCTCGCGGGCCACCGGACGCCGTCCCCTGGCCGGCAACCGGGCCGCCCGGCCTCGGCAACACCAACTGCTCCGCCAGATCGCGCAACAGCAGCACCCGGTCGCCGGCCGGCACTTCGAAGAAGATGCCAAGCGCCAGTTCGACGGTGCGGTAGACGCCCTCGGCCGGATCGAGGAAGAGCAGCACCCGGTCCCCCTCGGCCATCACCGGCATGCCGATCACCCGGCCGGCAACGCCGCCGGGGCCGACTCCGCCCGGCTGCCGGACGACGATCGTGCTGCCGGGAACGAAGCCCTTCAGCACTTCGTCGATCTGGAACATCAGGTCGGTGGCGGGAGGTCCTCCGGCGGGCGCCGGTTCCGCGGCCAGGACCTCGCCGAAGACGATCACGGGAGAGCGGGTGACCATCGCCTCGTCGGTGGGCAGGACGTAGACAGTCGCCGTCGCCGGCGCCGGGGCGAGGGCCGCCGCGATCAGCAGCGCGGCCAGCGCGGCAGGCAGAGCGGCACGGCGCCGGCTCGGGCCGCCGCGGCGGAGAGACATGTCGATTAGACGATGGCTGCACATAGCACAAGCCGCACCCACACGCCGAAGCGCAGGGCGAAAGCCGTCGGATTCTAGCATTCTCGCGGGTTTTCGGGGGTTGTCGGGCCGACGAACACAGCCTTCAACGCCCGCCGCCGCGGCCGGATTCCGGGTCAGGCGAGGAGCCGGCGGGCGCGGGCGGTCAGGTCGTCGAGCCTCGCGCCGAACTCGACGCGCGCCGCCTCGCGCTCCGCGTCGGTCGAGGCGCGGGAGAGCACGATCGGCTCTCCGACCGCGACCGCGACCCGGCTGAACGGGGCGCCCACGATCATGCGGTCCCAGCTCCGGAGTCTCAGGCCGCGGTCCACGGCGAGGCCGGCGGGAACGATCGGCGCCCCGGACATGGCGGCCAGCACGATCCCCCCGGCCTTCGGCCTGCGCGCCGGTCCGCGCGGACCGTCGGGCATGAACAGCAGGGTCGACCGCTGCTTGACCAGCTCGCGGTAGAGGGCGAGCGCCGCCTCGCGCCCGCCGCGCGAGGTCGAACCGCGGGTGACGCGAATGCCCCAGGCCCTGGCGACGCGGGCCGCCAGCTCACCGTCGGCGGAGTGGCTGGCGAGGATCGACACGGGGCCGCCGACCGGGAGCAGGCGCCGGCGCACCAGCACGATGGAGAGCGCCAACTGCTCGTGCCAGCAGGCGAGCATGGCCGGCGGCTCGAGAGCGCGCTCGAGGTGTCCCGCACCTTCGAGCCGGTGCAGACGATAGGTCGCGGTGAGGGTCTGGGAGAGGAGGCGGACCGCCACGGCGGCGGCGGGCAGGGCGGCGCCGCGTACCTTCAACCGACGCCGGCGGCGTAGTCGAGGACATCGCCGACGGTCTCCATGGCGGCCGCGTCTTCGTCGCTGATCTCCACGTCGAGAGCCTCTTCGAGCTCGATCAGCAGCTCGAGCTGCTTGGGAGAGTCGATGCCGAGGTCGGCGACGAGGTCGAACTCGGGGCGCAGGTCGGTTTCGTCCCGACCGCTGGCCCGCGCCAGTACCTTGCTCGCCGCCGCACTTGGGTCCATTGCTCGTCCAGGTCCATTGCTCGTCCGCTCTCGTGCCCAGCGGCGGCTGCCCGGTCGTGGCCCGGCCGGCTCAGAAGTCGGCTGCGAGGTCGCCGCGAAGGTACTGCTCGCGGAGCGACCGCCGCCGGACCTTGCCGCTGCTGGTCCGCGGAATCCTACCCCGGCGCACCAGCAGCAGATCGGCGAGCTGAATGCCCAGGGCGCGGCCGACGCTGCGGCCGACTTCGCTCTTCAGCAGGCCGGTGCTGCCGCGGTCACCGCCGGTCTCCATGACCAGGACCGCCCGTTCGCCGTGCACCCCGTCGACCGAGAAGGCCGCGGCGCGCTCCCGTCCGCCCGTACCGAGGACGGATTCCGCGACCCACTCGATCTCCTGCGGCATCAGGTTCGAACCGCCCAGGATCAGCACTTCCTTCGTGCGGCCGGTGATGTGGACCTCGCCGGCGGCGCTCAGGAAGCCGAGATCGCCGGTGTAGAGCCAGCCGTCGCGCAGCACCTCCGCCGTCGCCTCCGGGTCGTCCCAGTACCCCAGCATGACCGACGGCGACCGCAGCCGGATCTCGCCCACCTCGCCCGGCGGCAGCGGCCGCCCGTCGGGCGCCGCGATCTCGATCTCGGTGCCCTCCATCGGCGGGCCGTTCGAGGTCACTTCGGGCCCGCCGCCGGCCGGCGCCGCGGTGTGCAGGCCGTCGACCGTCTGGCTGATCGAGATGAGCAAGGTGTTCTCGGCCATGCCGTAGGCGGCGCGGAGCGCGCCCGGATCGAGGCCGGCGGCCTCGAAACGGCTGCCGAACTCGGCCATCGTCGCCTGCCGCACCATCTCGGAGCCGCTGCACACGTCGCGCCAGCCGCTCAGATCGAGGGTCCCGAGGCGATCGTCGCCGATCCGCTCAACGCACTGGCGGAAGGAGAAGTTGGGGGCCGCCGACATCGCGGTCTTCGTGCGCCTGAACTGCTCGAGCCAGACCCAGGGCCGCGCCAGGAAGGCGCGCGGGTTCAGCATGATCAGTTCGGCGCCGGTGAGGAGCGAGCCGAGCAGGCAGCCCCCCAGGCCCATGTCGTGGTAGAGCGGCAGCCAGCCGACGAGGGCGTCCATCAGTTGTCCGCCGCGCGGGATCGCCACCGCCTCCATGCTGGCGCGGGCGCTCCAGGTGGCCGCGGCGTGGCCCACGACCACGGCCCGCTGGCGGCCGGTCGAACCGCTGGTCATCTGCAGGAAGGCCGGTTCGTCGCCGCGCGGCGGCCGGGTGTCCGGCAACGGCGATGGACTCGTCGCGGCCACGGCGGACTGCGACAGCAGGTTCGGGCGCGGTCCCGCGGCGGGTCCGCCGGAGGCGATCTCCTGGACCTGATCGCTGACCAGGTCGGTGCAGACCATGTAGCGGGCGTCGAGCAGTTCGTTCACCGCGAGCGCCTTCTCGATCTGGTTGCGGGGCGAGCCCAGCGCCCGCGGCGGCGCGACCGCCGCCGGCAGGGCGCCGAGGCGAACGGCGCCGAACCAGATCTCGAACCAGGGCCACGAAGTCGGCAGGCACACCAGGATGCGGTCGCCGGGGCGAACGCCCAGGGTGACCAGGCGGCCGGCGGCAGCCTCGATCCCGTCCAGCATCGCCGGCCACGTGCGCCGGCCCTCCACCCGGCCGCGGCTGTCGATCAGGGTGATGCCCCGCTGCGGCCACGTGGACGCAGCGCGCTCAAGCGCGTCCAGGAGGGTTTCAACCATGGAATGGTGGCCGCTCCGCGGCCCGTTATCTTCCGCGGGTCAGAAGACCCGCGGCTACGGCCGGCCAGAAGGCCGGCGCACCCAGTGGTGCGGCGCCCGGATCAGCCATGGAACTGCAGGTCGTAGAGGCGCTTGTAGGCGCCGCCCAACTCGAGCAGTTGTTCGTGGGTTCCCTCTTCGACCAGGACGCCGCGGTCGAGGACGGCGATGCGGTCGGCGCGCACGACGGTGGAGATCCGGTGGGCGATGACGAGCGCCGTGCGTCCCTCCATCAGGTTGTAGATCGCGCGCTGCACGACGGCCTCCGATTCCGTGTCGAGGTGGGAGGTCGCCTCGTCGAGGATCAGGATGGGGGCGTTCTTGAGCAGCGCCCGGGCGATCGCGAGGCGCTGGCGCTGGCCGCCGGAGAGATTCTGGCCGCCCTCGCCGATCACCGTGTCGTAGCCGTCGGGCATCGCCATGATGAAATCGTCGGCGTAGGCGGCGGCCGCCGCCATCCGCACCTTCTCGAGGGGCAGATCGTCGCGGCCGTAGGCGATGTTGTTGCGCACCGTGTCGTTGAACAGCACGGTCTCCTGGGTGACGATGCCGATCAGGGAGCGCAGGTTCGCAAGCGGCAGGTCGCGGATGTCCGTGCCGTCGATCCGGACGTGGCCCGAACCGGGGTCGAAGAACCGCGGCAGGAGGTTGACCAGGGTCGACTTGCCGGCGCCGGAGGGGCCGACCAGGGCGACGACCTCGCCGCGGCGCAGGTCGAGGTCGATGCCGGAGAGGACGGACTTGCCGTGCCCGGTCTCCTCGTAGTCGAAGGAGACCTCCTCGAACCGGACGCCTTCCTCGAGCCCGGAGACGGGCGGCGCGGTCGGGCGGTCGACGATGTCGCTCTCGACCTGCAACAGTCCGTGAATCCGGTGGCTGCACGCCAGCGCCTCCTGCAGCACCAGATTCACCTTGTTCAGCTTGCGGATCGGGTCGTACATCATGATGAGCACGAGCAGGAACTGGAAGAAGTCGGCGAAGGTCAGGCGTCCGTCGCGGATCATCAGGCCGGCGGAGACGACCAGGACCGCGCCGCCGACCGCGGCGGTCGACTCGATCACCGGACTCGAGAGGGTCGACAGGAACTGGGCCCGCAGGTTGGCGAGCAAGTGGCCGCGCGTGGCCCGCTCGAACCGCCCGCACTCGAACTCCTCCATGCCGAACGCCTTGACCACCCGGTTGCCCCGAACACCTTCGGTCAACAGCCCGGAGAGGTCGGCCATGCGCTCCTGGCTGCGGTAGGTGACCTTGCGCATCCCCTTGCCGAAGCGGGCCAGCAGGAAGGCGAAGAGCGGCACCGCGAACAGCGACACGACCGCCAGGGTGAAGTGGATCGTCAGCAGCGTCGCGCCGTAGAACAGGAGCATCGCGACCGACATGAAGATGTCGAAGAGCCGGGCCGCAACCGCGTTCTGGAGCTTGGAGACGTCACTGACCACCCGGCTGTAGAGCTCGCCCGAGGTGTAGCGCTGATGGAACCGGCTCGACTGGTGGATGATGTGCCGGTAGAGGTCGTTGCGGATGTCGGTGGTGATGCCCAGTCCGGCACGCTGGAACGAGTAGCCCGACACGAACGCCATCAGGCCGCGCAGCAGCAGGACGAGCACGATCAGGGCCGGGGCGAAGAACACCTCGCTGCGGCCCTCGATGCCCGTCCGCCGCTTCAGGTCGTCGTAGAGATCGCCCGCCGCCGCCTTGAGGTTCGCGGTGTAGCTCTCAATGGGCTGGAAGAGGCGCGCTACCGCCCCGTCGTCCTCCTCGCCGTCGCCGGCAGAAAGACCGGGGATCGACACCTCCTGGATCTCGTCCTCGGTGGCG
This sequence comes from Acidobacteriota bacterium, assembly GCA_026708285.1. Lineage (GTDB taxonomy): Bacteria > Acidobacteriota > Thermoanaerobaculia > Multivoradales > Multivoraceae > Multivorans. The sequence continues at coordinate 17,203 of JAPOVF010000012.1, forward strand.
AGCAGCACCTCCTCGAACATCGGATGGATCAGCCCGATGAAGGCCAGGGTGGCGACGCCGAAGACCACGATCCCCGCCAGGGCCAGCAGCCCCCAGTGAAGGTA
>JAPOVF010000317.1 GCA_026708285.1 Acidobacteriota bacterium
CTGCCGGACCCGGCGATCCTGTTCCTGCTGCTGCTGTTCCTGACCTGGATCGCTTCGGCATTGCTGGCGCCGGTCCAATTCGCGGACGTCCACCCGGTCACCGGGGAGCCGGTACGGATTCAGAACCAGCTCACCGGCGAGGCGATGGCCACGTTCATGGCGCGCCTGGTCACGACGTTCACCGGGTTCGCTCCGTTGGGCGTGGTGCTCGTCGCGCTGCTCGGCGTCGGCGTGGCCGAGAAGACCGGCTTCATCAACACCGGCCTGCGGTTGATCCTCGGCTTTACGCCTAGGAGCCTGCTCACGCCGATGCTGATTCTGGCCGCGATCGTCAGCCACACCGCCGCGGACGCGGGTTACGTCCTGGTCATCCCGCTCGGCGGCGTCATCTTCTACGCCGCCGGCCGCCATCCCCTGGCCGGCATCTCGGCCGCCTTCGCCGGCGTCTCCGGCGGCTTCTCAGCCAACTTCATTCCCTCTGGCATCGATCCCCTGCTGCAGGGCTTCACCCAGTCAGCGGCCCAGATTCTCGATCCCGAGAAGCTCGTCAATCCGCTCTGCAACCTGGCGTTCACCGCCGTCTCGTCGGTCCTCGTGATCGGCGTCGGCTGGTTCCTGACCGACCGGGTGATCGAGCCGCGGCTCCGCGGCACCGAGATCGACGGCGATCCGGAGGAGATGCCGACGATGGAGGAACCGAGTCGGAAGGACCGCCGCGGTTTCCTCGCCGGCATGGGGTCCCTTGTGCTCGGCCTCGTCGTCCTGCTGATCTGGGCGTGGCCCGACACGTCGCCGCTTCGCAGCGAGGCCGGCGAGCTGACGGCGTTCTCGGCGCCGCTGATGCAGATGCTGGTCCCCCTGATCTTCGTCTTCTTCCTGATTCCCGGCGTCGTCCACGGCTACGTCGCCGGCACGGTGAAGACCCACCGGGACATCGTCGACGGCATGAGCGACGCGATGCGCACAATGGCCTACTACCTGGTCATGGCCTTCTTCGCCGCCCAGTTCATCGCCGCCTTCAGCAGCTCGAACGTCGGCCTGCTCATCGCGCTCAAGGGCGCGAACTTCCTGCGCGATCTCGGGCTGCCGGCGCAGGCGACCGTGGTCGGGATCATTCTGCTGTCCGCGGTCGTCAACCTGTTCGTCGGCTCCGCCTCGGCCAAGTGGGCGGTTCTCTCGGTCATCTTCGTGCCGATGCTGATGAACCTGGGCATTTCGCCCGAGCTGACGCAGGCCGCCTACCGAGTCGGTGACAGCGTGACGAACATCGTGACGCCGCTGATGCCCTACTTCCCCCTCGTCGTCGTCTTCTGCCAGCGCTATGTGAAGAAGGCAGGCATCGGCACCGTCCTGTCCTTGATGATCCCGTACGCCGTGACCCTGTTGATCACCTGGACGCTGTTCCTGATCGGCTACTGGCTGCTCGGCATCCCGCTCGGACTCCAGGCCGGCTACACGTATCCCTGATCATGGGTTGGCGCCGCACCGCCCTTCCCGCCATCGTGCTCGTCGCGGCCACGGTCGCCTCGGCGACCTGGGCGCAGCCGACGCGTCCGATCTACCCCGTCTACGAGGGCTACGTGCCGAACGACGACGGCACCGCGGTGCTCGTGTTCGGCTACTTCAACCACAACGCGGTCAAGGTCGAGATCCCGGCTGGCGAAGCGAACGGCTTCGACCCCGGGCCGGCCGTCCGCGGCCAACCGACCGTCTTCGAACCCGGCCGGCAGCGCAGCGTCTGCCTCATCGTGCTCCCGGCCGACTATGAGGGCAACCTGCAGTGGACGATCACCTCGGGCGAGCACACCGAGAAGACGACGGAGCGCGGGGGAATCGATACCCTCTACCTGATCGAGAACATCTCGATGGCCTACCACCGGGCCAGGCAGATCGACACCGCCGCCGTCGAGCGTGGTGTCTGCGTCCAGCCCGCACCGGCCACCAGTGGGAGCGAACCATGAAGCGTACTCTCGGAGCAACGACGACAGCGGCGATTCCGCTGCTCGCCCTTCTTGCGGTTCCGGCGGCATCGCCAGCCGCCGCGGCCGATGCGGACACGCCGACTTTCAGCCGCGACATCGCGCCGATCTTCCAGCGCTCCTGCCAGCGCTGCCACCGGCCCGAGACCGCCGCGCCGATGTCACTGCTCACCTACGAGCAGATCCGGCCGTGGGCGCGATCCATCAAGCGTCGGGTCGAGTCGCGACAGATGCCACCCTGGCACATCGACCGCACGATCGGCACGTACGAGCCGGACCCGAGCCTGAGCGACGAGGAGATCGCCCTGGTCTCCGCCTGGGTCGACGGCGGCGCTCCGCGCGGCAACCCCTCCGACCTGCCGCCGCAGATCGAGTGGCCGTCCGGCGACGCCTGGGAGTACGGCGAGCCCGACCTGGTGGTCGAGATGCAGGAGGACATGGTCGTACCCCCCGAAGGGCCCGACCTGTTCGTCAGCTTCATCGCCGACACCGGTCTCACCGAGGACCGCTACATCCGCTGGATCGAGGTCAAGCCGAGCAAGGCGGGCCGCGCGACCGTCCACCACACGATGGTCTACGCGATCCAGGACGACGCGGAGTACGTCGGCGAGGACTTCTTCGAGCGCGACGACGACCCGAACCGCCGCGACGCCGATGGCAACCCGGTCGGCTCGTTGCTCATCGAGTACGCGGTCGGCAACACGGGCGACCTCTACGCCGAGAACACCGGCAAGCTGCTGATGGCCGGCAGCCGGATCCGCTTCAGCGGCCACTACCATTCGATCGGCGAGGTGATCCGCGACCGCCAGCGGGTCGGTTTCGGCTTCTACCCCCGCGGCGTCGTGCCGAAGCACCGGATCGTCTCAACCCGGCTGTTCGCCGGCCTGCCCAGCAACCGCGGCTGGCGCAACAACGAGCTCTCCATCCCGCCCGGCGCCGACAACGTCCGTCACGACGGCTACCGCGTCCTCGACCGGCCGATCCAGTTGATCAGCTTCCAGGCCCACATGCACTACCGGGGCAAGGGCATGGAGCTCGAGGCGATCCATCCCGACGGCCGCCGCGAACTCCTCACCCGCATTCAGAACTACGACTTCAACTGGCAGATCGCCTACCCGTACAAGCACCCGCCGGTCTTCCCCGCCGGGACCGTGCTGCACGTGACCTCGTACCACGACAACTCGGAGAACAACCCCTACAACCCCGACCCGACCGCCTGGGTCGGCTGGGGTAACCGGACCGTCGACGACATGGCGATCGGCTGGACGAACTTCGTCTTTCTGTCGGAGGATGACTACGAAGAGCACGTGGCGGCCGCGACGGCCACCGGTGGCGGAGACTAAGGAGCGTGCGCCGTAGCACCGCGCTCGCGGCGGGGATCGTCTGTCTGACGGCCGCCGCGGCCGTCTCCGGTCAGAGCTCCGGGGCCGGGCCGCTGATCGAGCCGGTCACCGACGCCGAACTCGCCGCCACGCCCAACGGCGACTGGCTGAGCTTCCGCGGCAACCTGTCCGCCTGGGCGTACAGCGCCCTCGACGCCGTGAACACCGAAACCGTCGGGCAGCTCGACTTCGCCTGGGCGGCCCCGATGGAGGATGGGCCGAACGAGGCGACGCCCCTGGTGCGCGGCGGCATCGTCTACCTGCCGCAGACGGGAGACGTGATCCACGCCCTCGACGCGCGGTCCGGCGACCTGATCTGGGAGTACCGCCGGGAGCACAACTACCTGGATCCGGAAGGGGCGAACCCGGAGCGCCGCTTCGGCCAGGGCCTGGGGCGGATCACCCGGAACATCGCGATCTGGCAGGACGGCCTGTTCGTCGCCACGATGGACGCCTTCATCATCCGCCTGGACGCGAACACCGGCGAGCTCGTGTGGGAGACTCGCGTCGGCGACAGCCGCATCGCCCACTCGTCCGGCCCGATCATCGCGAACGGCAAGGTGATCAGCGGGCGCTCGTGCAACATGTCCGTCGCTGGCGGCTGCTACCTCACGGCGCACGACGCCGAGGACGGCCGGGAGCTGTGGCGCTTCCACACGATCCCCCGGCCGGGCGAGCCCGGCGACGAGACCTGGGGCGGCCTGCCGCTCGAGCGCCGCTTCCACGTCGGCGCCTGGCATGTCGGTTCCTACGACCCCGAACTCGACCTGGTCTACTGGGGCACGTCCGTGCCGGCGCCCTCGCCCGAGGTGCTGCGCGGCAGCGGCTCGGGATCCCTGCTCTACTCGAACAGCACCCTGGCGCTCAGGCCCGAAACCGGCGAGCTGGCGTGGTACTTCCAGCATCTGCCGCGGGACAACTGGGACCTCGACCATCCCTTCGAGCGCATCCTCGTCGACCTGGAGATGGAGCCGGACGGGGAAGCCGTCTGGTCCATCAACCCGGCGCTCGAGCCGGGCGAACGGCGGCGCGTAATGACCGGCTTCCCCGGCAAGACCGCCATCTTCTGGACGCTCGACCGCGAAACCGGCGAGTTCCTGTGGGCGCGCGAGACCGTCTTCCAGAACGTGATTACTCACATCGATGCGCACACGGGCGCGGTCACGGTGAACGAGGAGATCATCCCCAGGGCCCGCGACGAGGAGTATGGCGTGGTCTGCCCCGCGGCCAGCGGCGGCAAGGACTGGCCCACGGCGGCCTACAGTCCAATCACCGAGGGCATCTACGCGCCGCTCCAGGACGTCTGCATGTCGCCGACGATCACCGGCACAGGCGTTGGACCGCCCCAGGGCTACGGCATTAGCTTCAACATGCGGTTGGCGCCGAACAAGACGACCGTAGGGCGCCTGGATGCCGTCTCGGCGCGCACCGGCGAGTCCCTCTGGCGGTTCGAGGAATCCGCCGGGATGATGTCGGTGATGACGACGGGCGGCGGGCTGGTCTTCGCCGGGAACACAAACCGCCGTTTCCGTGCCTTCGACGCCGCGACCGGAGACATCCTCTGGCAGACCGTACTGGGCGGACCGGTGAGCGGCTTCCCCGTCAGCTTCGCCGTGGACGGCGAGCAGTACGTCGCGGTGACGGCGGGCGGCGGCGACCTGCTGAGCGGGCTCTTCAACCGTCTGGGAAACAAGAACGCGCGCTCCGGCTCCAACCTGCTCTACGCCTTCAAACTGTCCGACACGGCCGGGCGCGGTCCGATCGAGCAGCCGACCGTCACGGCGGCGGCCGCCGAACCGCCGCCGATGGTCATGATCGACGCTCCCCTCCTCGAGGCGTCGGCGCCTTGCGCCACGTTCTCAGCGGAGCAGGCCGAGCGCGGCGCCACCCTCTACCAGGAGCAGTGCGCGGAATGCCACGGGCCCACTCTCCGCGGCGGCGCCCAGGGCGCGGCTCTCGCCGGCCGCAGCTTCACGAGCTACTGGCAGAACCGGGCCGCCAGCGGGCTCTACCGGACGATCCGCGAAACGATGCCGCAAGGCCGGGAAGGAACGATCGGCCCGGCGGCCTCAGCCGACCTGGTCGCCTTCGTGCTACGAGAGAGCGGGGCCGAAGCCTCCGGCGAGTTCGGCACGGACACCGAGTCGCTCGACGGCCAGCGCACCTGCTTCCGGCCGTAGCGCCCCGGCCGCGTGGTCGTCGTGGTCATGCTCGTCATGACCGGCGTCGCCGTCCTCTTCATCGTGCCCGTCGTGGTCATCGTGACCGGTCTCTTCGTCGTGGTCGTGACCGGCCTCCCCCTCGTCGTGGTGACCAGCCTCGTCATCGTGGTCGTGAGCAGCCTCGTCGTCCCCGGCATGCTCGTGCTGCTCGTGTGCCCCGTGATCGTGGCCGTCATCATGCGAGTGGCCGAGGTGCGAGTGCTGATGCCAGAGGCCCATCACCGCCATCGTCGCGATGCCGATCATCACGAGCGAAAACTTGAGCGCCCGGTCCCGGTCCTGCTCGGGCATTGGAACGTCGTCCTCGCCCATCAGGGAGCTCCGTACGTAGTGGGCGATCCGGTCCCTCTCTCTCGACATCTCCGCGTCGAGCACGTCCATCACCGCCACGTAGATGAAGGTGCCGGCCGCGATCGCGTTGAAGCTCCCCTCGAAGATCAAGGCGGTTCTCCCCTCGAACACCTGTCCCGCCACGGTGCCGAAGACGATCCCGATCGGCGTCATGACCGAGAAGAGCCACAACGTCTGCCACAGCTTCCGGTTGCCTGCGGAGTGGGCGGTGACGATCAGCGCGAACGCCGCGGACCCCTTGTGGAACAGGATGCCCAGCATGACGACCAGCGCGGCCGCGGCTTCGGGCTGAAGGCCAAGAGCCATCCCCGCGATGATCGAGTGCACGGACAGCACGATCAGCAGGACGAAGGCGTAGAAGGGCGGCCTCGTCCGCTCCTCTTCCTGGCCCAGCATCGAGTTGCGGCCTTCGAGGACGACCCGGTCGATCAACAGAAGCAGACCGACTCCCAGCGCCGCGAGCAGGGGCGCCAGGGGATAGTCGACCAGGTTCCGAAGCGCTTCATCGGCTTCGGGCAGCAGGTGGACGAACCCGACGCCGAGGAAGATGCCGCCCGCCAGGGCGTTGCCCAGGGAGAGGTACCGTCGGCTGGCCTGCTGCTTCGCGACGAGGATGGGAATCATTCCGCCGACGATGGCGATCCCGAAGATCGACACGCCGGCGATGATCTTGATGGCAAGCGGGGACATAGGGTGGGACCTCCTCTAGTGCCTGTCCGCTCAGGGCAAGTCGGCCGTCGCTCCATCGCCGCGTAGAGACGGCGGCAGCAGTTCGGGCCTGGTGAAGAAATTCGCCTGCACGGCACGGAGATAGGCGGGCCGCGAGTTCAGGCGATCGCGATAAGCAGAAAGCCGCCGACCGATCGGCTCGCCGTAGGCAACCGCCCAGTCCAGGCAACTGCCTAGCAGGATGTCGACACCGGTCAACCGGTCGCCGAGCAGGAACTCCCGCCCGTCGGCGAACTCGAGTTCCGCCACCGCCGACTGCTTGGCGAAGCCCTCGCTCGCGGTCTGAATCGCCGCCGGCGCCTCGCCGTAGAGGTACGCGAGGTCGCGGTGCTTGCGGATCACGTAGAGCGTGTGAGCGTCGAGCTCCATCATCACGAAGAACGACCACTGGTCGTAGCGCGCCCGCGCCTCGGTGCCGGCGGCCGGAATCAGTCCGTCCGGCTGGCCGTACTCCGCGGCCAGGTAGTTGACGATCGCGGCGCTCTCGGCGAGTACGAGATCGCCATCCTGGAGCAACGGGATCTTCTGTCGCGGATTGAGCCTGGTGAACTCGTCGGTCTGCGTTTCGCCGGTCCGCGGACCGATCGGACGGTGCTCGTAGTCCAGTTCCAGCTCAGCGAGCGCCCAGTGCGCGCGGAGTGTCCGCGACGTGCTGCAGCCCCAGAGCACCATCCGTGCATCTCTGGTCTGCTCGACGGCAATCGGCACCCAGAGAGGATGTCACAGAGGCCGGCCCAACGCCGCCCGTCCTACCGCGACCGGGGCAGCGACACCGCCAGCACGACACCGAGGCAACCCAGAAGGACGATGTAGAAGATGGTCGTCAATACATCGGCGAGGACCGGGAGGTCGACCGGGCCGGCTAGGGACCTCCGCCAGGCCGCGACCGGCAGGCCGACGCCCACCACGGCGAGCGAAATCCACCGCGTCCAGGTGAGTTGACTGCTCTTCTCCGTCATCTTCCTTCGTCCGGCTTTCGTGTCGTCGTTCGGCTTCGCTGTTGCCGGGCCGGAGGATGTCACAGATCGGCGACTTTCGCAGCCCGGTAGACTCACGGCACATACACGACATCGCAGTGGGAGGTCCGAATGCAGATCAGACGGCGGAGGTCTTCGTTCTGGAGGGTCTGGGGCACCGCCCTGGTGTCGGTCGGAGCACTCGTGGTGATCGCCGCGGCCGCCGCGCTCATGATGTTCGCGGCATCCGCCGCGGACGCGCAGGAGATCCCGCGGCGGCACGACGGACGCCCCGATCTCTCCGGCACCTACGACATCGCGACCCTGACGCCGGCGCAGCGGCCCGAACGGTTCGGCGATCGGCTCGAACTGACGCCGGAGGAAGCCGCGGCGCTCGCCGAGCACTGGGAGACGAACTTCGACAAGGACCACGCGCCGAGCGACCCGGACCGTGAAGCGCCTCCGGTGGGCGGGACCGGCATCTACGCGCCGGAGTTCACGGGGGCGGCCGGCAAGGTCGGCGGCTACAACGCCTTCTTCGTCGACATCGGCACGGGCGCCTTCCTGCTCGACGGCAAGTACCGCACGTCGATCATCACGGATCCGCCGGACGGCCGCTATCCGCCGCTCAGCGCACTCGGAGAGGAACGAAGCCAGCGAGTGGCACCCTTCCGGCACGAGAACACGGGCACGGCCTGGTGGCTGGACCTTCCCGTGGGCCCCTATGACGATCACGAACTGAGGCCCCTGGCCGAACGCTGCATCCTCACCCGCGGCGCCTCCGGACCTCCGTCCATGCCGGGGATGTACAACAACCTGAAGACGATCGTGCAGACGGACACCCACGTGATGATCCTGATCGAGTGGATGCACGACGTACGGATCATCCGGCTCGACTCCGAGCATCTGCCGGACAGCGTGCGCAAGTGGAGCGGCGACTCGATCGGCTGGTGGGAGGGGGACACCCTGGTCGTCGAGACGACGAACTTCCGGGAGATCCCCGGCTCGGTCTCGCGTGGTTCGCGCGACATGCGGGTGACGGAACGGTTCAGCCGCATCGACGCCGAGAACCTGCGCTACGAGTTCACGGTCGAGGATCCCGCCCACGAGACCGCCTGGAGCGGCGAGTACCCGTGGCCGGCGACCCCGAACAAGCTCTACGAGTACGCCTGCCACGAGGGGAACTACTCCTTTGGCAACATCATGCGTGGCGCCAGGCTGCTGGAGCGGGAGGCGATCGGGCAGAGCGCGTCGGGCACCTCGACCGGTTCCGGATCGGGCGACTGAGGCAGGAGGAACGAGCCCATGCCGGACATCAACTTCATCCCCCACCCGCTCGTCGGCACGCCGATGGGCGCCGCGCTCGACCTGTACGTGATCCTGGCGATCCTGTGCTGGCTCACCTCGGTCATCACCCGCGAGTACTCCTGGGTGGACCGCCTCTGGTCGATCTGCCCGCCCGTCTACTGCCTGATCGTGGCCTTCTCCACGGACTTCGAGTTCTCGCGAGTCAACGTCATGACCCTCCTCGTGCTGCTCTGGGGGCTACGCCTCACCTTCAACTTCGCCCGCAAGGGGGGCTACTGGAAGGGCGGCGAGGACTACCGCTGGGCCACCGTCAGGGAGCGCTTCGGCCCCGTCGCCATCCAGGTCATGAACGCGACGATCATCGCGCCCGGCCAGATGCTGCTGATCTGGTGGTTCACTTCGCCGGTCCACGCGGCCTGGGAGGCGGGGGACACGCCGCTGGGCGGACTCGACTTCGTCGCCGCCGGGCTGTTCCTTCTCCTCCTGATCGGCGAGACCGTCGCCGACGAGCAGATGTGGGCCTTCCAGCAGGACAAGAAACGCCGGGTCGCGGCCGGCGAGGAAGTCGCTCAACCGTTCATGAACCGCGGCCTCTTCCGCATCTGCCGCCATCCGAACTACCTGTGCGAGATGGGCATGTGGTGCGCTTTCTACCTGTTCGCCGTCGCGGCGTCGGGCGAGTGGCTCCACTGGACCGGTTTCGGCTGTGTGGGACTGATCGGCCTCGTCGTCGGGTCGATACCGCTCGCGGAGTCCATCTCGGCCGCCAGGTATCCGTCGTACCCGGAGTACAAGGCCTCCACCCCCTGCCTCATTCCGGGCTTGCGCCTCGGCAAACCGTAGTACTCTCGCCGACGCTCCGCCCAACCCCGTAAGGAGGAACCACGCGTGATCCGATTGCGTCCTCGGGGGCAGTACGCCCCGCTCGCCACCGCCGCCGCTGCCCTGCTGCTGGCGGTCTTCGTTCTCGCGCCGGCGTTCGCCGCCGAGCCGGAACTGCAGCACGCCAAGCCGGCCGACGTCGGCATGGATCCGGCCGGCCTCAAGAAACTCAACGAGGCGATGCACGGCATGGTCGACGGCGGCAAGCTCGCCGGCGTCGTCACGATGGTCTCGCGCAAGGGCAAGGTGGTCCACTTCGACGCCTACGGCAAGCGGGACATCGAGAACGGCGTTCCCGTCGAGAAGGACACGATCTTCCGGATCTACTCGATGACCAAGCCGATCGTCGGGGTCGCGCTGATGACCTACTACGACGAGGGCCGCTTCACGCTCGACGACCCGGTGTCGAAGTTCATTCCCGAGTTCAAGGGCCTCAAGGTCGCGAAGGAGGACGGTCCCGACGGCAACCCGATCACGGAAGGCGCCGATCATCCGATGACGATGCGGGAGCTGATGAACCACACGGCCGGACTGACCTACGGGCTGTTCTCGCGGTCCCAGGTGGACACGCTCTACACGAAGGCGGGCATCATCACGGACCCGAACCAGAACCTGAAGGACATGATCGACAAGCTGGCGAAGATCCCGCTCCGCCAGCAGCCCGGTTCGATGTGGCACTACAGCGTCGCCGTCGACGTCCAGGGTTATGTGCTCGAGGTGCTCGCCGGCAAGCCGCTCGACGAGGTCCTGAACGAGCGGCTCTTCGGGCCCCTGGGCATGAAGGACACCGCTTTCTGGGTGGAGCCGGGCAAGGCGGACCGCTTCTCGCGGATCTACACGCCGAACGCCGAGGGCAAGCTGGTCAGTCCGCCCAATGGCCAGTACCTCCAGAAGCCGAAGTTCCTCTCCGGCGGCGGCGGCCTCGTCGGCACCGCAACCGACTACATGCGCTTCGCCCAGATGCTGGCGAACGGCGGCGAACTGGACGGTGTCCGCATCCTGAAGCCGGAGACGGTGAAGCTGATGCACACCGACCACCTGCCCGAAGGCGTCACCGACATGGGTCCGCTCTACCGCGGCAACCGCTTCGGCCTGGACTTCTCGATCGTCACCGATCCGAACCCGGCGACCGACCATGAGCGCGCCAGGGGCGAGTACTGGTGGTACGGGATCGGCGGCACCTGGTTCGGTATCAACCCGATCCAGGACCTGGTCGTCGTCGGCATGATCCAGAGCCGCGACTTCCAGGCGTCCTCAGCCGCGCGGTGGGCCAGCAAGCGCCTCGCGTACGAAGCGATTGTCGACTGAGCCGCTCCGCCGGCACGCGCCCGGCCAAGAACCCCACGAACCGTCGAGGAGGTAGTCGATGAGTCTGTTTGCCTGGTCGTGGATGTTCCTCATCCTCTACATCGTCGGCATGCTCACGTTCGGCTGGATCGCCAGCAGGCGGATCAGCAACGCGGACGACTTCGCCACCGCCCGCAGCAGCTACGGCCCGTACTTCCTCGCCCTCGCATTCGCCGCCACGACCGCCAGCGGAGCCACCTTCCTCGGCAGCCCCGGCCTCGGCTACGACTTCGGGATGGCCAGCGTCTGGGGCAAGTTTCTCTATCCGATGGGGGTGTACTTCGGAGTCCTGATCACGATCAGACTGGTCGCCAACTCCGGCCACAAGTTCGGAAACCGCTCGATCCCGGAGTACCTGGGCGACCGGTACCAGAGCGACGGCGTGCGGCTGCTGGTCTCGGTCTTCTCCCTGGTCCTGTTTTTCTACATCGCCGCACAGCTCGTGTCGGGGCTGGTCATGTTCGAGACGATGCTCGGGCTCGAGCCGCTGACGGCGCTGATCATCACTTCCGGCGTCCTCCTCGTCTACGTCGTCCTGGGCGGCGCCCATGCCGACATCATCACCGACGGCGTCCAGGGGATGATGATGCTCGGCGTCGCGGTCGTGGTGATCGTCATGTTCCTGTTCGCCTCCGGGATGGACGGCGGACTCGGCGCCCTTGCCAGCAATCTGCGCGAGCAGGACCCGAACCTGGTCGGGCCGCTAAACAAGTCGAACTCCCTGTACGACTCCTGGTGGGCCATTGCCTGCGTGCTGTTCGCCCACATTCCGCTCGGCATGCTGCCCCATATCGGCAACAAGGTGTGGGCGCTCAAGAACGACGGCGACCGAATGCGCTTCGTCAAGCTCGCCTTCGCGGTCGGCCTCACGATGGGCATGCTGGGCCTGGGCGGCATCCTCGCCCGCGGCGTCCTGGGCACCGAACTCCTCGAGGCCGGACGCAACTCGAACGAGGCCCTGCCGGCCCTCTTCATCGAGCTGTTTCCGACCTGGCTGGCCGCCCTGATCGGCGTCGGCATCCTGGCCGCGATCATGTCGACCGCGGACGGTCTCGTCGTTTCGTCATCGCAGATCGTCGCCAACGACATCTACCGGCGCTCGATCGTTCCCAAGTACAGCCCCAACCTGAACGACAAGGAACTCGATCGCCGCGTACTCGTGATCAGCCGCTGGAGCACGGTGATCGTCCTGGTGCTCTGTACCTGGCTGGCCTGGGCGATGCAGGACATGAACATCGCGCTGCTCGTCTGGGTAGGCACCGGCGGCATGATGGCCGCCTTCGCCGGCCCGCTGGTGGTCGGAGGCCTCTGGCGCGGCGTCACTCTGGCCGGCGCCTACACGGGCCTCATCAGCGGCATGCTCACCTTCGTCCTGCTGCGCAGCGGCCTGCCCTGGATGATCATCGATCCCGGCTCGCTCGGTCCCCTGTCGGGTGCAGCAGAGTGGCTCGCGCACTACCAGATCAACCCGTACTCTTGCGCGGTGGTCGGTGAGGTCGTCTCGATCGCCGGGACCTATGTCGTGTCCAAGCTGACGCAGCCACTGCCCGAATCCCACGTCGAGCGGCTGTTCAGCGCGCCGGCCGAGACCGCCGAGGCCGCAGGGGGTTAGGCCCGCAGCGCACCAGGACGGCGCAGTAGACTCGGCGGCAAAGCCGACAGAAGAAGGAGGCACGACATGCGTCGCCACCGAACCACTCGTCTCCGCAACCGGTCGATTCCCGTCCTCGCGGCGCTCGTGTTCCTTGTCGCCACTCCCTCCCTCGTCGCTCAGGAAGCGGCCGGCTGGATGCCGCCGCTCGCAGCCGACGGCAAGCCCGACATTTCGGGGGTCTGGGACTTTCGCACGCTGACACCGCTCCAGCGACCCGAGGACCAGGAAGCGACGATCGACGAGGCCAGGGCCGCGGAGATCGAGACGGCGGCCGTCGAGCGGGCGCGGGCCGCCGATGCGCCAAGCGACCCGGAGAAGCGGAAACTCAAGGCCGGAGACCCGGTGGGCGGCTACAACAACTTCTGGTTCGACCGCGGTGCCAGGGTCGTCGAGGACCTGCGGACGTCGCTGATCATCGACCCGCCGAACGGCCGGCTTCCTGACACTCTCCCCGACGTCAAGCGCCAGACGCGAGGTGATGACAAGCCGATCGACCGCCCGGTCCGGCTCCGCGTAGGTGGTGTCGGACTCGACAGCTACGAGGACCGCGGACTGTCCGAGCGCTGCATCCTGGGCTTCAACGCAGGCCCCCCGATCACGCCCGGGGGCTACAACCAGAACATCCAGATCTTTCAGTCCGCGAACCACGTGGCGATCCTGAACGAGATGGTCCACGACAGTCGGATCATTCCCCTCGATGGCCGCGCCCACCTTCCCGACTCGGTGCGGCAGTGGATGGGCGATTCCCGCGGTCGTTGGGAGGGAGACACCCTGATCGTCGAGACGAAGAACTTCTCCGATCTGGTCTCCAGCTTCAGCGGCAGCGTGGCCGGCGCGGTGGGCGACGCCTATGAGATGCACGTCACGGAGAGGTTCCGACGCGTCGACGAGGACACGCTGATGTACGAGTACACGGTGAACGATCCCGCGACCTTCACGCGGCCCTTCACCGCCCGTCTGCTGATGAAGAAGGGTGAGGCGCTGTTCGAGTACGCCTGCCACGAGGGCAACTACGGCCTGTTCAACATCCTCTCGGGTGCCCGCGCCAAGGAGGCCGAGGCGGCGGCCGCTACCGGAGGCGAGTAGCGGGCAGGCCGTCCACCGCCTGGAACCGGCGGCGACGACCGGCTACTCAGTCCCAGTCGGGCAGCGGCTGAGGGCCCGGCACGATGCCGGCGATATCGGGATCCTCCCCGGGCACTGCCTCGGGCGCTTCGAGCGCGGCCTGTTCCTTGTCCAGTTTGCGCTGGGCGCGACGCTCCAGCTTCTCCTGACGCCTCTGACGTTTTCGGATTTCCCGTTGGCGCTTGGCGAACGTAGTTGGTCCGGGTCTAGCCATGGCGATATCCCCTCCCTCCGCGCGGGCTCTCTCTCAGGGCTAGCGGCCGAGTGTAGCAGGGACTTTTGACACCGCAGGACCCTACGGTGAGTAGTAGGTCGGCGACCCCGGACCGACCGGCAAACCCAGGGCGAACACCCAGATGTAGAACAGCGAGATCCAACCGATCAGGTAGGTGATCGAGTACGGAATCATCGTCGCGATCAGGGTGCCGATTCCGAGTTTTCGGTCGTACCGCATCGCCACCGCCAGGATGAGCCCGAAGTAGCTCATCATCGGCGTGATGATGTTCGTCGTCGAGTCGCCGATCCGGTACGCCGCCTGGATCACCTCCGGGCTGTAGCCGACCGTCATCAGCATGGGAACGAAGATGGGCGCCGTCACCGCCCACTGGGCCGACGCGCTGCCGAGCATCAGGTTGACGAAGCAGCACATCAGGATGAACGGCACAAACACGATCGGCCCGGTCAGGTCGAACCGGTTCAGCAGCTCGGCACCCACGACCGCCGTGATCGTCCCCAGGTTGGTCCAGTTGAAGAAGGAGACGAACTGGGCGGCGAAGAAGACGAGCACCAGGTAGGGGCCGAGAGAACTCATCGAGCGGCCCATGCCGTCGATCACGTCGCGATCGTTCCTGAGCGAACCGGTGGTGCGGCCGTAGACGATCGACGGCACGATGAAGAAGACGAAGATCAGGGACACGACGCTGCGGAGCATCGGCCGCAGATCGTCGATCAGGAGCGCGTTCGCCGCCGGATCGCGGAACCAGCCGTTCTCCGGCAGAGCGAGCAGGGCCAACCCACCGAGCATGACGAGCACGGTCACCCCTGCCAGCTTCAGCCCCCGCTTCTCCTCCTTCGACAGGGTCTTCAGACCCTCCTCCGGATCTTCCAGATCGTTCGCCGCCCGGCTGGGATCGAACGCACCCAGCTTGGGCTCGACGATCCGGGTCGTCACCAGGGTGCCGATCGCCGTGATCATGAAGGTGCTGACGAACATGAAGAGATAGTTGGCGGTCGCCGGGATCTCGTTGGCCGCACCGGGCGCGTAGGACGGATCGATGATGCGCGCCGCCTCGGTCGTGATCCCCGCGAGCAACGGGTCGACGGTCCCGATCAGTACGTTCGCCGAGTAACCGCCCGAGACACCGGCGAACGCCGCGGCAAGCCCGGCCAGGGGATGCCGGCCGACCGCGCGGAACACGACCGCCGCCAACGGGATCAACACGACGTAGCCCATCTCGGACGCCGTGTTGGAAACGACCGACGCGAACACGACGACCGCGGTCAGCAGGTTTCGCGGAGCGCCCAGGACCAGTGCCCGAAGCAGGGCCCCGAGAAGACCCGACCGTTCGGCCACGCCGACCCCGAGCAGCGCGACCAGAACCGTTCCAAGCGGCGCGAACCCGGTGAAGTTCGTCACAAGGTTCATGGCGATCCGCCGCATCCCCTCCGGGTTCATCAGGCTGACCGCGCGAATCATCCCGTCTTCGGAGCGGCCCGAGACACCGGCAGGCCGCGGGTCGGCCACCTGCCAGTCGAGCACTTCCGCCATGCCCGAAACCAGCAGGATGAGCAGCGCCAGCACCGCGAACAGCGTCACCGGGTGCGGCAAGAGGTTGCCGAGGAACTCGACTACGTTCAGGAACCGCGTGAACAGACCGGGGCCGCGTCCTCCCCGCCTGCGGCGCTTTCGATTGGCGGATTCAGACATCCGCGGAACAGTAGCGGACCAACCCGGCTCAGCCTCGCTGGATCACGGCCGTGTGGTAGGGATCGAGGTCGTCGATCGCCGATTCGGGCTCCCCGGTCTTCCACGCGAAGAGCCGCACCGTCACCTCGGACGGCGCCACGTCGAAGAGCGCGAAGCCGTTCTTCTCGAAGGTCTCACCGCGCACGTCCTGCACCACCGCGGTGGCGGCCATGGGCGGCGTCCCCCGCGCCGCCGACGGCCAGCCCGTCAGTGTGCCCAGCGGACCGGTCAGCACGGCATGAACCGGGTTGGCTGAGAGATCCATGCTGCCGCTCCGCTCGAGGACGGAGTGGCCGATCGCATGCAGGTCGCCCGAGAGCACGATGCCGGCCCGCTGCGGGTGGGACGTCAGCGACTCCAGCAGCCGCTGATGCTGCCTCCACCAGCCTTGCTGCCAGAAGTACTTCTCGCGCTCCGTCGTCAGCCGGAAGTTGCTGCCGGCAAAGTCGCCGATGCGCGACACGGTCGCGCCGCCGTCGTCGAGGTCGGCGACGTCCGGATACCACTCGCGCCACTTCCCGGCCGACCAGCCGAAGGGGTGCGACGGCACATGGAACAACTGCGCGACCGCCTGGTCCCGCGTGCGTTGGTGCAGCCAGTGTTCCGTCTCCGGCGGCACCAGGCCGGCATGGACGCCCTTGAGCGACAGGTAGCGGGCGCAGTCGTAGATCAGCACCTCGGCCAGCCGCCCGTACCGGAACGTGCCGAAGGCCTCGGAGACACCAGGCTCCCGGTCACCGGCCCCGGTGCCGGACATTGCAACCGGCCGTTCCACATCCGGCAGGAACTCCGGCAGGTAGGCGTTGCGGGTGAACCGCGCGAACTCGACCTGGTAGCGGTCGGGCGGCAGAGTGACCATCTGCGGATCGGCATCGTCGTTCTCGTAGTAGTCGTGGTCGTCGCTCACGAAGTAGGAAGGCGTCGATCGCAACATGACGCCGTACAACTCGGCGACCTGCGGCCCGACCGCCGCCTTGAGCGAGGTCTCGTTGCTCGTTCCCAGCGCGGGCAGGCTCAGGTCGAGCCAGCCGATCCGTTCGTAGAACTCGCGGGACCGCCGGCCCCGCTCCTCGCCCCGGTTGTAGAGCACCGTGCGCTGGTCCCAGTAGATGTGGTCGCCGATCGCGATCAGCGCCCTCGGCCGGAACGAGAGGGCCCTGCGCAGGAGTCTCCGGCGAACGGCCAATGGCAGGAAGAAGCCCGACTCGGGGTGGCCGCCGGCGCAGGTGTAGGCGAGGAACCGGACCGACTCGGGCTGGGCCGAGGGCGACGGGAAGGTGCGGAGCGGCCACGGGTCACACAGCGTCTCCCCGCCGCCAAGAAGCTGCAGGGTGTACTCCGTGTCCGGTTCCAGGCCGGGCGCGTCGAAGGAGAAGAA
>JAPOVF010000275.1 GCA_026708285.1 Acidobacteriota bacterium
CATCAGGTCGACCCAGCGCCTGAACAGCGGTTCGCCGATCACCGAGCACAGCACCCAGCCGTCAGCGGTGCGGAAGATGTCCCCCGGACCGGAGGTCTGCGACATGTTGCCGGTCGGCAGCCGGTTGCGCTCGATCACCGCCTGCTCGATCAGGTTCGCGTTGCCCATCATCAGGGCCGTCCTGAGCAGCGCACCTTCGACCATCTGCCCCTTGCCGGTCTGCTGGCGCGCCATCAGGGCGGCCAGCGTGCCGTAGGCGCAGGAAAGCGCGGTTCCGTAATCCACGAAGGGCGCGGCAGCACGGCGCGGCTTGTCCGCGTCTCCGGTCATGTAGGCGATGCCGGACATGACCTGGCCGATGCCGTCGAAGCCGACCCGGTCGCTGTAGCGGCCGCCCCGCCCGTAGGCCGACACCGTGGTCAGGATGATGTCCTCCTTGACCTCGCGCAGGCTGTCCAGGTCGAGCCCCATCGCCTCAAGGGTCTTCGGCGGCAGGTTCGCGACGACGACGTCGGCGGTCGCGACCAGCCGCTTCACGATCTCGCGGCCCGCCGGCTTCGTCGGATTCAGCGTCAGCGAGCGCTTGTTCCGGTTCATCTGCAGGAACATCCCGCCTTCGCCACTCGGCGCCACCGGAGCGATGAACCTGTCCTCGCTGCCGCGGACCTTCTCGACCCGGATGACTTCAGCCCCGAGATCGCCGAGCAAAGCGGCGCAGAACGGTCCGGCAATGTAGCGGCCGAAGTCCAGGACGCGAACGCCGGCGAGCACCTGATGCATGGAGGCTCCCTGGGTCGAAAACGAGCTTGTCTCGAGCGCGAAAGCGGGGATCGTAGCAAGGCGAACGCTCCTCTATACTCGCCCGCCACCCTCGGACTTCAGAAGCACCAAGCCAGGAGAACGACATGAAGGTTGACGGCGGACTCCCCACCGATCTGCGCGAGGTTCCGGCCCGCATCCGGGAACTCGAAGACGCCGGCTTCGCGGCCGCGATGACAGCGGAGACGGCGCACGATCCGTTCTTCCCGTTGCTGCTCGCCGCGGAGCACAGCGAACGGATCGAACTGATGACCTCGATCGCGGTCGCCTTCGCCCGCACGCCGATGAACCTGGCGAACGTCGGCCACGACCTGAACGCCTACTCGCAAGGCCGCCTGATCCTCGGCCTGGGCTCCCAGATCCGGCCGCACATCACGAAGCGCTTCAGCATGCCCTGGTCCCACCCGGCACGGCGGATGCGGGAGTTCATCCTGGCGATGCGCGCGATCTGGTCGAACTGGTACGAGGGCGAGCGGCTGCGCTTCCAGGGCGAGTTCTACTCCCACACCCTGATGACGCCGATGTTCACGCCGACCGACACGGAGCACGGCCCGCCCAGGGTCTTCCTGGCCGCCGTCGGGCCGCTGATGACCGAAGTCGCCGGCGAGGTTGCGGATGGCCTGATCGTTCACCCCTTCACCACCCAGTCCTACATGCGCGACACCACCCTGCCGGCCATCGAGCGCGGCCTGGCCGCCGCCGGCCGAGACCGCTCGGACTTCGAGATCGCCTACCCCGGCTTCATCGTCTCCGGTCAGGACGAGAAGACGTTCGAAGCAACCAAGCGCGCGGTCAAGAAGCAGATCTCCTTCTACGGCTCGACGCCCGCCTACCGGCCGGTTCTCGAGTCGGAAGGCTGGGGTGAGCTGCAGCTCGAACTGAACCGGATGTCGAAGCAGGGCCAGTGGGACGAGATGGGCCTTCTCATCACCGACGAGATGCTCGACGCCTTCGCGGTCGTGGGCGAACCGGCCGACCTGGCCCGGGGCGTCCTCGATCGTTACGGCGAGGTCGTCGACCGGATGAGCCCCAACCTCCGCTTCCTCGACGAGGCGACGCAGCGCGACGTGATCGCCTCCCTGGCCGCCAACTGAGCCAGCCACCGACGCTCAACAGGAGTTCCACGCGATGAAGGAGTTGATCTTCCACAGGCTGTTCGTTCCGGCCATGAACCACCTGGCGAACAAGGAATCGATCATCGACGGCGCCTACAGCGCGACCTTCGGCGAGCATGCCGACCGCACGATGCGCCTGTGCACGGCCCTGAGTGGCGAGTTGGGCGTCGGCCGCACCGATCGCTTCGCCGTCATGGCGCTCACCAGCCATGAATACGTCGAGCTGTACCACGCCGCCTACCTCGGCGCCGGCGTGATCAACCCCCTGAACCTGCGTCTGGCCGGCAAGGAGCTCGACTACATCGTGCGCGACTCGGGCACCGAGGTCGCCTTCGTCGACAAGACCTTCGCGCCCCTGTTCGCGCAGGCAATGGCGCTCGCCGGCGACGAGTGCACGGTCCGGCGCACGGTGCTGATCGGCGGCCCCGACGACGACACGGACGCCCCTTACGACCTCCGCTACGAGGACCTGATCGCCGGCAGCGACCCCGTCCTGCCGGACGAGCCGGAAGAGACCGACTCGGTTGTCCTGATGTACACCGGCGGCACGACCGGTCTGCCCAAGGGCGTTCTCTGTAACCAGCGCGCCGAGATTCTGAACACTTACCACGGGGTCATGCGCTTCCCGCAACTCTCCGACGGCGTCGCGCTGTTGCAGACACCGATCTTTCACGCCGCGTCCATGGTCGGGGTCATCGCGACCCAGACATTCGGCGGCAAGTTCGTCCTGATGCCGATGTTCGACCCGGGCGCAGCCATCGCACTGATCGAGAAGTACCAGGTAACCACCACCACCATGGTGCCGACCATGATCCACATGCTGATGAGCCACCCGGACTTCGCGCCGGAGAAGCTTGCCTCGTTGCGCAACCTGGGCTACGGCGCCTCGCCGATGCCGGCGGCCCTGCTTGACCGGCTGCTCACCCTCTTCCCGGAGATGGAGATCGGCCAGGGCTACGGCATGACCGAGAGTTCGTCGTTGCTCACCGTTCTCGACGCCGAGGACCACAAGGTCGGCGGCGACCGCCTGCGTTCGGTCGGACGTGCCGTGCCCGGCGTCGTGCTGTCGATCCAGGACGAGGACGGCAACATCCTGCCTTCCGGCGAAGTCGGCGAGGTCTGCGCCAAGGGCGGCAACTACATGACCGAGTACTGGAACAAGCCGGAGGCCACGGAGGAAGCGTTCCAGGGCGGCTGGTACCACACCGGCGACGCCGGCTACCTGGACGAAGAGGGCTACCTGTTCCTGGTCGACCGGGTCAAGGACATGATCGTCTCGGGCGGCGAGAACGTCTACTCCGCCGAGGTCGAGAGCGCGATCTCGACCCATCCGGTCGTCGGCCAGGTGGCCGTGATCGGCATCCCCCACGAGGTCTGGGGCGAGCAGGTCCACGCCATCGTCGTGCCGAAGGAGGGCGCCGACGTCGACGAAGGCACGGAAGCCTCGATCATCAGCCACGCCCGCGAGTCGATCGCCGGCTACAAGGTGCCGAAGTCCGTCGAGTTCCGGGCCGAGCCGCTGCCTCTCTCCGGCGCGATGAAGGTGCTGAAGCGGGAACTGCGCGCTCCCTACTGGGAGGGCAAGGAGCGCGGCATCAACTGAGCCGCCCTACTTCACGCCGGCGCAGAGCCACTTGATCGGCTTGAACAGGACCAGGAAGACGGCGCCGGCGACAGCCACGATCAGCGCCACCGTCCGGAACAGCTCGGCCGGCGGCAGCGCCTCGATGTAGCCGGCAACCCGGCCCGCAATCAGGTTGCCGAGGGCGGCGCCCATGAACCAGGTGCCCATCATCTGGGACACCAGACGGTCCGGCGCCAGCTTCGTCATGCTCGAGAGTCCCACCGGACTCAGGCAGAGTTCGCCGACCGTGTGGAAGAAGTAGGTCACGACCAGCCAGGCCATCGCCGCCTGCTCGCCGCCCGCTTCGGCCATCGAGGCGCCCCAGGAGAGCACGCCGAAGCCGACGCCGAGCAACACCAGCCCAAGGCCGAACTTGACCGGAATCGACGGGTTCCGGTCCCCGAGCTTGACCCAGAGAGCGCCCATGACCGGCGCCAGGACGATGATGAAGAAGGGGTTCACGGACTGCAGTGAGCCGATCGGAACCTCCATGAGTCCCCAAAGATCGCGGTTCACGTAGTCCCTTGTGAACAGGTTGAGGGACGACCCGGCCTGCTCGAAGCCGGACCAGAAGAGCGCGGCGCCGACGAACAGCACCGCGCAGGCGCCGACCCTTCGCCTCTCGGTGCCGTCGTTGCAGACGAAGCCGATGACGTAGGCGAAGTAGACCGCCGCCAGGACAACGACGATCGCCCCAGTGGCGTCCGCGAAACCGACCAGGGTGATCGGCGCGATTCCGCTGGCTCCAAGCCACCACAGGATGCCCGCCAGCACGACGATGCAGCCGGTACCCGCGATCAGGCTGCGCTTGGCGTTCGCGAGTTGAACCGGGTCGGCGGCCGGCCCGCGCGGATCGCCGGCGCCTTCCAGGTGCTTCTGTCCGCGGACGTAGGCGACGATCGCCGCGGTCATGCCGACACCGGCGGCGCCGAAGCCCAGGTGCCAGTTGATGTTCTCGCCCAGGTAGGAACAGACGAGCGGCCCGGCGAGGGCGCCGATGTTGATCCCCGAGTAGAAGATCGAGAAACCGGCGTCGCGCCGGGCGGCGGTGTCACTCCCATAGAGGTCGCCGACCACCGCCGAGACGTTCGGCTTGAGCAGGCCGGTGCCGACCACGACCAGGAACAGGCCGAGGAAGAATGTGGCGAGGCTCGGCACGGCGAGGGCGTAGTGCCCGAGGGCGATGATCACTCCGCCCCAGAGCACCGCCTTCTTCTGGCCGAGGATGCGGTCGGCGACCCAGCCGCCCGGCAACGCCAGGGCGTACACCCCGAAGGTGTAGAGGCCGTAGATCGCCGAACTCCGCTCGGTACCCAGATCTAGCCCGCCGGTGGCGACGTCGGTCATGTACAGGAGCAGCAGCGCCCGCATGCCGTAGTAGCTGAAGCGCTCCCAGAGCTCGGTGAAGAACAGCGTGGAAAGTCCCCGCGGATGGCCGAACCACTGTGCCGTCGATGTCGTCATGATCGGGATTGTGTCACTTCGGATCCGGCTTCCCCGCCGCCGCCACGATCCGCAGCAGTGCGCCGCCGTAGCGCTTCACGGTCTTCGGACCGATCCCCGGGATCGCGAGCAGTTCATCGCGGTCGCCGGGCTTCACAACTGCGACGGCAACCAGCGCTCTGTTCGAGAGCACGGTGTAGGCGGGCCAGCGCCGTTTGCGCGCCTCCTCCAGGCGCCACTCCCGGAGCGCCTCGACCAGCTCCAGATCCGCATCGGCCTCGCTGATCTCAGGCGCCGGAGCGGCGCGCCGACGCTGACGTCTGGCGGGCTCGTCGGGCGGATCGTCCGGCAACAGCACCTGCCCCGCCAGCTCGATCCCACGGCGACGCCCACTCGGCGTCAGCCCGGCACGTTGATACCGGATCGTCTCGCCGTCCTTCCGGAAGGAGTCGTCCTCCACGAACACGACGCCCGCCTGACCCAGCGCGCCGAGCAGGTCCTCGAACGCGCCCCGGTCGTACGAACCGTGAACGGCCCGGAACTCCTGGAACAACCGGCCCGTGCCGAGACCGTCGCGGCGTCGAAGCAGCGACACGACCGTCTCCATCGCCTGGACTTCCTCCGTCAGGGGCGTTCGGAAACGGCGCACCAGGCACGCCTCGGGCGCGCAGACATCGCAGAGTCCGCAGCGCGCGCCGCTGTCGGCGCGGTCGCCGAAGTGCCGCACCAGGCGCAGCATCCGGCAGCCCCGGTGGTCGGCGAAGCGTGTCATCTCGTCGATCTGGTCCAGTCGGTGCTGCCGCTGAACCCGGTAGGTCCGTTGCCAGGACACGTCTTCCCTGGCGAGGCGGCTTTCGGTCCGGCCGTTCGTTACAGGCCGTCTGGTCGCGCCGGTCGTTTCGCGGCGGACCCGGTCGCCGCCCACGATCCGCGCGGCGCCGTGAATGCGCAACTGGTCCAGCGCGGCCTCGAAGATGCGATCGGGAAAGCTCAGGTGCCGTGCGAGCTCGTCCACGTCGACCGGTTCGTCGCCAAGGGCGCCGTGCAGCCGCTTCAGGTACGTGAGCTCCGGATACGTCAGGCCGTGCAGGAACTCCTGGGTCCGGCGATCGGCCCAGGAGTAGAGCAGCAAGGCCCGCGACGGCAGGCCGTCGCGGCCGGCCCGACCGATCTCCTGGTAGTAGCCCTCCACCGTCGCCGGCATCGCCGTGTGGATCACTGAGCGAATGTTCGCCTTGTCGATTCCCATGCCAAAGGCCGTGGTCGCCACCACGACCTCGATGGCGCCGCCGAGGAACGCGGCCTGCACCTCGTCCCGCTCCGCCGTCGGCAGCCCGGCGTGGTACGCCGCGGCAGGAAACTGGTCGGCCAGCCGACCGGCGAGTGCTTCCGTCTCCTTGCGCGTCGGCGCGTAGACGATCGCGGGCCGCCGCTCCGTGTCCCCCAGCACCTCCGAAACGATCGCCGCCCGCGCTCCGGTCCGCTTCTGGATCACCTCCACCGCCAGGTTCTCGCGCCGGAAACCGTAGATGTAGCGCTGGTCGCCTTCGAGGTTGAGTTGAGCGGCGATGTCGTCCTGGCTGCGCGGCGTCGCCGTCGCGGTCAACGCCAGCACCGGCGCCGGACGCAGCCGCGGCAGGCGCTGCCCGAGCAGCCGGTAGTCAGGCCGGAAGTCATGTCCCCACTGCGAGATGCAGTGCGCTTCGTCGACCGCGATCAGGGCAGGCCGGCAGCGCTCGAGAAACTCGATGAAGCCGGGCACGCCGAGGCGCTCGGGGGCGATGAACAGGAAGTCCAGCTCACCGTCGCGGTAGAGCCTGCATGCCTGCCGCGACTCGCTCCGGGGCCGCCCCGAGTGGATCCGCTCGGCCCGCAGGCCCAGCTCCCGGAGCTTCGCCGTCTGGTCCTCCATCAGGGCGATCAGCGGCGAGAAAACAAGCGTCGGACCGCCCCGCAACAGGCCCGGAAGCTGGTAGCAGAGCGATTTGCCGGCACCGGTCGGCATGACGACCAGGCCGTCGGCGCCCTGCGCCGTGCGACGGCACACTTCTTCCTGGTGCGGACGGAAGGCCGAGTGACCGAAGACACTCCGCAGGCGCTGTTTCAGATCGAGAGCCGTTGCCACGAGGTCAGGAATCCTCCTAGGATCAGCCTCCTTCGTCTGACAACGACTCCCCTCCAGGAGGCCTCTGCCAATGGCCCGACCCTACCGAATCTTCGGCGGTGAACTCTCTCCGTACTCCATCAAGGTCCGCTCCTACTTCCGCTACAAGGGAATCCCCCACGAGTGGACCCCCCGCAGTCCGGCCAACCAGGACGAGTTCCGGCGCTACGCCAGGCTGCCCCTTGTGCCGCTCGTCGTCACGCCGGACGACCGCGGCATGCAGGATTCGACGCCGATCCTCGAGGCCATGGAGGCCGAGTTCCCCGAGCCCTCGATTCATCCGCCGGACCCGACCGCAGCCTTCGTCTCCGTCCTGCTCGAGGAGTTCGGCGACGAGTGGGGCAACAAGTGGATGTTCCACTACCGCTGGGCCCGGCCGGCGGACCAGGAGTCCGGCGCCCGCCGCATCGCCCAGGGCATGAATCCCGGCGCCGACGAGGAGACGCTCACGGCGATGACCGCCCAGGTGCGCGAGCGGATGGTGCCCCGGGTCTGGTTCGTCGGCTCGAACGAACAGACCGCGCCGCAGATCGAGCAGTCGTTCCTCGACACGGTCGACCTGATCGAGGCCCACCTCGACGGACGCGACTATCTCTTCGGCGACCGTCCCGCGTTCGGCGACTTCGGCGTGGGCTTCCAGGTGCATCAGGCCTGGACCGACCCGACGCCTGGCCGGCTGCTCGAGGAGCGGGCGCCCCGCACCGTCGCCTGGGTGAAGCGCCTGGTCGACCCGACCGCGAACGGCGAGTTCGAGGACTGGGCCGCCCTGGCGCCGACCCTGACGCCCCTGCTCGAACAGCAGGTGGGCGCGATCTTCCTGCCCTGGAGCGTCGCCAACGCCGCCGCCATCGCCGGCGGCCAGGACGAGTTCTCGGTCGACCTCGCCAGTGGCGAGTGGACCCAGAAGCCGCAGAAGTACCACGCCAGGTCCCTGGCGGCTCTCCGCGGCAAGTACGGCGAGCTCTCGGAGCGCAGCGGAATCGACGGCGTGCTGGAATCGACGGGCTGCCTGCAGTGGCTCGCCGCCTGAGCTACTCCCTGCGCCGCCAGAACCTCCTCATCTCCCGCTTCGGTCCGTCCGTGCCATAGGCGGCCCGGAACGCCGAGACACCCGCCTCCACGGCCTGGTCCAGGGGCAGGTTGAGCCAGCGGCCGATCAGGCGCTTCTGCAGCGACAGGGCGTCGGGGCTGAGTCGCAGTAACCGCTCGACCTTGGTGTTCACCGCCGTCTCGAGATCCACGGGCGGAACGACCTCACCGACCAGCCCGATCCGCGCAGCCTCGGCGGCGTCGATGGGATCGCCCAGGAACAGGAGTTCACGGGCCCGAACGAGGCCCACAACGTGAGGCAGCAGGGCCGCCTCGATGACCGAAGGCAGGCCGACATGGGGTTCCGGCATCCCGAAGATCGCGTCGTCGGCGGCCACCGAAAGATCGCACGAGACGAGAAGCTCCAGGCCCGCGCCAAGGGCCGCTCCGCGAACCTCGGCAACGACCGGTGCCGGATGCTCGCGGATTGCGAGGAAGGCCCCGTGCAGGCCGCGGATGAAGCGCTCCGCGTCGACTGCATCGAGATGCTCCATCTCGCGAATGTCGGCGCCGCCGCAGAAGACGCCCTCACCAGCGACGACCACAACCCTAGGGTTCGCCTCGGCCGACGCGACGATGGCTTCGCGCAGCGCCGCCGTGGTCGTCGAGTCGAGCGCGTTCGCCTTGGAGCGCCGGGTCAGGGTGATCCGCGCCACGTCGCCAACGGATTCGAGCCGAACGTTGGACATCGGTCGGGCATCGTACTCGGTTCGGCCGGATAGGCTCGCCGGCCATGTCGACGGCCACCCGCCCGTTGCGCTTCGCGGCCGCGCTCATCTTCCTCTGCGCGGCACCCGGGATGGCTCAGGAGAAGACCAGTCCGGCGCCAGTCGACGAGCACGAACACGCCGAGGCCGACGGGGCCGACCACGCGCACGAGCACCACTCCCACGAGTTCGAGACGTTCAGCCATACGGTCACGGTCACCGGTTCCTGGATCCCCGGCACTCCCGAGGACGCGGCGCAGCCGGTTTCCGTCCTTTCGCGCGACGACCTGGAGGCTGAGGGATCGCCCAGCGTGTTCGACCTCATCCGCAATCTCCCGTTCAGCCTCGGTGCCGACCTCGGCTCCGAACAGTTCGGCGTGCGCGCCGGCGCGGACCGCTCGAGCCTGAACCTGCGCGGCCTCGGCGCGAGCCGCTCCCTGGTTCTCTTGAACGGGGATCGCCTGACCTGGTCGCCGGGCGCGATCCCCGACCAGGCGCAACTCATGGTCGACACGAACGTCCTGCCAATGGTCGCCGTCGAGCGGGTCGAGATCCTGCGCGACGGCGGCGCGGCGACCTACGGTTCGGACGCGATCGCCGGCGTGATGAACGTGATCACCCGCAGCCACTTCGACGGCTTCTCGTTCGAAGGCAAGCACAGCGTGATCGACGGTTCGAACGGCGACGGCGAGATCGGCTTGATCGGCGGCCGGCCCTTCGCCGGCGGCAGGGGCCATGCGGTGGGGTCGTTCGGCCTGTCGCGGCGCAGCCCTATCCGCTTCCTCGACCGGCACT
Source organism: Acidobacteriota bacterium (assembly GCA_026708285.1). Taxonomy (GTDB): domain Bacteria; phylum Acidobacteriota; class Thermoanaerobaculia; order Multivoradales; family Multivoraceae; genus Multivorans. The sequence goes on from JAPOVF010000275.1 coordinate 9,757, forward strand.
GGTCGCTCCCGCCCTATGCCGACAACCCGCGTGGAGGCTGGTCGGGGACCGGTCGTCCGGCGACCTTCTATCCGCTCTCGGGCGGCCCCGGGATCCGCGACCCGAACTGCGAGCGCGTCGGCGGCGCCGTCAGCAGTCCCGACAGTTCGCTCTGCCGCTACCAGTACACGGCATTCGACAACCTGGTGCAGGACACGCGCCGCGGCCAGTGGTTCACCGAAGCCTCCTGGGACACGGAGGGCGGCTGGCACCTGGGCGCCGAGATGCTACTCGCCCGCAGCGAAGTGCCGTCGTGGTTCACGTCGCCGTCCTATCCGCCGAGCAAGGTCATGGACACCAGCCGTTCGGTGCGAGCGAACAACCCGGGCCTCGTCGACATGGCCAGGCTGTACCCGGAGCTTTACGCACCCTACGCCTCCTGCGACGCGCCCTACTGCCTTTGGCGGGGCGACGGCGGCGCCCAGGACATCGCCGGCATCGACCCCGCCTGGCAGGAGGTGGCCTGGATTCGCGGCCGGACGTTCGGTCAGGAGGGACCGCTGCGCAGTTACGTGCGCGAGTCCGAAACCGAACGGGTCGCCTTCGATTTCGAGGGAGTCACCGGCGAGACCCTGTGGGCGTTCCGCGCCTCCTGGTCGGCCGCGGACCGGAAACTCGAGGACGGCGACGTCCTGGACTACCGCCTGCGCCGCGCGCTGGCAGGCCTCGGCGGCTTTGCCTGCGAGGATCAGGTCCCCAACGAACACGACGGCGACGGCAACCTGAGCTTCTCGCTCGAGACGCTCCGAAGGCACGCCGGCCAGGGCGACTGCAGGTACTGGATCCCCTTCTCCAACTCGATCAGGCCCCATTCCGCCGTGCCCGGCGTCACGAACCCTGACTACGATCCGACGTTCGACAACGGCCACCTGTTCGACTACCTCACGACGATCCTGGGGACTCGCGGCGAAACGACCCTGTTCGTACTGGAGACCGTGGCCAGCGGTCTGCTGGGGTGGACTCTCCCCGGGGGTGCGGCGGAGTACGCGGTCGGCGCCCAGTGGCGCGGCGAGACCTACGAGCTGACGCCCTACTCGGTGGACACCGCGCCGCCCCGGGGCGGCGCGCTCCATGACATGGAGATCTATCCCTGCCCGGGCGGCCCCGAGGTCACCTCCTGCGACAACCCGGACGGCCTCTTCGTCTACCTGCCGCCCGCCTTCTCGACCGAGGACGACCGCGGCATCGGGTCCGTGTTCGGCGAACTGTCGCTGCCGCTGGCCTCCTCGCTCGACAGCCAGCTCTCGCTGCGCTTCGAGGACTACGGCGGGGACGTCGGCTCGAGCCTCGATCCGAAGGTCGCGCTGCGCTGGCAGGCGACCGAAGCGGTCGCGCTGCGCGGTTCGCTGGGGACCACGTTCCGTGGCCCGACGCTCAACCAGACGGTCTCCGGCATCGCCGAGACCACGCGCGTGACGATCGGTCCGATCGGCACCGCGAAGCCGGTCCACATCCACGGCGATCCCGCGCTCGACCCGGAGTCGGCGACGACGTTCAACGTCGGCCTGGTGCTCGAACGGGGCGGTCTGGCCGGCGCCGGCAGCAGGCTCTTCGCCACGCTCGACTACTGGCGCTACGACTTCACCGATCCGCTGGTCATCCAGCCCTTCAGCGCCGTGGTCGGCCTCGCCTGCCCGCCCGCCGACCATCCCCTGTGCGATCCGGGCTCCCCCTGGTTCGACGCCTTGACCATCAGCGGCGGCGTCCCGACGATCGAGAATCTCGACTCCGTGGCGGTGCGGATCGTCAACGGTCCGGACATCGAGACCGACGGCATCGACCTCCGAGCCGAGTTCGAGGCCGGTGCAGGCCAGGGCCGCCTCCGCCTCGGCGCATCGGCCACGTTCGCGCTGTCCTGGCAGATCGACGGTTGGGAACTCGGCGAAGCGTACGACGCGAAGGGCCGGCTGAACTTCGACACCTCCCTCGCCCGGCCGCTCCCGGAGCTCAAGGGCCGCGCCTTCGCCGGCTACTCGCGCGGTCCGTTCACGGGCCGCTGGAACCTGAACTACACCGGCTCCTTCCTCCAGGACGCGCCGGCGCCGTGGGGCGACGACTACCCGGTCGACGCCCACGCCACCCACGACGTCCACGTCTCCTGGACCCTGCCCGGCGACCGCGCCACGCTTTTCGCCTCGATCCTCAACCTCGCCGACGAGGACCCTCCGCTGATCTTCCGCCCGGCGAACTACGACGCCTCGACGCACGATCCCCTGGGCCGGGTCCTCAGCATCGGCGTGCGGTTCGAACTCCGATGACGACACGCAGGACACCGGGGAGGTGGTCGTCGCCTGCCGCCTGGACCGGCGCCGCGATCCTGAGCCTGTCGATCGCCGGCGGGCCGACCGCCGGTGCACAGACCGATGGAGACGCGAGTTCCCTCCCCGGCCATCTCCGGCCGGCCGCAGACGGAGTCGCGACCCTGGTGTACGACGCCTCTCCCGGCCGTCCCATCGGCCTGACCTTCGTTCCAGGGTCAGGCGACGATGCGGTCGTGCTCAGCCTGAACGCGAGCGCCGGGGACCTGCAGCCTCTCGTAGCGGAGATCCGTGAACTCGCGCTGCTGCGGCGGCCGGCTTCACTCGGTCGAATCGTCCGCCTCGGGGACGACCTGGGAGACGCCCTGCTCGGCCCGATTGCCGGAGAACTCCGGAACGTCTCACACCTCGTCCTGTCCGCCGACGGACCACTGAGCGACCTGCCCTTCGGTGCGATTCGGGCACCACGGTCGCTCGATCCTCAGGGTCGTTACCTGGTCGAAACACGGACTCTCTGCTGGGTGAGTCCGGCCCTGGGTACCGACAACGACGACAATCCACTGGGGGGCGAGAGACCCGTAGCGCTGGTGATCGCCGACGCCGTCTACCGCCCACCGGCACGGCCCCTCGGCGCCTCGATGAGCGACGGTGGCATCTCCTGGCGCCAGCACGCCGCGCGCCGCAATCAGGCGGGCACGATTCGCGCGCTGCGCCTGCCGGTGGTGTCCCGCTTCGGCCAAGCCGCCTCGCCCGCCCTCTTCTGGGAGTCCACCGAGAGCTACGCCGTCCGGTTCCTGCACCTGGCCGTCGAAGCACGGATCGACCCTGCCAATCCTGACCGTTCAGCTCTGCTGCTCTCCCCCAAGCAGTACGACGAGCAGGCGATTCCAGTAGCCACAGGCCAACTGGCGTCAAGGCTCGCGCTCGAACCCGAATCGCTGGTCGTCCTCTCCGGCCTGGACACGGGAAACCACGGAGTTGGCCCCGGCCCGTTCGTTGAAGCCTTCGGCGCCGCGGGCGCGGGTTCCGTCGTCGCGTCGCTCTGGCCGGTCGTCGACGAGTCCACCACGCACCTGTTCGAAGCGTTCTACGGCAACGTAGCCGGGGGAACGACCACCGCCGCGGCGCTCCGGCGAGCCCAGCTCGCGCTTCTGGCGGAACCGCTCCGTTTCGAACAGGGTGAGGACCGGGAGCCCGTGGAGTTCGATGCTTCGCATCCGTACTACTGGGCTGGGTACCGCGTCTACCGGGGTTCGGCGGAAACCTGCGCTTGACCAACGCCGTCAGGGCGCCCGGGTTCAGACGCGTCCATACGAGAGGTTGACACGATGACAGCATGAGTACATAGTCTCGCTGTCATGCCTTCAACTCAACTGACCATACGCAACGTAGACGCTGATCTGGCTTCCCGGCTACGCGCCATCAGCGCCGAGCGAGGCGAGAGCCTGAACACGACGGTGCTGCGGGTCCTTCGTGAGGCAGTCGGCCCGAACGCCCGGCGAGCCCGCCTGCTCCGTTACGCCACCTGGACCGACGAAGACGCCGATGAGTTCGACGCGGCTCTGGCGGAACAGCGCGTGATCGACCGGCAGTACTGGGAATGAAGGCGATCGATCGACTCGTCCTCGACACCAGCGCCTATTCACACCTCCGCAAGGGACACCCGCAAGTACTCGCAAGTCTCACGGACGCCGTCCACGTCTCCGTGCCTGTCGTCGTCCTCGGAGAACTGGAAGCAGCCTTCGAACAAGGAAGTCGAACCGCCGAGAACAGGCGGGTGCTCGCGGAGCTGCTGGCCGAACCGTTCGTCAGCGTGTTGAACGTGACGCCTGCGACTGTTCGCCACTACGCCCGGGTCTTCGTGTCGCTCCGAGCCGCCGGAACGCCCATCCCCTTGAATGACGTCTGGATCGCCGCATGCACGCTTGAGCGTCACGGCCACCTCCTGACCTTCGACCGGGACTATCTGCGCATACCTTCGCTCGAGTGCACGGTGCTTGAGACACCGTGAGGACACTCCCGCGCCGAAGAATCCGGGAGTGCCTCGCGTTGTCGGCGCGGATAGAATCCCCGCCATGACTCGCCGCACCGACCGTCTCCGCGTTCGTGCCATCACAACCGTCCTCGTCCTGGGCGTGATGACGATCTGGGGCTGCGGCGACTCGTCGCCGACCCCCGCGACGGCGGCTGGCGACGATCCGATCGCCGCGCTCCTTGCCCTGCCGATGGAGCGGCTGATCGCGTACAACGCCGAGATCGATCTGACCCCTGAGCAAGAGGAGATCAAGCGCGCAGCTCTGACGCCGATTCCCGCCCCTTGCTGCAGCGACCGCTCGGCCTACACGTGCTGCTGCCAGTGCAACCTGGGCCGGGCCTGGTGGGGCCTGTCGGCCGTGCTCATCACGGAGCACGGCCAGAGCGCGGCCGAGGTCCAGGCCAATGTTGAACGCTGGATTCGGAACGTGCGCCCACAGGGCTTCGCCGGCGACTCCTGCTATACGGGACGCTGCTCCACCGCGGCAAGGCACGACGGTTGCTCGGGCATGAACCCGAACCGGATCGTGAGCTGACCCGCCGAGCCGGTACGGCTCCAGGACGGCGAACGAAGGGAGCCTGAAGCCATGCCCCGGGCATCGACCTTCCGGCAAGCGTTCATCCTCTCGACGGTCGCCGTCCTCCTGGCGTCCGGGGCCATTGCCCAGGAGACCGATGACGACCACGCGGACGAGCACGAACACGCGGGCGCGGGGGAGGCCGGGCACGACCAGGAACACCACACGCACGAGGTCGAGACCTTCAGTCACACGGTGACCGTCACCGGCTCCTGGATTCCGGGCACCCCCGAGGACGCCGCGCAGCCCGTCTCCGTTGTGTCTCGCGACGACCTGGAGGCGGAAGGCTCGCCCAGCATGCTCGGCGTCATCCGCAACCTCTCGTTCAGTCTCGGCGCGGACCTGGAATCCGACCAGTTCGGCGCGCGCACGAACGAGGACCGCTCGACGCTCAACCTGCGCGGTCTTGGCCCGAGCCGCTCCCTGGTGCTCCTGAACGGCGACCGGCTGACCTGGTCTCCAGGCGCCATCCCGGACCAGGCGCAACTCATCGTCGACACCAGCGTCCTGCCCATGGTCGCGGTCGAACAGGTCGAGTTCCTGCGTGACGGCGGCGCCGCGACCTACGGCTCCGATGCCATCGCCGGCGTGATGAACGTGATCACCCGAAGCCACTTCGACGGTCTGTCCTTCGAGGGCAAGCACAGCGTGATCGACGGTTCGAACGGAGACGGCGAGGTCGGCATCATCGGCGGCGGACCGTTCGGCGGAGGACGGGGTCATGCGGCCAGCTCCCTCGGTCTCTCGCGGCGGAGTCCGATCCGGCTCCGCGACCGAAACTGGGCCGTTCGGCCCTACGCCGACAATCCCCGGGGCGGCTGGTCGGGGACCGGACGGCCGGCGGTGTTCTACCCGCTCTCGGGCGCACCGGCGATCCGCGACCCGAACTGCGAGCGCGTCGGCGGCGCGATCAGCAGCCCCGACAGCCCGCTCTGCCGGGTGCAGTACACGCCATTCGACAACCTGGTGCAGGACACACGCCGTGGTCAGTGGTTCACGGAAGCCTCGTGGGATACGGAGGGGGGCTGGCATATCGGCGCGGAGTTCCTGTTCGCCAGGGGTGACGTGCCTTCCTGGCAGACCTCGCCGGGCTATCCGCCGAACAAGGTCGTCGACCTCACCCGCTCGGTGCGCGCGAACAACCCCGGACTCGTCGACATGGCCCGGCTCTACCCGGAGCTGTACGGCGCTTACGCCTTCTGCGACGCTCCCTGGTGCGCCTGGCAGGGAGACGGCGGCTCCCAGGATGCCGCGGGAATCGACCCCGCCTGGCAGGAAGTGGCGTGGATTCGAGGCCGGATGTTCGGCCAGGAGGGGCCGCTGCGGAGCCACATCCGCGAGTCGGACACGGAACGATTCGCGTTCGACCTCGAGGGGGTGACCGGCGAGACCCTCTGGGCGTTCCGGGCCTCCTGGTCGAGCGCCGATCGAAGGTTCGAGGACGGCGACGCTCTCCACTACCGCGCCCGTCGCGCCCTGGCCGGTCTCGGCGGCCTTGCCTGCGAAGAACAGGTGCCGAACCAGTACGACGCGGTCGGCAGCCTGAGCTTCTCCCTGGACACCCTCCGCCGGCACGCGGGCCAGGGCGACTGCCGCTACTGGATCCCGTTCTCCAACTCGATCAGCCCCCATCCCCTGGTGCCGAACGCCTCGAACCCCGACTACGACCCGGCCTTCGACAACGGCCCCCTGCACGACTACCTGACGACGATCCTCGGCAACCGGGGCGAGACGTCGCTGCTCGTCGTGGAAGCGGTCGCGAGCGGCCTGCTCGACTGGAGCCTTCCGGGCGGCGCGGCGGAGTACGCGGCCGGCGTCCAGTGGCGCGGCGAGACCTACGAGCTGAATCCGTACACGGTCGGCGCGCCGACACCGCGGGGCGGCGCCCTGCACGACATCGCGATCTATCCCTGCCCGGGCGGCCCGGAGGTCACATCGTGCGAGAAGCCCGAGGGTGTGTTCGCCTACCTGCCCCCGTCCTTCCCGCTCGAGGACGAGCGCGGGATCGGCTCCGTCTTCGGCGAACTGTCGCTGCCGCTCGCCCCCTCGGTCCAAAGCCAGGTCTCACTCCGCTTCGAGGACTACGGTGGGGACGTCGGCTCGAGCCTCGACCCCAAGTTCGCGCTGCGCTGGCAGGCCACCGGCGCGCTGGCCCTGCGCGGCTCGTTCGGCACCACGTTCCGCGGCCCGACGCTGAACCAGACGATCGATGGAATCGCGGACACGTCGCGGTTCTTCATCGGCCGCATCGGCACATTCAAGCCGATCCACATCCACGGCGACCCGACACTCGACCCGGAGTCGGCCACGACACTCAACACGGGCCTGGTGTTCGAGCGCACCGGCCTTGGCGGTGGCAGCGGTCGGGTCTTCGCCACCGTCGACTACTGGCGCTACGACTTCACCGACCCGCTCGTCATCCAGCCTTTCAACTCCATCCTCGGCCTCGCCTGCCCGCCCGCGAATCACCCGCTGTGCGACGAGACCTCGCCCTGGTTCGACGGGCTGACCATCAGCGGCGGGCTTCCCAGCCTCGAGAACCTCGACACGCTCGCCGTGCGGATCGTCAACGGCCCGGACATCGAGACCGACGGCATCGACTTCCG
>JAPOVF010000128.1:0-3362 GCA_026708285.1 Acidobacteriota bacterium
GGTCCCGGTCCGTCTTGGCGATGATCGAAGCGCAGGCGACGGCGAAGCTGAGCGAGTCGGCCCGCACCAGCGGCAGCGTCGGCACTTCGGCGCCGCGAACGTTCACCGCGTCGAGCCGCACCGCATCGACGACGGCGACAGCGGGACGAACCTCGAGCGACACCAACGCCGTCCGCATCGCCCACCGGGTCGCCTCGAGCACGTTGATCCGGTCGATCAACGCGGCATCGCCGATCGCAACCGACCACGCCGCCGCCCGCTGCTTGATCACCTCGGCCAGTCGTCGGCGCCGCGACGCGGACAGCCGCTTGCTGTCGTCAACGCCGGGAATCAGGCAGTCCGGCGAGACGACCACCGCCGCGGCGACGACCGGTCCCGCGAGACAACCTCGACCCGCCTCGTCGACGCCGGCGACGAGTCCGTAGCCTGCCGTGGCCAACTGCCGCTCGAGCCCGCGCATCAGGCGCAGGCGATATGCCTCGACGAGCAGGCCGGCGACCGTCAGCGCTTGCGCAACTCCTCGATGCGGGCGGCCCGGCCGCGCAACTTGCGGAGATAGTAAAGCTTGGCGCGGCGCACCTTGCCGCGGCGCACGACCTCGATCCGGCCGATCACCGGCGAATGAAGCGGGAAGATCCGCTCGACTCCGATGCCGCCAGAGACCTTCCGCACGGTGAACGTCTCCCGCGTGCCGCTGCCGCGGCGTGAGATCACGACGCCCTGGAAGACCTGGATCCGCTCCTTGGCGCCCTCTCTGACCCGGACGTGAACCTTGACCGTGTCACCTGCCCGGAAGTCGGGCAGACCCTGCTGCACGTACTCCTGCTCCACCTGCTGTAGATCGTGCATTGCGTGTCACCTGTGCCTGGGCCGCAAGTTCCGACCCTGCGGCTTCATTATCAGTGGAACGGCTTCGCGCCCCTCGTGCGAACCGGACGACGTGGCGTCCAGCCCAGGCACCGCGAAGCGGTAGGACGCGGATTATCGCCTGTTCGGCCTCCCGGGCGCAACCTCCGGCGCGGCGGCCTGCCCACCCAGGAGGTCCGGCCGCTTCCGCCGCGTCGCCTCGAGCGCCTGCTCGCGCCGCCATCGGTCGATGCGCCGGTGGTCGCCCGATCGCAGCACCTCCGGCACCTCGACGCCCTCCACCACCGCCGGGCGGGTGTAGTGCGGATAGTCGAGGAGGCCGCAGCGGAAGCTCTCGTTCACCACCGACGAATGCCGCCCAACGACGCCGGGGATCTGGCGCGACACCGCCTCGATGACGACCATCGCCGGCACCTCCCCTCCCGACAGCACATAGTCGCCGACCGACAGTTCCGAGTCGACGACCAGCGTCCGCACCCGCTCGTCGACCGCCTCGTAGCGGCCGCAGAGGAGCACCAGCCGTTTCTCTTCGGCCAGACTCTGGACCTTCGCATCGTCCAGGCGCTCTCCCTGCGGGGAGAGCAGGATGCGGTGGGCGCCGGAATCACCCCCGGCAACCGCCCGCACCGCCTTGAGCCAGGGCGGCGCCGTCATCACCATCCCGCCGCCGCCGCCGTAGGGCTCGTCATCGACGCTTCGGTGCGGATCGTCGGTGTAGTCGCGCAGGTCGTGAAGGCGCACGTCGAGCAGGCCCGCCGTCCGGGCCCGACCGATCAGGCTCGCCTCCAGGAACTCCCGAAAGATCTCCGGCAGGATCGTTATGACGTCGATCCGCATGCTTCCAGGAGACCTGACGGCAGGTCGGTCCGTATCAGGCGCTCCTCGACGTTGATCTCCGGCAGCAACTGGTTGGCGAACGGGATCAGCACCTCGCGGCCGCCGCCACCGCCGGGCGGTCGTGTCACCGAAAGCAGCACGCCGCCGCCGTCCTCGACGACCTCCGTGACCTCGCCCAGATCGCCCAGCGCCCTGTCGACGACCCGGCAGCCGACGAGCTGGAAGTAGTAGAACGTGCCCTCTTCCGCCGCCGGCACACTCTCCTCGGGAGCCTCGAGCAGCGCGCCGCGGAGTCCCTCCGCCCCATCGCGGTCCCGGACGTCCACGAACTGGACCAGTTCCCGGCCTCGATGCGACCGACTCGACTCGACCTCCAGCCGCCGCAGGCGGTCCCCGTCCCGCACGAAGAGCTCAGAACCGCTCCGGAAGCGGGCCGGGTTCTCGCTGTCGGGCAGGACCAGCACTTCGCCGCGCAGCCCGTGGGCCCGCAGAACCGAGCCAACGGCAACCATTTCCGGCTCGTCGCGACGAGTCGACCGCGGCGACTGTTCCATCCTCACCTCCGACCCTCACGCCCTGGATCGGCGCCGGCTCCACCGTCAGGCCGGTTCGACGATCTCGACTTCGTAGTACTCGCCGGTCTCGGCCCCGCGCACCTCGAGCAGCGCGCGCAGGGACCTGACGCTCCGTCCCTGGCGGCCGATCACTCGCCCGAGTTCCTCGGGCGCGACCTCGATCTGCAGCACGATCGCGTCCTCCTCCTCGATCTCCTCGACCCGAACCGCCTCGGGCTGATCGACGATCGATCGGACGACGTCGGCGAGCTGCTCGGCGACCTCGGACACGCCCTAGGATTCCGCCGCGGCAGCCGCCCGGCGCACCAGACCCCGAACGGTGTCCGTCACCTGCGCCCCGCGCGAGACCCAGTGGTCGATGCGATCCGTCTTCAGGCGGATCACCGCCGGGTCCTTGCGCGGGTCGTAGTGCCCGAGCTCCTCGATCACCCGCGACGACGGCACCTTGCGGCTGTCGGACACGACGACGCGGTAGAAGGGTCGATGGCGCGAACCCATGCGCCGGAGTCTTATCTTCACCATGTTTCGGTTTTCCCGTGTTGTTCGTCGACCGGCTCACCCGGTGCCGAAGCTCTTCCGTGGCGCCGTCGAAGCAGCAGCGCAGTGTAGCAGTCTGCGCCGGGAACGGCACCCCGGCGCCGCGCGCAGCTACATTCCCCGGATCCCCTGCATCCACTTGCCGCGGGTGCGCTTCATCAGCTTCCTCATCTGCCGGTACTGCTTGATCAACTGGTTCAGTTCCTGGACGGTGCGACCGGAGCCGCGGGCGATGCGGCGGCGCCGGCTGGCGTTGAGGATCGCCGGATTCCGCCGTTCACGCGGCGTCATCGAGTCGATCAGGGCGGTGACTGCGACCAGCCGGCTTTCGTCGACTGCGTCGGCCACGTTCACCCCGCGGAACTGCCCGGGCAGCAGCTCGAGGAGCTGGGTCAGCGGCCCCATGCGGCGTAACTGGCGCAACTGGTCGCGCAGATCCTCGAGGGTGAACTCCTGGCGCGCGATGCGCTCGGCGAGGCGCTCCGTTTCTTCCCGGTCGACCACCCGCTCGGCCTTCTCGATCAGGGAGAGCACATCGCCCATGCC
>JAPOVF010000128.1:3915-7281 GCA_026708285.1 Acidobacteriota bacterium
CCCTGCAGGCCGCAGAGCACGACCACCGCCGGATGCCCCTCGAGCTGAAGTTCACTCCCCGGCTCCCCGAGCACGGCGACCAGCTCGTCGCGCACGATGCGGACCATGTGCTGATCGGGGGTCAGACTCTTTAGCACCTCATCTCCCAGCGCCTGTTCCTGCACCCGCGCGACAAAGGAACGCACGACCCGGACGTGAACGTCGGCCTCGAGCAGGGCGAGGCGGATCTGGCGCACGGCGCGCCGAACGTCGTCCCGGGAGACGCGGCCCTCCGAGCGCAGGGACTGGAAGACGCCCTCGAGCTTGTCCTTGAGACCTTCGAACATCAGGAGCGTCTCGCCGCCCGCCGGCGAGCGAGCGAGACGAGCGCCGGCAGCAGGGTGATCGAGACCAGGGCAGTCGCCGCCGCGCCGAGGATGGCGACGTAGCCCATCGAGCGCAGGCCCGGATAGTGCGACAGGGCGAGCGAACCGAAGCCGACGCTGGTCGAGACGGCGGCGAGCACGATCGCCTTGCCGGTCTCGCCCAGGGACTCGACCAGTCGTTCGCCCTGAAGCGCCTCAGGGCCGAAGCCGACCTCGCGCCACCGATGGACCATGTGCACCCCGTAGTCGACGCCGATGCCGATGATCATCGTGACGACGAAGATGTTGAAGAAGTTCATGTCCTCCCCGATCAGCACCATGATCCCGAGCATCCAGACGACCCCGACGCACAGCGGCAGCAGGGACAGGAGGGTGCTCGCCAGCCACCGGTAGTCCAGGAACAGAAGCAGCGCGACGAGAACGAGACCGATGATCGAGGCTGTCACGGCATCGACGCGAATCGCGTTGCGCAGCCGTTCGCCGACGACGTTCACGCCCGTGACCTCCGCCTGCGGACCCAGTCGTTCGGCCAGTTCGACCGCCCCCGGGGGCGCGCTGCGGCGACCCTCGCCGGGCGGCGGGTAAAGGTAGACGACCAACTTGGTTTCGCCCTCGTTCCCGCTCAGGTACCGGTCCAGTCTGCGTTCGACGACCGGCGAGCGGCGGAGCGAGGCCGCGGTCACCGGCTCGCGATTGGCCCCGGCGTCCGCCAGCAGATCGATCCCGTGGCGGAAGGGCGCCGCGCGCAGTCCCTCCTCCGTGGCATAGCGCTCGAACAGCTCGTGCAGACGCTCCCGGTCGAGCAGTTCGCGGTGACGATCCAGCCAGTCGTACCCCGCCGCCTGGTTGGCCGGCGAGGGAATCAGGCTGCCGATCCCGTCCGTCCGGGCGAGGATCCCGCGGTCCACCAGTTGCTGGGCTCCCTCCTCGGCGCGGATGGAAAGCTCGAGGGCGTCCTCCTCCGTCGCGCCCGAGAGCACGATCATCGTGTAGCGCAGTCCCGACCCGAAGTACTCGGCCACTTCGTCCTCGACCTCAATACCCGGATTCCCCTCCGGTCGAAGCTCCCTGATCGCGTCCTCGAACTCGAGACGCGGGGCAAGGGCGCCGGTGGCCGCGGTGACCGCCGCGCAGGCGCAGATCACGAAGACCGGCCGCTCGAAGCTCCAGCGGACCAGACGGCGGGCGCCGAGACCGTGCAGAACGAGTCTCGGCATCCGTCCGCCGGTCCGGCGATGATCCTCTCGCCATGCCAGCATCGCCGGCAGCAGCACGAGCACCGAGACCATGCAGAAGAGGATGCCGGTGCCGGTCAGGAGCCCCATCTGTCGCAGGCCCACGAAGTCGGTCACCATGAAGGCGTAGAAGGTCGCCGCCGTGGTGATCGCCCCGGTCCAGACCGCTCGGCCCGACGAACCGCTCATCGCCACCAGGGCTGCTCCCAGGCCTGCCCCGCGGCGCCGCTCCTCGACGTAGCGTCCGTAGGAAACGATGACGAAGTCGATCCCCAGACCGACCAGCAGGGCCGCGAAACCGCTGGTCAGCGCGTTCAGCTCGCCGAGCACGGTGCCGGCGAAACCGAAGGCAAGCACCAGCCCGAAGGCGAGCGGCACGAAGGCATAGACGATCAGCCCCACACGCCGGAACGCCAGGGCGAACAGAAGGAGCACGCCGGCCAGGGAGGTCGCCATGTTCGACGCCAGCCCGGTGACGATCGTGCCCGCGTCCGAGACAGCGGTCACGTAGGTGCCGCCGAGAGCCACCTCCGGCGGAGGCAGCGGTTCGCCGTCCCTCTCCTCGCCGGCGATCTCCGGCCAACGGGACAGAAGGTCGGCCGTCGACTCGTCGATCGCCGCCAGCAACCGCCGGCCGAACTCGACCTCCTGGGCCGGCTGCGCGGGGCGGGCGATCAGGAGCGCCCGCGACTGGTCGGTCGAGAGAAAGTAGCCCGAGGTCCAGTCGACGTTCACGCCGCCGCGAGCGAGGGAGAACTGATCCACCAGGACCTCATGGATATCCAGCGGGTCGAGCAGCATCAGATCCCGCAGCACCAGCGCCTGTGGGGAAGAGAGGCTCCGGCGCAGCTCGGCGATCTGGAGCCTGAGGCCGTCGTCCGTCAACCGGCGCGCCACTTCCTCCCGGCCCTCCTCGTCCAGGTAGACGAAGGCGTGGGCCGAGAACAGTTCGAACAGCTCCAGCAGCTCGCCGAGGTCGTACTCGACGTAGTCGATCTCCTCGAGCTCCTCCATCGACGATCCGAACTCGTCGACGAAGGACAGGTAGGGGTCGAGCGGCCGGCCCTCCGGCAGGCGGACCAACACCAGCAGGTAGTCGAGACTGCCGAAGTCGTCGATCGTCGACCGGAAGGTCGTGACCACCGGATCGTCGTCCGGCAGCAGGTTCAGGACCTCGGTGTCGAACTGGAGCGTCGTCGCGGACAGGACGCAAAGCACGACCAGCAGTGCCGCGACCACGAACACCGCGCGATACCGCCGCCGGGCGAAGGCGGCCACCGAGGCCAGGGCGCGCTCGATCAAGGCCGGTCGCCGAAGGCCATCAGCACGGTGCGGCCATTGCGCACGAAGTACTCGACGCCGGAGTAGACCGTCGCGGCCAGGGCCACCCACAGCGAGAGCGGCGCCAGCAGGTTCAGGGCACCCAACTGGTCCGAGATGATCAGCAGCGAGATGGCCACGATCTGGGTCGTCGTCTTCACCTTGCCGGCAAAGCTCGCCGCCAGCACGACGTTCTGCGCCGCGGCGAGGGACCGCAGCGACGAGACCGCGAACTCCCTCGCGATGACAACGACCACCATCCACGCCGGCGCCAGACCGAGGCCTACGAGCGCGATGAACGCGGCCGACGTCAGGATCTTGTCCGCCGCCGGGTCGAGCAGCTTGCCCAGCGCGGTCACCTGCTTGCGGCGCCGGGCGAGGAAGCCGTCCAGGAAGTCCGTCAGCGACGCGATCAGGAACAGGCCCAGGCCGTAGAACTCCCAGCC
>JAPOVF010000128.1:7497-17145 GCA_026708285.1 Acidobacteriota bacterium
TTCTCGGCCCGGCCCCCCGCCTGGGCGAAGTCGCGGCGGCCGCCGCCGCTGCCCGAGATCGCGGAACCCATCGCGCGCGCGACCGCTGCGGCGTCGACCCGATCCTGGAGGTCCCTGGTCACCGACGCGACGAGCTTCACCTTGCCCTCGTCGCGCGCGCCCAGCACCACGACGCCCGAACCGAGGCGACTCCGGAGCACGTCGGCCAGACTGCGCAGCTCGCCGACGTTCGAGGCGGGCACCTCACGCAGGACGACGTCGACGCCCCGGATCGAGCGGGTCTCGCCGTCGGCGGATGGCCCGCGCTCCGCCTTGCCGTCGCCGGCCAGCAACCCGAGGCGGAGTTGAGAGAGCTCCTTCTCCGCCGCCCGCAACCTTTCCTTGAGCGCCCGCACCTCGGCCGCGGCCTCCTCTCCCGACGTGCCGAGCTCCGCTTCCAGCGCGCCCAGCAGGTGGGCCTGGCTCCGGTGCAGGCGGTCGGCGCGGTCGCCCGCGAGCGCCTCGATGCGGCGCACCCCGGCGGCCACGCCGCGCTCGCCGACCAGGGTCACCGGACCGATCTCGCCCGTGTTGCGAACGTGACAGCCGCCACAGAGTTCGAGACTGAACCCGGGGATCTCGACCGTCCGCACCCGGTCGCCGTACTTCTCGCCGAAGAGCGCCATCGCTCCGGCCGCCACCGCATCGTCGTAGGAGCGCTCCTTGATCTTGACCTTCTTCGCCCGCCGCACCCACTCGTTCACCGTGTCCTCGATCGCTTCCAGTTGGTCCTGGGTGACCGGAGCGCCGTGCGTGAAGTCGAAGCGCAGCCGGTCCGGGTGGACCAGGGAACCCGCCTGGCGCACGCCCGGGCCGAGGTGCTGACGTAGCGCTGCGTGGAGGAGGTGCGTAGCGGTGTGGTGGCGCTCAGCAGCGCGACGCCGGTCATGGTGGACTTTCAGATCGACTTCGGCACCTACTTCGAGCGTTCCTTGGACCACCTCGATCGACTGAACGACGTGCTGGCCGCTGCTTTGCGTGTCCCGCACTCGCGCCTCGCCACCGGGCCAAACCAGCCGGCCAGCATCGCCGACCTGCCCTCCGGCCTCAGCGTAGAAGGGGGTCTGATCGAACACCGCAAAACCAGCACCGGTCAGCTTTTCAACCGACTCGCCCTCCGCCGTTCGAAGGTCCACAACCCGAGCATCGAGCTCAAGATTCTTGTGTCCTTTGAACTTGGTCGCGGCCAAGTCTCCGCTGATCTTGGGCCGCCCTGCCCGCACACTTCCGCTGAGGCTCCTTGTCCGCGACCTCTCCCGCTGCTCCGCAAGCGCCGCCTCGAAGCCGGCCTCGTCGATCCCGAACTGCTCCTCCTCGGCAATCTCCCGCACAGTCTCGATCGGCAGCCCGAACGTGTCGTAGAGGCGGAACGTCGCCTCGCCGTCGAGCACGGAACGGCCGTCGGCGCGCGCCTCCTCGATCGCCTGCTGGACCTTGCCGGCCCCGACCGCGACCGTCTCCAGGAACCGGTTCTCCTCGGCCGTGATCGTCGCCGACGACGGCTCGCGGGCCTTCTCGAGCTCCGCGTAGTGACCGGCGAACGCCTCCTCGAGCGACGGCAGCAGCGACGCCATGAACGGCTCCTCGAAGCCGAGCTTCATGCCGTGGCGTGAGGCCCGGCGGAGGAGGCGCCGCAGCACGTAGCCCCGGCCCTCGTTGCTCGGCAGCACGCCATCGGCGAGCAGGAAGCCGACCGCCCGCAGGTGGTCGGCGACCACCCGCATGGACACGTCCGCGTCCGGATCGCGGCCGTACTCGCTCCCCGCCGCTCCGGCCACGGCGGTCAGGATCGAGCCGAACAGGTCCGTGTCGTAGTTGGAGTCGACCCCCTGAAGCACCGCCGCCACCCGCTCCAGGCCGGCGCCGGTGTCGATCGAGGGGTCGGGCAGCGGCTCGCTCCGGCCGTCCTCGTGGCGCTCGAACTGCATGAAGACCAGGTTCCAGATCTCCAGATAGCGCCCCGAACCCTCTCCCTCGTCCCAGCCGACCTCGGGCAGGTCCGGCGCCGTGTCGACGAAGATCTCGCTGCACGGACCGCAGGGGCCGGTGTCGCCCATGGCCCAGAAGTTGTCCTTCTCGCCGCAGCGCAGCACCCGCTCGGACGGTAGGCCGGAGATCCGCAACCACAGGTCCTCGGCCTCGTCGTCCTGCTCGAACACCGTGGCGAAGAGGTGCTCCGGCTTGAGGCCCCACGGCCCGGTCACCAGTTCCCAGGCCGAAGCGATCGCCTCTTCCTTGAAGTAGTCGCCGAAGGAGAAGTTCCCCAGCATCTCGAAGAACGTGTGATGGCGGGGACTCGGCCCGACGTTCTCCAGGTCGTTGTGCTTTCCCGACACCCGAAGACACTTCTGGGAGGTCACCGCGCGGGGCGAATCCGGCTGCTCCAGCCCGAGGAAGTAGTTCTTGAACTGGACCATGCCGGCGTTCGTGAACAGCAGGGTCGGGTCGTCACGCGGGACCAGCGGCGAACTCGCCACCTCCGCGTGCCCGCGGCCGGCGTAGAAGTCGATGAAGCTGCGCCTGATATCCCGACTCAACATGAGTTGTGACTCCGCACCCGTGCCTCCCCGGCCGCGTCATCGGCCGAGTCGAACAGGACGGCGCCAATAGTACGGGGAGCGAAGCCGCGACGCTCGAGGTGCCGGGCCAGGGCCGCGGCGTCGCGCGACGGATGGGACGAGCGCCAGCGCGCGGCCACCGACCCCGCCCGCTCCAGTTCCTCCTCGTCGCCCACATGCTCGAGGGCGGCGCCCGCGGCCGCCGCGTCGGCCCCGCGCCGCCTCAGGTCGAGTTCGAGCCGGCGCCGGCCGTAGCCGCGGCGCTGGAGCGAACGCACGAGCATGTTGGCGGCCTCCTGCTCGTTCAGAAAGCCGCCCGCGGTCAGGCGTTCCATCGCTCCTTCGACTTCCACCTCCGGATAGCCGCGGCGGGCAAGCTTCGTCCGCAGTTCGGCCGCGAAGTGCATCCGCCGCGCCAGCAGGTCCAGTCCCCTGTCGTAGGCCGACTTGGGGCTCCGCTCCCGTTTCGATCTGGACTTCCGCACCTGGTCCTCCGTTGGTTCGGAGACTAGCGCCGTCACGACCGGCACAGAGCCACGGCGACCGCGGCGACCGCCGCGGTCTCGGTCCGCAGGACGCGCGGGCCAAGCCCGGCCAGAGTCGCTCCCCGGTCAGTGAACCACGCGATCTCCGCTTCGCTGAAGCCCCCTTCCGGGCCGATCACGAGGGTCCGGGCGCCGCTGACCGCCGAACGTGCTGTCCCGGCACCCGGATGAAGCACCGTCGTGCCCGCAAGGGAGCCGGCTTCCTCCAGCGGGACCGGCGCGCCGATCAGCGGCAGCCAGGCGCCTCCGCTCTGTTCCAGCGCGGACTTCGCGACCCGCCTCTGCCGGTCGAGAGCGCGCTCTGTGAAGGCGCGGCTCGTGCGCTCCGAGACGAACCACTGCAGCTTTCTCACTCCGAGTTCGGTCGCCTTCTCCACCAGCCACACCGCCCGCTCGGGACGCACCACCGATACGAGCAGCGTCAGGCGCCGGGCCGGCTCGAAGGTCGGGGCCGGCCCCTCGAGGTCCAGCCGGGCCCGTTCGGCCTCCACACCGCCGACGACCGACCAGCGGGCGCCACCCCGGCCGTCGACGAGCCGCACCCGGTCGCCCACCTTGAGGCGGCGCGCCCGGAACAGGTGCCGGTAGTCGTCCCCCTCGATCTCGACCGTGTCGCGGTCGAGGTCGTCGCCGCCGACCAGCAGGTGGATCATGGGCCGCTCCAGGTCAGGCCTCGGACGTCCTCTTGCCCTCGCCCGCCCTGGGCCTGCCCTTCTGGCCGGAGCCCGAGAAGAACGCCACGACCCGATCGAACACGCTCCGCGCCTCGCGAATCGTGGCGCCGCTGTTCTCGTCCAGCTCGGCCAGGGCGCGCAGATGTTCGAGTTCCCGCTCCGACAGATCCCTGGGCGCCGGCACCTGGAGCAGCACTTCGACGATGTGATCTCCACGTCCGCGGCCGTCGACGCGGGGGATGCCCTGGGACCTGAGCACGAAGGTGGACCCGTGGGTCGTGGCCGGCGGTACTTCCAGGCTCGAGGTGCCGTGAAGCGTTTCGACCTCCATCGTGCAGCCGAGTACGGCCTGTGGGAAGCCTATGGCGACGGAACTCAGCACATCGGTGCCGCGGCGCGCGAAGCGTTCGTGCGGGGCGACCTCGATCACCACGTAGAGATCTCCCGGCGGGCCGCCGTGGCGGCCGTGCTCCCCCTCGCCCGGAAGGCGCAGCCGGGAACCCGTATCGACGCCGGCCGGAACGCGGACCTGGATCGAGCGCTGCCGCTCGGTCAACCCCCGACCCCTGCAGCCCGTGCAGGGATCCCGGATCACCGTTCCCGCGCCGCGGCAGTCGGGACAGGTGCGCGCCACCGAGAAGAAACCCTGGCTGTACTGGACCTGGCCGCGGCCGGCGCAGACACGGCAGGCGGTCGGCCCCGATCCCGGCGCCGCTCCGCTCCCGCCGCAGGTGTCGCAGTGCTCCAGCCGCGGTATGCGCAGCTTGGGTTCCGTGCCGAAGGCCGCCTCCTCGAAGGACAGGCGGAGGTCGTACCGCAGGTCCGCACCGGCCCGCCGGCGCGTGCGGCCGCCCCGGTTTCCGAAGATGTCGCCGAAGCCGAAGACATCGCCGAGGATGTCCGAGAAGTCGGCGAAGATCGTTGGATCGAATCCGCCGCCCGACGGCGACGCCTGGTGGCCGAAGCGGTCGTAGCGGCGCCGTTTCTCCGGATCGGACAGCACGGCGTACGCCTCTGCCGCCTCCTTGAACTTCTCCTCCGCGGCGCTGTCGTCCGGATTCCGGTCCGGGTGGTAGCGCACCGCCAGCTTGCGATACGCCGACTTGATCTCCTGCAGGGTGGCGGAGCGCTCGAGGCCCAGGACCTCGTAGTAGTCACGCGGCATGATGGCCTACGCGCCGCCGCCCGCGGCGTCCGACCCGGCCGCACGGCCGTCCGGCGCGTCGATCCCGTCCGGCGGTGCGCCCTCACCAGTCGCCTGGGCCGCCGGCATCGCGACCCGGACCATGGCCGCGCGCAGCAGCGTCGACCGCATCGTGTAGCCCCGCTGCAGTTCCTGAACGACGGTGGGCTCGTCGACCTCGGCGCTCTCCTCCCGCGCGACCGCCTCGTGAAGATTCGGATCGAAGACGGCGTTCAGGCTCTCCACCGGCTCCACATCGAACCGGCGCAGGAGCTCCCCCATCTGCCGGCGGATCATCTCGACGCCGGCGCGGAAATCGCCGGCCGCGGCTTCGGCCGCAAGCGCCCGATCGAGATTGTCGACCACCTCCAGGAACTCCCGCAGCGGGGCGGACAGGTAGCTCGTCCGCAACTGCTGGCGCTCGCGGTCCATCCGCTTGCGCTGGTTGTCCAGGTCGGCCAGAGCCCGCAGAAGCCGGTCCCGGGTCGTCGATAGCTCTTCCTGGAGCTGGTCAAGGGCGCTGGGCGGAGAGCCGTCCTCGCCCGCCACCAACTCGAGCACTTCGCCTTCGGCGGACGCCTCTGCTCCCGCTTCGCTGCTCTCCTGTGCGGGAACCTGACTCTCAGGTCCCTCCTTCGGCTCAACTGTCATGCCTCACGCTCCGGTTACAAGCCGCCGGCCAGGACCTCGGACAGACGTTCGCCCAGGTAGTTCACCAGGGGCACCATGCGCGG
This sequence comes from Acidobacteriota bacterium, assembly GCA_026708285.1. GTDB lineage: Bacteria > Acidobacteriota > Thermoanaerobaculia > Multivoradales > Multivoraceae > Multivorans. The sequence goes on from JAPOVF010000128.1 coordinate 13,231, forward strand.
GTACTCCATGCGCGCCGGCCCGACCACCGCGATCGATCCGCTGACGCCGTCTCCGGCACGGTAGCCGCGAACGACGAGGCCGAAACCGAGTTCCTCGGTCAAGCGCGAGTCCTGCCCAAGCACCACCCGCACGCCATCCGCGTCGAGACAGCGGTTCAGCAGACCCGCCAGACGGGCGCGCTCCGCGAACATCTGAAACATGCCTTCGATCCGGGCCATGTTCGGCGACGCATCGAACAGGCTGTGCGTCCCGTCGACAACGAGCGAGGGCGCGTGGCCCATGTTCATTCCGTCCCGGGCAAGTTCGATCGCACGGCGCAGCATCTCGTCGAGACGGGCCCGCTCGTCGCTCATCATGCGCAGCAGTTCCTCGCGGATCTCGAACAGGCTTCGCCCGGCGTAGTTCTCCGTCAGGTAGTTCGAGATGCGCACCAGTTCTTCGCGCGGAATCAGCTCGTCCGTGACGACGAGCTTGTTCTCCACGAACCCGTTCTCCGCGACGACCACGCAGAGCACCTTGCGGCCGCTCAGCGGCACGAACTCGATCGCCCTCATCACCGCGGCGCCGAGAGCGGGGGTGAGAACGACGCCGACGTGGTGGGAGAGCTGGGAGAGCAGCTTGGAGGTCTCCTCGGTCAGCTCCCTTCCGGTGCCCTTCGCGGTCTGCAGCCGATCGTCGATCAACCGGCGATCGTCGTCGCTCACCCTCTTAGCCGGCATCAGGTCGTCGATGAAGAGATGGAAGCCGGCCTCGGTCGGCAGCCGGCCCGCCGAAACGTGGGGCTGGCGCAGGTATCCCATGTCCTCCAGATCGGCCATCACGTTACGGATCGTGGCCGCGGAGAGCTGAATCTGCCGGTCCTTCGCGACCCGCCGGGAAGACACCGGTTCGCCGGACGACAGGTACGTCGCGATCACTTCACGCAGAATCTCGCGGTCACGCGCGCTGAGTTGGTCGCCGACACGGCTCATAGGTCCGTGCATGTTACAACGGCGAGGCGCCCTTATTGGTAGCTTTCGGGCGTCGTTAGCGGCGCACCGCAGCGCCGCGCAGGCCCGGAATTCGGCCCGTCCCATCCGCACCATGAAATGTCCGTTCTGCTCCGCCAACCACGACCGCGTGGTCGATTCGCGAGACGTCCGCGGAGGCGAGACGGTCAGGCGCCGCCGGGAGTGCCTGAGCTGCCACCGCAGGTTCACCTCCTACGAGCAGATCGAGAACATCGCCTACCGGGTCGTCAAGTCGGACGGCAGCCGGCAGGAGTTCGACCGGCAGAAGCTCCTGGCCGGCCTGCTCAAGGCCTGCGAGAAGCGGCCGGTGGCTCTGCCGGCACTCGAGGAGATCGTGGACCAGGCCGAAGCCATGCTCCACCGGAAGGAGGATCGCGAGATCGCCACCAGCGAGCTGGGGAACTTCGTGATCGACCGCCTGAGGACCCTCGATCAGGTGGCCTACGTGCGCTTCGCCTCGGTCTACCGGAAGTTCGAGGACGTGGATGCCTTCATGGCCGAACTCCGCTCGCTGCTCGAGGCCTCGCGCAAGGACTGAGCCACCGCTGACCGGGCCGACAACGGGTGCGCCGGCCGCGCCGCCGGCTGGTAGCGTGAGGGCATGGCCGAGACCCTGAACGACGGGCAGTCCGACGTCATCTCGCTGCCCGACGTGCTGCCCGTCCTGCCGCTCAAGGACTCGGTCATCTTCCCCTACATCATCCTGCCCCTCTCGATCAGCCGCGACCGCAGCATGCTGGCGGTCGAGGACGCGCTGAGCGGCGACCGGATCATCCTTCTCGCGCCTCAGCGCGACGGCACGATCGAAGAGCCCGGACAGGACGATCTCGACGAGATCGGCACGGCCGCATCGATCATGCGCATGCTGAAGTTGCCGGACGGCCGCGTGCGGATCCTGATCCAGGGCCTCGCCCGGGCCCGGCTGAGGCACCTGAGCCAGACCGAACCCTTCCTGCGGGCCCGCGTGGTCGAAGTCGACGAAGACGAAGAGGATCAGAACCGGCTCGAGGCGGAGGCCCTGGTCCGCAGCGTCAAGGAGGGCCTGGAGACCGCGGTCAACCTGGGCAAGGACATCTCCTCCGAGGTCATGGTGATCGCCGCCAATCTCGACCGACCGGGCCGCCTCGCCGATCTGGCCGCCAGCAACCTGGGCCTCAAGCCGGCGGAAGCGCGCACCGTCCTGGCGACGATCCCGCCGCTTGAAAGGCTACGACGGGTCGGAGACCTGCTGACCCAGGAAATCGAGCTGCTCAGCATGCAGCAGCGCATCTCCGCGCAGGCCAGAAGCGAGATGGACCGGAGCCAGCGCGAGTACTTCCTGCGCCAGCAACTCCGGGCCATTCTGGACGAACTCGGGGAGGGCGACGACGTTCACGGCGACATCGACCGCTACCTCCACGCGGTCGAGGAGCGCGGCCTGACCGAGGAGGCCGCCACCGAGGTCGAGCGCCAGGTCCGGCGGCTCGAGCGCAGCTCTCCCGACAGCGCCGAGAACGCGACGATCCGGGGCCATCTGGACTGGCTGACGGGACTCCCGTGGTCCACCGTGAGCGAGGACAGCATCGACCTCGACCACGCCCGCGCCGTCCTCGACGAAGACCACTACGATCTCGACCGCATCAAGGAGCGGGTCCTGGAGTACCTGGCGGTGAGGCGCCTCAAGCCGGACGCCAAGGGACCGATTCTCTGCCTGGTCGGCCCTCCCGGCGTCGGCAAGACGTCGCTCGGCCGCTCCGTCGCGCGCGCCATCGGCCGCAAGTTCGTTCGCATCTCCCTCGGCGGCGTCCGCGACGAGGGCGAGATCCGGGGCCACCGGCGCACCTACGTCGGTTCCCTGCCGGGGCGCATCATTCAGGGACTGAACCAGGCCGGAACCAGCAACCCCGTCTTCATGCTGGATGAGATCGACAAGCTGGGCAGCGACTACCGGGGCGACCCGGCGGCCGCCCTGCTTGAGGTCCTGGACCCCGAACAGAACTCCACGTTCAGGGACCACTACCTCGGCGTCGACTACGACCTGTCGCGGGTGCTCTTCATCGCCACCGCGAATCTGCTGGAACCCATCCAGCCCGCGTTTCTCGATCGACTCGAGGTGCTTCGCCTCTCCGGCTACACCGAGGACGAGAAGGTGCTCATCGCACGGCGCCACCTGATTCCGAAGGCGACCGAGGAGCATGGCCTGACCGAAGAAGCCCTGGGAATCACCTCCGCCGCCCTGCGCGGCCTGATCCGCGGCTACACGAAGGAAGCGGGCGTGCGGAACCTCGAACGCGAGATCGCGACCCTGTGCCGCAAGGCGGCCGTGCGCGCGGCGCGCGGGGACGATCGCAAGCTGCGGGTCACCCCGGCCCGGCTGAAGGGCCTGCTGGGCCAACCGCGGCACTACAGCGAGGAGTTGCTCGACCGCGACCGGATCGGCGTGGCGACCGGACTCGCGTGGACCGCGGCCGGCGGCGACCTGATGCTGATCGAAGTGGCCGCCTCCCGGGGCAAGGGCAGGCTGATCCTCACCGGTCAACTCGGCGAAGTGATGAAGGAATCGGCCCAGGCCGCGCTGAGCTGCGCGCGAGCCGCGAGCTCCGAGGGTTCAGCGGGTTCGGGTTCCGACTTCCTGCGCCGGAACGATCTGCACATTCACGTCCCGGCCGGATCGGTTCCCAAGGACGGTCCGTCCGCCGGCATCACGATCGCCGCGGCCATCGTGTCCGTCCAGACCGGCCAACCGATCGATCACCGGATCGCCATGACGGGCGAGATCACGCTCAGGGGCGAGGTGCTTCCCGTGGGCGGTCTCAAGGAAAAGCTGCTCGCCGCGCGGGGCGCGGGCATTAGCAAGGTGATCCTGCCCGAACGGAACCGCCGGGACCTCTCCGAGATCCCGGCAGCGGTCACCCGCGGCCTGGA
>JAPOVF010000034.1 GCA_026708285.1 Acidobacteriota bacterium
CCGCCGACGCACCCGATCTTCAGGACCTTCTTCACCGTCGACGAGGTGCCCCAGATCCCGTCGATCCAGTACTGGAACATGACCGGCCGGGCCGACACCTCGGAGCGCGGGATGCACTCCGCGGAACCGCACTTCCGCGGGATCTTCGACGAACACGGCCGGCTCATGGTCGCGATGACCCACAACACGGACATCGCCGACGGCTGGGAGCGGGAAGGCGAGTCGCGGGAGTTCTTCGAGCGGTTTTCGCTGACGAAGTCCTACCCGTTCGGCGTGAACCTGGTTCTGTACGCGCTGTCGCACTGAGAAGGAGACACACACTTGACTCGTACTACGCTGCGCATTCGTTCTCTCGTGTTCGTCGCCGGAGTGGCCGCGATACTCCTCGCCGCGCCGGCGGCGTCACAGCAGGACTTCTCAGCCGTCGAGGTGACGGCCGAGCATGTTGCCGGTGTCGTCCACATGCTGACCGGCGCCGGCGGCAACATCGGCGTTTCGGCCGGCGAGGACGGGATCCTGATCGTCGACGATCAGTTCGCGCCCCTGGCCGACAAGATCCGGGCGGCGCTCGCCGGGATCTCGCCCGGCGACCTCGAGTTCGTCGTCAACACCCACTTCCACTTCGACCACACGGGCGGCAACGTGATCTTCGGCAAGGAGGCGCTGATCGTGGCGCATACGAACGTACGCAAGCGGTTGGCGGAAGGCGCCGGGGTGCGCGGCCGGCCCGCCGAGCCGGCGCCGAAGGAGGCCCTTCCGGTGGTGACCTACGACGACGGCGTGTCGATCCACTTCAACGACGAAGAGATCATGATCGGTCACCTGACCGGCGGTCACACGGACGGCGACAGCTACATCTACTTCACGGACTCGAACGTCATCCACCTGGGCGACCAGTTCTTCGCGGGACGCTTTCCCTTCGTCGATGTCGGCAACGGCGGCAACGCGGTGGGACTGCGCGACAGCATCGGGGAGGTGCTGGAGCACCTGCCGGCCGATGCGAAGGTGATCCCCGGCCACGGGCCCCTGTCGTCGGTCGATGACCTGAAGACGTACCACCGGATGCTCACCGAGTGCGTCGCCACGGTCGAGGCTGGCAAGGCCGCCGGCAAGTCGGTGGAGGAGATCCAGGCCGCCGGACTGCCCGAGGAATGGAGCGGCTGGGGCTCCGGCTTCATCAACGCATCGGTCTTCATCACTTCGATTCACGAGAGTCTGTAGGAGGGTCGCCGTGCCGGTTGTGCGTCTGGATGGAGTCTTGCGCCCGGAGCGCGTCGCGCTGGCGGCCGTGCTGGCCCTGATGGCCGGGGTCGCTACCGCGGCACCGCCCGCGAGTTCGGATGTGGAAGGCGGCTGGCCGGCCTGGCGCGGCCCGAGCCGGACCGGATCGGCGCCGGGCGGCAATCCGCCGATCGAGTGGTCCGAAACGAAGAACGTGCGCTGGAAGAAGGCGGTGCCGGGTCTCGGGCTGTCGTCGCCCATCGTGTGGGGAGAGCGGCTGTACCTGACGACCGCGGTGCCGACCGGCGAGAAGGTCGAGGTGGAGAGCCTGCCGCGGGCCGGCAGGCGTGGCGGCATTCCGCCGGACCGGGTCCTGAGCTACGAGGTCCACGCGCTGGACCGCGCCACCGGATCGACGGTGTGGAAGCGGACCGTGCGCACGGAAGCGCCGTCCGGTGGGACGCATCTCGACGGCACCTGGGCCTCCGGGTCGCCGGTCACGGACGGCGAGGTGCTGATCGCGTTCTTCGGTTCGCAGGGCCTGTACGCCTTCGACCTGGAGGGGACCGAACTCTGGCGCCGCGACTTCGGCGACATGAGGACCCGGCTGGGCTTCGGCGAGGGAAGCTCGCCGGCGCTTCACGGCGACCGCGTCTTCGTCATCTGGGATCACGAGGACGACTCCTTCATGGTCGCTCTCGACAAGAAGACGGGGCAGGAGATCTGGCGCCGCGACCGCGACGAGATGACGGCCTGGACGACGCCCCTGGTGGTGGAGCACGGCGGCCGGACGCAGGTCATCACCAGCGCGACGAACCGTGTCCGTGCCTATGACGCGGACACCGGCGAGCCCGTCTGGCAGGCGACGGGCATGACTCTCAATGCAATCCCGTCGCCGGTCTACTCCGACGGCGTCGTCTACCTGACGAGCGGATTCCGGGGCAGCAAGCTGCTGGCGGTGCGTCTCGACGGCGCCGAGGGCGATGTCACAGGCACGGAGCAGGTGGTCTGGTCGGTGGACCGGGATACGCCGTACGTGCCCTCGCCGCTGCTGCACGACGGCGTCATCTACTTCACGAAGTCGAACAACGGCATCCTTTCGGCGTTCGACGCCAGGACGGGTGAGGCGCTCTACGCGAACCAGCGGCTGGGGCCGGTCCGCAACGTGTACGCGTCGCCGGTCGGGGTCGGCGACCGCGTTTACTTCACGAGCCGTGACGGGGAGTTCCTCGTGGCGAAGGCCGGACCAACCTTCGAGGTCCTGGCCGAGAACGAACTCGACGACCGCTTCGACGCCTCACCGGCCATCGTCGGCGACGAGATCTATCTGCGCGGCCGTCGCAACCTGTACTGCATCGCTGCGCCGTAGATTGAGTTCGCCTGCTCGAGGCTGAGTGTCGGTGCGCCGGCCTTCTGGCCGGCATTGGGCGCGATGCCGCGAAGCGGCGAGCGCGACCCGGAAGACCAAATGGTGCCGGCCTCCGGCCGACCAGCTATCTGGCCGCCTGCGGCGGCGGCCGGCCAGAAGGCCGGCGCACCGGCAACTCCAGGATGACCGTCTCCGGGAGTAGACAGAGCTGGTCGTCGCAGGCCTGGAGGCGGATCGAGATCGGAACCGACACCGGGAGTTCTTCGGGGCCGGAGATTGAAGGGTGGAGCATGAGGGTAATCCGCTGGCGTCCCTCGTAGATCAGGACGTCACCGGACTGAGTGCTGACCTGGGTTCGCCGGGGGGCCGGGTAACGGAGGTTGGTGACGTCGAAGCGGCTGCCGGCGCCCTGGATCGTCGTGCCGATCAGGTCTTCCTGGAGCGGCTCGGGGCCGTTCAGGTGCCAGCCTTCCTTGATCACGAGGTCGACGTCGACTTCGTACTCGCCGGCATGGTCAGCCGGTCGCAAGGCGGCGGCGACGACCACGGCGCCGTTACTCGCGGTGGCTCGCGGGCCGGCGTCGCCTTCGAGGGCCACGGCGAGTCCGGTCAGCATGTAGGTGTAGGCGGCCGGCATCCGTTCGATGTTCGTGGCGAACGCTGCGACCGTGGAGAGAGCGCGGTCGGTGGCGTTCCGGTCGCCGGTGCGGCGGCCGAGTTCGGCGAGGGCGCGGACGGCCACCGAGTTGCCGGAAGGTACGGCGCCGTCAGTCGGGCTCTTCGGCTGGGCGATGAGCAGGTTGGCCTTCTCCCGTTCGGCGATGAAGAAGCCACTGCCGAGGCTTGGTGAAGCGGGGGCGCTTTCCTCCGGCGGAGCGGGACTGGGATCCCAGAAGCGCTCGACCATCTCGGCCGCGACGGTCGCGGACTGTTCGAGCCACTTGCCTTCGGAGGTCACGTCGGAAAGAGCGACGAAGGCGTGAGCCAGGTGGGCGTAGTCCTGGACCAGGGCGGGAGTCGAGGCCTGACCGTCGAGCCAGACGCGCCACAGGCCGCCGTCCTCGCGTCGGCTGTTGCGCCAGAGGAACTCAGCCGCCCGCCCGGCGGCTTCGGCGTAGGACGGCTCGCCCAGGGCGTCGGCGGCTTCGGCCAGCGCGCGGATCATCATCCCGTTCCAGGAGGTGAGCACCTTGTCGTCGCGCAGGGGATGGGGACGATGCTCGCGCACGTCGTAGAGGCGTCCGCGGATGCGGTCGAGCCAGTCGAGCAACTCGTTCAGCGGCAGTCCGAAGTCGGCGGCGCTCTGGTCGAGCGGCCGGTCGAGGAACAGGATGTTCCGACGTTCGAAGTTCCCGGCGTCGGTGACGCCGAAGAGCCGGATCGCCAGTTCGGCGTCAGCGGGCTCCAGGGCCTCGCGGAGCTCGTCCTTGGTCCAGACGAAGAACTCGCCCTCGACCGATTCGCCGTCCTCGGCTTCGCTGTCCGCGTCGGTGGCCGAGTAGAAGGCGCCCTCCGGAGAGGTCATGTCGCGCAGCACGTAGTCCGCGGTCTCGCGGGCCACCCGCGCCAGCAGCGGATCGCCGGTCAGCCGGTAGGCCAGCGTATAGGCGCGGAGCAGGTGGGCCTGGTTGTAGAGCATCTTCTCGAAGTGCGGCACGAGCCAGTGCCCGTCCACCGAGTAGCGGTGGAAGCCGCCGCCGACCTGGTCGTGGATGCCTCCGCGGGCCATGGCGCGCAGCGTGATCAGCGCGGCGTCCAGCGGCCCCCGGTCGCCCGTACGAAGCGCCTCCTCGAGCAGCAGCAGCAGGTTCGTTTCGTTGGGAAACTTGGGCGCGCCGCCGAAGCCGCCATAGACCCGGTCGGTGCTGGCGACGAGGCCCTGTACCGCTTCGCCGATCACCGCCCGGCCCAGGTTCTTCGCCGCGCCCCGGGCCGCCGTGATCTGCTGTACGAGGTCCGTGATCTGCGCGGCGCTTGTTTCCAGGTCGGCCCTCCGCTCACGCCACGCCGCGTCGACCTGACGCATCAGGTTGACGAACTGCTGCGGCGGAAAGTAGGTGGCGCCGAAGAAGGGCCGGCGGTCGGGGAGCAGGAAGCTCGACATCGGCCAGCCGCCCCGTTGCTGGGTGACCTGGACCGCGGTCATGTAGATGTCGTCGATGTCGGGCCGCTGTTCCCGGTCGACCTTGATGCAGATGAAGAGTTCGTTCATCAGCCGCGCAACGTCCACGTTGTCGAAGCTCTCGCGCTCCATCACGTGGCACCAGTGGCAGGTTGAGTAGCCGATCGAGAGGAACACCGGCTTGTCCTCCGCCCTCGCCCGTTCGAACGCCTCCTCGCCCCAGGGGAACCAGTCGACCGGGTTGTGCGCGTGCTGCCGGAGATAGGGCGAGGTTTCGAGGACGAGCCGGTTCAGGAACAGCGGCCGGCCATGACGATCCAGGTGCTCGGTCCGGGGCTCGTAGTCGGCCGGCATCGCCGCCAGCGCGGCCTCCAGCCTTGCCTGGAGTTCCGGCGGACGTGCTCCGGCGCCGGGAGGCGGGACGGCGAGAGCGGGGGCGTTCGACACGGACAGCCAGACGACGGTAAGGCCCCCTGCGATCCAGGCGGCAACAGGCACGGCATCGAGGATAGCCCGCCGCTGTACGATTCGGCGCGATGCCTGAACTGCGGCCCCCGCCGGCGGGCCGGAAGCTGATTCTGGAACTGCGGCGCGAGTTGAAGGCCGCCGGAGATCCCGAGCGGGCCAAGGGCCAGCAGGCCTACATGAAGTCGGAGATACCGTTCTGGGGCGTGAAGACGCCGGAGCTAAGGAAGATTGGCCGCGCGGCCTTCCGGAACCATCCGCTGGACGGCTTCGAGGCTTGGCGGTCGACGGTTCTGACCCTCTGGCGGACCGCCGGCCGCCGCGAGGAACGGCACGCCGCGATCGACCTCAGCGGCTATCGGGCGTATCAGCCGCTGCGCACGATGAGGGCTCTACCCGTCTTCGAGGAGATGATCGTGACCGGCGCCTGGTGGGACTACGTGGACGCCGTTGCGAGCCACCGCCTGCGCGAACTCGTCGAGCGCTACCCGAAGACGATGGCGAAGCGGATGAACGTGTGGAGCCGGTGCCCGGACATGTGGAAGCGGCGCGCGTCGATGATCTGCCAACTCGGCCGCAAGGGCGCGACGGACCTGGACCTTCTGCACGCGACGATCGGCGAAAACCTCCTTGGGTCCCGCTACGGCGGCGAGTTCTTCATCCGCAAGGCGATCGGCTGGGCGCTGCGGGACCTGGCCTGGCACGATCCGGAAGAAGTGGGGCGGTTCGTGCGGGAGCACGAGGAGCGGCTGAGTCCGCTCAGCCGGCGGGAGGCGCTCAAGAACCTTGATCGCGCGCTGGCGCGCGATCAACGTCGCAGTCCCCGCGCTGGTCAGCCAGCGCGGGGATGCCACCTCGGGAAGGCGCGGTGAGGCGCGCCGCGGTCCAGCCCCGCATCGTCGTCCTGCTCGCGGCGTTCCTGCTGGCCTGCCGGGGCGCCGGCGACGAGCCGCTCCGTTGGGTGGACTGGGCTGACGAAACCCATCGCCAGGTGGAAGTCGACAGGGAACCGGGGCAGTACCTCGGCCACCCGACGACGGTGCTGCTCTCCGACGAGCGCTCGATCCTGACCGTGTACCCGAAGGGCCACGGCGCCGGTCCGATCGTCATGAAGCGGAGCGAGGACGCCGGCCTCACCTGGAGCGAGCGGCTGCCGACGCCGGCGAGCTGGGCGACGTCGATGGAGACGCCGACCGTCTTCCCGGTCGAGCTTGCGGACGGACGGCGACGGTTGATCATGTTCTCGGGGCTCTACCCGGTGCGGATGGCGCGCTCCGACGACGAAGGCGAGACCTGGACCGAACTCGAGCCGATCGGTCACTTCGGCGGCGTCGTCGCGATGTCGTCGGTCGAGCGGCTGCGCAGCCTGGACGGCGAGCTGATGGCGCTGTTCCACGACGACGGCCGGTTCTTCCGCCGGCCGACGTCCCGCCACGAGCGGATTCCCGGCTTCGAACCCGAGTTCAAGGTCTACAAGACGATCTCGCTCGACGACGGCCTCACCTGGTCGGAGCCCGAGGTGATCGCCCGGCATCCCGAGGCGCACCTCTGCGAGCCGGGTCTGATCCGCTCGCCGGACGGCCGCGAGATCGCCGTGCTGCTGCGGGAGAACAGCCGCAGGTTCAACTCCTTCGTCATCTTCTCGCCCGACGAGGGGCGCACCTGGAGCCGGCCCATCGAGTTACCGTCTTCGCTGACCGGCGATCGGCACGTCGGCCGGTACACGCCGGACGGCCGCCTCTTCATCACGTTCCGCGACCAGGAGCCGTCCAGCCCGTGGCGCGGTGACTGGGTTGGATGGCTGGGCCAGTACGAGGACCTGCGGCGCGGGGGCCGTGAGCCCTGGGCGGGCGAGGCGCGGGTGCGGCTGATGGACAACAGGTACGCCGCGGACACGGCGTATCCGGGCCTCGAACTGTTGCCCGACGGCACCTTCGTGACCACGACGTACGGCCACTTCACGCCGGGCGAGGAGCCCTGGATCGCCTCCGTGCGTTTCACGGCGGCGGAACTGGACGAGGCGTCTTCGGCGGCGCAGGCCGCCGTGCCCGCGAAGCCGGTGCTCCGCGTTGGGACCAGTGGCGACTATCCCCCCTTCTCGACCGTCGAGGGGGTCGCGGACGAAGAGACGGCGCGCCTGGGCTTCGACATCGAGGTTGCCGAACGACTCGCCTCCGACCTCGGCTTCGACCTGGACTTCCGCCCCTTCGACTGGCCGGACCTGACGGCGTCGGTGGCTGCGGACGACTTCGACCTCGCGATGAGCGGCGTTACCTGGCGGCCCGGGCGCGCCGCAGTGGGGTGGATGAGCCGGGCGGTCGCGGCGGGCGGTCCCTGCGTGGTCAGCGCGACGTCCGCGCCCGAGCCGCCACGCCGCGTGGCCGTTAATCGGGGCGGCATCCTGGAGAGCTGGACGCGGGAGCGCTTTGGAGACGGCGCCACCGGGATCACCGCCGTCGACGACAACCTCTCGCGGCCCGGGCGCCTGGAAAGGGACGAGGTGGACGCCTTCGTCACCGATTCATTCGAGGTCGAGCACTTCGGCCGCGACGGGTGGCGGCGTCGCTGCGAACCGCCGCTCGACCGCAAGGTGTTCTGGGTTGCTCCAGAACGGGCGGATGATCTCGGGCCCGCGGTCGACCGCTGGGTCCAGCGCAACGAGCGCTGGCTCGAGGCTCGCCGCGAGGAGTGGTTCGGCAGCGGCCAGGAGCGGGACGAGCTGGACCATCTGCTCGACCTGACGGCTCGCCGGCTCGCCTTCATGCCGGTTGTCGCCTCGTGGAAGTCGGCGCGCGGCGTGCCGATCGAGGACCTGGAGCGGGAGCAGGCAGTACTGGAGGCGGCGGAACGGAGCGCCACCCGCTTCGGGCTCGATCCGGAACCGGTGCGCGACTGGTTCGTGCTTCAGATCGACCTGGCCAAGGCGGTCCAGCGCCGGACGCCGGCCGCGGCGCCCACACTGGAGCTGGAGGAGATCCGCCCGGCCCTGATCCGACTGGGGGAGCGCCAGGTGCGTTCGCTACGGGCGCTGGCAGCCGGAAGTGTCGATGAGCCCGACGGTGCGGACCTCGAGGTTGTCGCGCCGTATCTGAGCAACGCGGAAGTGGAGCGGGTGCGCGCCGGGTTGTCGCGCCTGCTTGCCGGGCTGCGGCCTGCGCGCGGGGACTGAGCGCTTGAGTCTCGCGCCTCTAGGCCGGCGCACCGACAGGTTGCTAGCCCATCGCCGCGATGATGGCCCGCGCCATCTGCCAGGTGGACGACTGGCCGCCGAGGTCGGGGGTCAGGTTCCGGCCTTCCTCGAGGACGGCGGTCACCGCCTGATCGATCCTGCTCGCCTCCTCGTAGAGGTCGAAGTGTCGGAGGAGCGCGATCGCCGGCGTGAGCAGCGGCAGCAGGTTCGCCTGGCCGGTGCCGATCAGGTGCGGGGCGTCCCCGTGGACGGCCTCGAAGACGTGGCAGTCGTCGCCGACGTTGATCGCGTGGCCGGTGGAGATGCCGCCGGCGAGGCCGGCGCCGAGGTTGCTCAGGATGTCGCCGTAGAGGTTCTCCATCAGCATCACGTCGAAGTCGTACGGATTCAACACGAGACGCATGCAGGCCGCGTCGACGATGCAGTCGTCCACCTCGATATCGGGGTAGCCGGCGGCGACGTCCCGGACCGTGTCCAGGAACAGGCCGTCGCTCTGCTTCATGATGTTCGCCTTGTGGATGGCGGTGACCTTCCGGCGGCCGTGACGCTGGGCGATGCGGAAGGCGTAGTCCGCAATGCGTTCACACGCCGCGCGGCTGACCACCTTCATGCTCTCGACCACGCCGTCCACGATCTCGTGCTCGATTCCGCGGTAGACGCTCTCGGTGATCTCGCGAATGAGCAGCACGTCGAGGTCGGGATAGCGGGTCGGCAGCCTCGGAATCGAACGCACGGGACGCACGCTGGCCCAGAGCCCGAGCATCTGCCGCAGGGCGACGTTCGGGTTCTGCGGTCCCGGTCCCACCCGCACGGCGTCGCGGCCCGGGCCGATGAGGCGGGTTTTCAGCGCCACCCGGCAGTCGCGGACCGTGTCGGCAGCTTCGTTCAGGACCGTCTCCGTGTTGCGGCGCACCGCGGTCGGCACGTCGACGCGAACGAAGTCGAAGTCGGCGCCGACGGACTCCAGGATCTCGAGCACCGGCGGCGCGGTCTCGGCGCCGATGCCGATGCTGCCGACGATCAGGGCGACCCGGGGTCTGGTTGCGGTCTTGCCGTCCGCTGTCATCGAGCGCTGTCCGGTTGTCGGTGCGCCGGCCCTCTGGCCGGCCTCCGGGCGGCGCCGTCCGCATCCCCGGCGACGGCGTCAAGTTCGGCGAGGAGCGCGTCCGTGAGTTCGGAGGTGTTCGCCGATCCGCCCAGGTCCCGGGTGAGCGACTCGCCGGCGACCAGCAGTCGCTCGACCCCGGCGCGCAGGTGGTCGGCCGCGTCGGCTTCGCCCACGTAGCGGAGCATCAACTCCGCCGACAGGATGAGGGCGATCGGGTTGGCCAGGTCGCGGCCGGCGATGTCCGGCGCCGTGCCGTGGACCGCCTCGAAGACGGCGCAGCCCTCACCGTAGTTCGCGCCCGGAACGACACCCAGGCCGCCGACCAGTCCGGCGCAGAGGTCGCTGATCAGGTCGCCGTCCAGGTTGCCCATCACGAGCATGTCGAAGCGAGTCGGGTCGGTGGCCAGGTCGAGCGCAAGATTGTCGAGCGGCAGGTACTCGACCTGAAAGAAGGGGTAGTTCCGCTCGCACTCGCGTGCGCAATCCAGAAACAGGTTGTCCGAGAGGGGCGTGATCGAGGCCTTGTGGACGATCGTGAGCTTCTTGCGGCCGTGGCTGCGGGCGTACTCGAAGGCGAACTGCATGATCCGCCGCGACGCGTCCCTCGTGACGATCTTGAGCGCCTCGACGACGCCGTCGACGACTTCGTGCTCGCGGCCGCTGTAGAGCCCTTCCGTGTTCTCGCGCACGATGATCTGGTCGACGCCCTGGTAGCGGGCCAGCGTGTTACCGGGCAGCGAGCGCACCGGCCTGACGCAGGCGAACAGTTCCAGCGACTGGCGAAGAAGGACGTTGACGCTGCGCCAGCCGCCGGCGACCGGCGTCTGCAGGGGTCCCTTGATCGCGATCCGGTTGCGGCGAATCGAGTCGATCGCCTCGTCGGGGAGGGGCGAGAGTCCCTGGTCGACCGCCGTGCTGCCGGCCACCACGGGCTCCCAGTCGATGCGGCCGCCGGTGACGAAGTCGACCGCGCGGACCATCGCCTTGCTGACCTCGGGGCCGATTCCGTCTCCCGGAAGGAGAGTGACCGCGTACTTCAAGCGTCAGACGGTGTCGTCGACCATCGCTTCGATCAGACAGGGACCCGGCTCGGCGAAGCCGCGCTCGAGCGCCTCCGTAAGCTCCTCGCCGGTCCGCACCTGGACCGCCGGCATGCCGAAGCCCCGGGCCAGATCGAGCCACTCGACGCGGGGGCCGGAGAGGTCGGTCAGGTTGACGCTCTGCGGCCCGAGTTCCTCGACACCGGCGCGGTGCAGCTCCACCTGGAGGATGCGGTAGACGTCGTTCGCGAACACGAGGTTCACGACGTCGACGCCCTCGCGGACCTGGCTCCACAGCGCCTGGATCGTGTAGAGGCCGCTGCCGTCGCCCTCGAGATTCAGGACCTTGCGGTCCGGACAGGCGATCGCGGCGCCGAGGGAAGCCGGCAGGCCCATGCCGATCGCTCCGCCGTTCTCCTGGAGATAGGTGTGGGCCGGTGCGTTCATCGTGGCGGGATAGAAGGCGGCGCCGGCGGTGATCCCTTCGTCCATCACGATCGCCTGCTCGGGCAGGGTGGCGGCGATCGCCTGGGCGGCGACGCGGACTCCGATGGGTCCGGAGGGCACCGGCGGCTTCTCGATGTTCCGGGCCGGCGGTTCTTCCTTCGCGTCGAGCGCGCCGGCCAGCTCACGGAGGGCGTGACCGCTGTCCTCTGTCGGGTGGCTGAGGACGACCACCTCGACGGAGTCCGGGATCAACCGGCTGACGCCGCCTTCGTAGCCGAAGAAGGCGACCGGATCGAGGGCGCCGGCCAGGACCACCGTGTCGACCCCGCGGAAGAACTCCACCGCCTGTTCGGGGAAGTAGGGAACCCGCGGCAGCGCCGGCAGTTGGGGGCCACGCTCCATGCGTCCGCAGAAGGTCTCGGCAGTGAGCCGGCAGCCCGTCTTCGCCTGCACCTTCGCCGCCTCGCGTTGGGCGGCTTCCATGAAGCCGGAGCTGCCGAGCATCAGCATCGTTCGCTCGCCCCTCGATGTCGCGATGCGCGCCCGCTCGACGGCCTCGGGGCCGACCAGTGCGGCGGGCGGGGGCGTTGGCTCGACGATCGGACCGTACGCCTCGTTCCACTGGCAGTCGGTCGGCACGATCAGGGTGGCGACCTGTCCCGGATGACGGCGGGCCGCCGCGATGGCGTCCGCCATGTCGCGGGAGATGTGCTCCGCGGAGGCCGAGGTGCGCTGCCAGTCGGACACGGCCCGGACCAGGCTCTCGACCTCGGTGTTGAGCGGCGGGTCGTAGTTCCGGTGCCACGTCGGATGGTGACCGATCACGTTGACCAGGGGAGTGCGCCCGCGGCGGGCGTTGTGGAGGTTGGCGAATCCGTTGGCGAAACCGGGGCCGAGATGGACCAGGGTGAGCGCCGGCTTGCCGGCCATTCGGCCGTAGCCGTCGGCGGCACCGGTGGCTACTCCCTCGAATTGCGCCAGCACGCCGCGCACGCCGGGGATCTCGTCGAGCGCCGCCACGAGGTGGATCTCCGACGTTCCGGGATTGGCGAAGCAGACTTCGACGCCGGCGTTGGCGGCAGTCCGGATCATGGCCTGGGCGCCGTTCATTGGAACGCGGAGGGTAGCAAGTCGGGACGAGACGGCGATGAGCCTGCACGGGAAGCCGCCGGGGGGCTGAGCCGCAGTCGCGAGGCGCAGCTCGCTAGGCTTCAGCCTCGGCGGGGAGACCGAGCGGCAAGGCGGTGGTGCGCTTGATCTCGTTCAGCACGATGCTCGTCAGCAGCCGGTCGACGCCGGGGATGCCCGCGAGGTGATCCGCGAGGATGTGCTCCAGGTGCCGGTAGTCGCGTGCCACGACTTTGAGGAGGTAGTCGTGTTCGCCGGTGAGGAAGTGACACTCGAGCACCTCCGGCAGTTTCAGCACCGCGTTGCAGAAGTGCTGTCTGGCGTCCGCCTGATGGTGGGTTAGGTAGACCTGCACGAAGCAGAGCAGACCCAGGTCCACTGCGTTCCGGTCGAGCAGGGTGACCCGCTGCTGGATCACGCCCCGCCGCTCCAGCTTGCGCAGGCGCTTCTTGAGGCCCGAGGCGGAAAGGCGCACCTTGCGGGCGAGATCCACGTCGGTTCGATTCGAGTCCTCCTGCAGCAGCGCGAGGATGGCGTAGTCGGTGGCGTCGAGGGGCCGGGCAAGGGAACGCCTTGACTCCGTCGCTCGCTGATCGTCTGTCTTTTCCATGGCGCCGGAGTGTACACGGAGATGATCGGCTGGGTGTGGAATCAACACTTGTTTCATGTTGTTGGCTCTGTTAGCGTTCCACTCATGCCAGTACACGCCCATTCCTATACCAAGACGTCGGTGCCGGTGCCGCTGTTGGCATCACGGCCGACGCGGTATCGGGCCTCGAAGGCGCCGCAAGTCGCATCGTGGCTGCAGGGCCGGGAGCGCTCGCTGCTGAGGCGGCTGGTCAATCAAGTCGCGCGACCCGGCGTCGTGTCACTCGCCGGTGGGCTGCCTGCGGTAGAGCACTTTCCCTCGCGGGCCTACGGCGAGATCGTGAGCGAACTGCTGCGCGATCCGGAGTCGATGCAGTACGTGCCGTCATGCGGGGAACTGAAGGAACGCATCGTCGACTTGATGCAGCGTCGCGGCGTCGAGTGCGCGGTGGACGAGATCCTGGTCACGACAGGGGCTCAGCAGGCCCTGGATGTCTCCGTTCGGGGACTGCTCAACGCTGGCGGGAGTGTCGCCGTCGAGCGCTTCGCCTACGCGGGCTTTCGGGAGGTGCTGGCGCCGCACGCGCCCCGGCTCGTGACCCTGCCGAGCGGCTTCGACGACGGGCTCGATGTCGAAGCCCTGGAACGCTTCCTGCTCGCCGGTGCCCGGCCGAGTCTCGTCTACGTGATTCCCGATGCGCACAACCCGCTCGGCGTCAGCCTGCCGCGAGAGGCCAGGGAGCGGCTGGTCGTCCTGGCTCACGACTACGACTTCGTGATCCTGGAGGACGATCCCTACGGCCTGCTCTGGTGCGACGGCGAGTTCGAGGCCCCGCTCGCGGCGCTCGACTCGGAACGGGTCGTCTACGCGGGCACGTTCTCCAAGATCCTGGCGCCGGCGTTGCGCCTCGGCTGGCTGCGCCTGCCGGCGTCGCTGGTCAGGACCTTCGCGGCGGTCAAGGAGATCGGCGATCTGGAGTGCTCCCGGCTGAGTGTGCTGGCCGTGGCCCGCCTGCTGCGGGACCTCGACCTGGAACGCCACCTGGAACTGCTGCGGGGAACCTACCGGCGTCGTCGCAACGCGATGCTCGAGGCGCTCGCCGCCCATCTCCCGGCCGGCTGCGTCTTCACGGAGCCCGGGGGCGGCATGTTCGTGTGGGTGGAACTGCCTGAGGGCGTGGACGGCGAGCGGCTGCTCCAGCGGACCCTGACCGAACGACGGGTCGCCTTCCTTCCGGCGACTGCGTTCGCCGACGGGGCGGATCGCGCCGCACCCAGGAACGCGGCCCGCCTGAGCTTCTCGCGCCTGGAACCGGAGGCACTGCGCGAGGCGGTGGCGGACTTCGCCGCCTGCATCTGATTCCCGTCCGGACTCAGGACAAACGACTGGAAAGGAGGGACGGAGTGAGTTTGGGAGCTACGGAACAGACACAGCCCGCGTTCGTCGCCCGGAACGCGGAGGCCGCGGACGACTTCTGTCCGATTCTCGGCTTCGACCACCTGGAGCTCTACGTCGGCAACGCGAAGCAGTCGGCTGCGTACTACTGCCACGCGTTCGGATTCGAGTGCACCGCGGTGCGCGGGCTTCAGACCGGCGAGCGAACACGCGCGTCCTACCTGGTCGAGCAGGGCGACATACGCCTCGTACTGACCAGCGGGCTTCATTCCTCCCACGACGCCGCCCGGTCGGTCAGCAGGCACGGCGACTCGGTCGCGGTCATCGCGCTGTCCGTGCCAAGTGTCGAGGAGGCGTTCTCGGCCGCGGTGTCGCGGGGTGCCAGGCCCGCGGCTGCACCGGCAGTCGCCAGCGATGACCACGGTGTGCTTCGTCACGCCTCGATCCGGCTCTACGGCGACTGCCTGATGCAGTTCATCGAGCGCGGGGAGTACGGGGGCGTCTTCGGGCCCGGCTTTGAAGCGGCGCCGGAAGTGCCCGGCGCCGCGCGGCGCCGGGGCTGCGGGCTGCACACGATCGACCACGTCGTGGCCAACGTCGAGTTGGGGCGGATGAACGAGTGGGCGCGGTTCTTCTCGCGCGTCCTGGGTTTCAACCAGCTCGTCCACTTCGATGACGAGGCGATCTCGACCGAGTACTCGGCGTTGATGTCGAAGGTGATGCAGGACGGTTCGGGGGTCATCAAGTTCCCGATCAACGAGCCCGCCGAGGGCCGCAGAAAGTCCCAGATCGAGGAGTTTCTCGACTTTCACGAAGGGCCGGGCGTGCAGCACATCGCCTGCCGGACCGACGACATCCTGGGCACCGTGTCCCGGCTGCGCGCGAACGGGGTCGAGTTCCTTCACGTCCCGGGGAACTACTACGACGACCTCGAGCAGCGGGTGGGAGAGATCGACGAGCCGATCGATCGCCTGGCGGAACTCGGCATCCTCGCCGACCGCGACGAGGACGGCTACCTGCTGCAGATCTTCACCAAGCCGGTCGAGGACCGGCCGACGCTCTTCTACGAGATCATCGAGCGACACGGGGCGAGGGGATTCGGTGAAGGCAACTTCAAGAGCCTGTTCGTGGCGCTCGAACGGGAGCAGGCGGCAAGGGGCAACCTGTGAGCTACTACATGCGCGCGGGCGAGATCCCGCACAAGCGCCACACCCAGTTCCGCAAACCGGACGGCTCGCTTCACCATGAAGAGGTCATGGGGATTCATGGCTTCTCGGGAGTTCAGTCGATCCTCTACCACCTGCATCCTCCGACCGCGGTCGAGCGGATCGGGGAACGGTCGGCGAACGGTCTGAAGCTCGAGTACGCGGGTCCGCTGCGGCACCGGTTGATCCGCGCGGCCAAGACACCCGAACAGGGAGACGCAGTGAGCGGCCGCGTACCGCTGCTTGCCAACCGGGACCTCGTGCTTTCCGTGGCGTGCTTCCGGGAACCGATGGACTACTGGTACCGGTACGCCCACGGTGACGAGCTGCTCTTCGTTCACGAGGGCCACGGCGTGCTGGAGACTCAGTTCGGGCGACTCGACTACCGGCCGGGGGACTACCTGGTGTTGCCGACCGGCGTGATCTGGCGCCTCCTTCCGCGAGCGGACGAGGCTCAGCGGATGCTCTCCGTGGAAGCCGCGGGTCACATCGAACCGCCGCGGCGCTACGTGAACCGGTACGGCCAGTTCCTCGAGAACTCGCCGTACTGCGAGCGGGACATCCGTCCGCCGGAGTGGGCCGAGCCGCGGGACGAGGAAGGCGAGTTCGAGGTCCGGGTGAAGGCCCGCGGCGGGACCACACGCTATCTCTACAGGCGCCATCCCATGGACGTGGTCGGGTGGGACGGCCACCTTTGGCCGTACGCCTTCAACATCGAGGACTTCGAGCCGATCACCGGCCGCGTCCATCAGCCGCCGCCGGTGCACCAGACGTTCGACGGACCCGGGTTCGTCGTCTGTTCCTTCGTGCCGCGCCTGTTCGACTACCACCCACAGGCGATTCCCGCTCCCTACAACCACTCGAACGTCGACTCGGACGAGGTCATCTATTACGTCGAGGGCGACTTCATGTCGCGGCGGGGCGTGGAGCGCGGGGCCCTGACCGTGCATCCGAACGGCATTCCGCACGGTCCCCATCCCGGCGCCTACGAAGGGTCGATCGGCAAGGAGCGGACCGAGGAGCTCGCGGTCATGGTCGACACGTTCCGGCCACTGCAACTGACCGCGGCCGCCGCGGACCTGGAGGACGAGGGCTATGCCTATAGCTGGCGCGCTTGATCTGGCGCCTCCCGAACAGGCGGCCGGACGCGATCTGACGACCGGCCGGGCCGGCTTCATCGAGCGGGCGCAGAACAGGGGCGAGCTGTTCATCGAGCAGCCGTACGAGCTGTACAGCGAGTCGAACCAGCGAACCTGGAGGCGTCTGTACCGGGCGCTCGCGGGGCGCTGGGGGCAGCACGCCCATCCGCGTTTCCTCGATGGGGTGACGCGCCTGGCACTCGATCCGGAACGGATTCCGCGCCTTGCCGACGTCAACCGGTTTCTCGAGCCGCTGAGCGGCTTTGTGGCGCGGGCGGTCAGCGGCTACGTGCCGGCCTACCTGTTCTTCGACTGTCTCCGCCGGCGCGAGTTCCCGACCACGATCACGATCCGGGACGGCGAGAGGCTCGACTACCTCCCCGAGCCCGACATCTTCCACGATCTGGCGGGACACGTGCCGATGCACACGGACCCGGCGTTCGCCGATGTCCTCGTCCGTTTCGGCGAGGCGGCGCGGACGGCGGCGCTGGTCACCCGGGACGGCGACTGCGGCCAGGTCGAGAGCGCTCTCAAGGCCCTGGCGCGGTTCTTCTGGTTCACGATCGAGTTCGG
>JAPOVF010000013.1 GCA_026708285.1 Acidobacteriota bacterium
GGCCCGGCGGAGCACTCCGCGCACGCTGGCGAGGCTGGCGTTCGCGGTCGCGGGCCGGTACCGCTCGGCCAATCCGTTCCTGACCGCCTCGAGGCTCTGGGCGTCGGCTCGGTGCCAAGGGAAGCGCCGCCAGTCCGCCGGATGCCCGGCGGCGATGGTGGCGGCGCGTCGCAGGTTGGAGCGGCCGGTCGGCCGCTGGAAGGACCTCGGCATGGTGGTGCGCTACGCCAAAACACAGGAAGGCCAGCCGCAGACCGGGGCGGGAGCACTTTGGGGGAAGTAGCCGTCCGGCGGCTCCCGTGGGTGTCATGGGACATCACGGATCTACGCCAAGACAATGGCCAAGCTCTCGCGTGCGGAGCGGATCGGGATGCCTTCTACATGCCCAAGGGCGAGCATGTCCGCTCGGTCGCCGGACACCACCAGGTCGGCGTCGCCAGCGACTGCCGTCGCGAGGATGTCGTCGTCCTTGGGGTCCGGAGACCGTTTCACAGCAGGCAGGGCTCTGAGGACGGTTGCGCGTCGATTGATGGCAGCAACCATCGAAGCTGCCTCTTCCGGATCCACATACCTGCGGAGTCTAGGCCGCGCAAGAACATCGGAGACCTCCTCCATCTGGGCGTCGGAAGTTACCAGCTGGAAGTCGTCTTGGAGCCAAGCTTGGTAGAGCTGGTCCGGCGGAGTGCCCTTGGTGATGAGCGCGCTGATGAGGATATTGGTGTCAAGGACGACCCGCACGCGCGGCATCCACCTCTTCGTCAACGAGTTGCATCAGCTCCTGCTGGTCGGCGTCGGCCAAGCGCTCCTTCACGCGCGCGATTGCGGCTGTCGCCGACAGGATGCCGAGGACTGCGGAGCCGATGTTCTCGGCAGGCAGATCGGTTCGCTCGGGGTTGAGTGTCTCGATGCGCATGGCTTCAGAGCGGGTGAGGATGTCGGCAGTGACTTTGCTCATGCGCACTTCGACCGTTACTTCAGACTTGGACTGTGACGCCAAGTGGACGACCCAATGCGTCTTCGACTGCTGTATTACGGATGCCATTGGGCAAGTCTACAAGCGAGTCACCACGCCGGCATTCTCGGCCTACCGTGCCCCCCGTCTGTGCGTAGGGGGACGGCGATGGCTGCCCTCTTCGCCTGCTTGCTGCGCAGTTCGACGCGTCGCGCGATGGCCCGGCCGGTTAAGCCGCGGCCGACCCACCCGGCCGGCCTTTCAGTCCACCGGCTCCCCTAGAGCCACTTCTTTCTGTACTCGGAGGGGCTGCAGTCCATTTCTTCGTGGAAGCTGCGTCGAAACGTTCTTTCGCTGCGGAAGCCGACGGTTTCCGCGATCCGTCTCACCGGAGCGCTGTTCTCCCGCAGTAGCCGGCACGCATGCTCGACCCGTCGCCGTACCAGCCAGCTCGTGAAGGTGGTCCCGACGTGCTCCCGGAAGTACCGGGAGAATCCCGTAGGCGTCATCGCCGCGACCCTGGCGACCGAAGCGCCGTCCATGTCTTCGGTGAGGTGGTCGTCCACGTAGCGCCGCACGCGATCCAACCGCGCGAAGTGGTCGAAAGGGTCGACACGTGGGTCCGCGCCGACGCCGTGCTCCCTGCCTCGCGGTTCCATTTCGGCGAATGCGAAGTTGTAGGTCTCGATCGACCGGGTCGGTTCGACCCGCACGCAGCGATCCCAGCCGGGAGCCCATTCGACGAAGGTGTGAAACTCGTCGTCTCCGCCGCACGGATCGACGCCAGCTGGCAGATCGGCTGCGAAAGCCGCGTCGTACCGGCGTCCCACGCGATCCGCCGGCAGGAAGTCCGTATCGACGGAGCACACCCAGGCCGACAGGCCGGCTCCCAGCATTTCGTCCGCATGGGCGCGCGTGTCCCGGCCCCACAGCGGAAACAGCACATCGAGGCCGGTGTCAGCGGTCACGAGCTCGCGCCGGTCGCGGCCCTTCGCCGAGAACAGGTCGCCGAAGGCGATACAAGTCGCCTCGCGCCTCCGCAGCTCCCCGAAGCCGCGGGCGAGGGCGGCGTTTCGCTCGGTCTTCGAGGACGACGGGTCCAGGGGAAGGAACCGCAGCGGCAGCCCGACCGCCTCGGCCTGGCGCTGCAGCAGCGCGTGCGGCAGGCCGTGCAGGATCACGCGGCCGTTGTTCTCGTTGACAAGCGCGATCAGGCCCTGCACGTCGAAGCGGGGATCAGCCCGGAGCTCCTTGAGCGCCCAGACCGAGTTCTTTCCCCCCGACCAACACAACCACGTCGGCCTCGCGTTCCAGGGAAACGGCTCGTCGCGCACGGGACGGAAGGCATGCTACTCCTCTTGGCGGGGGGCGACCGCTCTCCCGCTCAGAGTAAACGCTGCTTCTACTCGTCCCGTTTGCCTAGGGGACGCCCAGTTCCGACCCTTCGGCGACCACCAGCGCGGACACGTCGACAGCCGGCTCCGCCGCGCGGATTTCCACCAGCGCCCACGCGGCCAACGCCATCAGCACGCCGGCGAGCAGCGGATCTCCCCACCGCGCCCTGGCGCGAACGATCCTGCGGAAACGTGCTGCGCGGCGCACGTCACACTGGAGCCGCTCCATGTCCAACGACCGGGAATAGGGGTTCATGCTGGCCTCCTTTGGCGGCGGCCCACGCCGCTCGATGGTGCTCGATGTAGATGCGAAGCACTCGCTCGGTAAACCTGCGGGTTTCGGGAAAGGCCGGCAGGCCGCCGAAGCGATCGACGGCTCGCGGTCCGGCGTTGTAACCGGCCAGACTCAGCACCAGGTCGTTTTCGAACCGGCGCAGGAGAAAGACCAGATAGCTCGCGCCAGCCTCCAGGTTCCCGCGCGGATCGCTGACGTTGACCACGCCAAGATGTTCGGCCGTTTCCGGCATTACCTGCATGAGGCCGAGCGCGCCGCGGGGCGATACCGCCTGGGCGTCGAAACCGGATTCGACCTGGACGACAGCCGCGATGAGCAGAGGGTCGAGACCGTAACGGTCGG
This sequence comes from Acidobacteriota bacterium, assembly GCA_026708285.1. Lineage (GTDB taxonomy): Bacteria > Acidobacteriota > Thermoanaerobaculia > Multivoradales > Multivoraceae > Multivorans. Next base: position 2,984 of record JAPOVF010000013.1, read on the forward strand.
ACGCTTCCAGAATCTCCGGGCCGAAACGCACGTGCTCCAGCCGATCCCGTACTGCCGCACCGTCCGCGAGGCCGACGAAAAGCCCGAAGCTCTCCCGGCGCTCCCGAACCTGACTCGCCAGCGGTACCCTCGCCGGACCGATGGTCCGGCCGGATTCCGCCGGTTCGAGCCAGGCTTGGACCTCTTGGAGCAGAACAAGGTCCTCGAGCCGTAGGGTCGACGAGAACGTGTCGGGATGGTGGCCAGGGGCCGCCTCGCGCACCGACGTAGCAAGCATGGCGGAGGTCGCCGCGATTACGGCCAGCCCTTTCTTCAGACTCTTTCTTCGGAGGGAGAGCATGAGCAGATTGTTGGATCGCGTATCCCGTGCTGTACCAACAGACCAGTGTTTTCGTTCGACTGGTCTGTGCGCCGCGACCTCCACCAACCTAATCTTGGAGCAGAACGACGATCAAGAACAGGACGCTGCTTAGCGGATTCCGGCCAGATCTGAGCAAACCCGGCCAGATCCAGGCATTCCGGCCCGCGAGGTGGCTGCGTCTGGCTCATCGACGGCCGGCCACCGGGGCCGGAGCGCGAGCCATTGAGATGACCTTGGGTCGCCGGAAACGGCCGCGATTCGGCCCTCAGATCATGGTTTGGGCGCTAATCAGGCCGTTCGAAGTGGCCAAGTTGACCGGTCTCGGGGGAAATGCGCGGAAGCCCGCACCCTCGAAGAAGCCTAATCGGCCTCGGAGGGCCGGCCCGGTTCTCGACTCCTGGTCGGTCCCGCACCCCTTGGGGGAATCAATGGCCACAGGCGCGCATGAGCGCCAGGGTTTGCCGGCACGTGGCCATCGCGTCCGGCGGATCGTCACCGGCGCCGTGGCGCTTCGCGGCGATGGCCATGCTGCTTCCGACATAGCCGAAGCCCTTGTGTAGTCGCTGCGTAGGTCGCGCCACGGGAGCTCCGGCAGGGACACGCCGTGGCGACGGGCGGTCCGCTTGAGCAGATGCAGGTTGAACGGCACATCCCAGGCCAGGACCACGGACGCGGCTTCCAGTTGGCGGACCAGTGGCTCATGGAGCGTAGGCCAGGCGAGAGCGTCAGGCTGGATCGTTGCCGCGAACCGCGCTGCCCCGGTCGTGTCGGCGCCGCGACAACCAGCGCCGGCGCGGCGAGCGCCGCCGGCCGGTCCGGGAGATCGCAGCGGAGCACGGCGTGAGCCGTGCGCTCTGCTACTACATCCAGCACCGCCACCTCCAGCTCGAGCGTCCGGAGTCGAGTGAATGCCCGAAGTGCCACGGCCGCGGCGTGATCGTCGACCTCGAGACGAACTCTGCGCGGTTGTGCTCATCATGCCGGCCGGCGCCGCGGCCGCAGCCCGAGCAGCCGGAACTGGCGCCGCGGCGGCGTGAGCAGCTCGAGCGCCTGACCCTGGACGCGGCTGTCCGCGGGATCCCGCTCTCATTCGCCAGCGCGCCGGCGCAAGCCGGCGCCTCCGGATCCGGCGTGTCAGAGACGGATCGGCGCCGTCCGGGGCCTGGCGTTGACGAGAAGACCTTTCCGGATCGGCCGGACGCCGTAGGCGGCCGGCCAGCGATCGCCGCCGGCGAAAGCCGGCGACCGCCACTCCTCCAGGCGCGGCACCTTAGGGGGCGTGACCTGGAGAGAGGCTTGCATACTGACATTCTGGCTGCTCCGACGCCGGCGCCGGGCGGTCCGGCGGCCTCGAGAGCACCGCCAGGTGCCGACAGCTCGATCGACCGACCACCAGGCCAGCGCTTCGAAGGCGCCGCGGACCGCGGACCGGGGGAGCTCTGTCCCGAGTGCCGCGGGCTCGGGTTCGTGGGCGAGCTGGGCGCGCTCGAGGCCTGCAGCTGCGCCGTTGGCCAGGAGTGGGCCGATCGTCGCCGGCGGAAGGGCGGCGCGTAGTGTGCCCGTGGTGCAACGGCGCTGGAGGCCGCGACAATCCTGATCTGACGCCCGAAACCCTCGAGCTCGCGATGCTCGAGATTCGCGGTTACGTAGTCGATCGCCTGGGCGCGTCGTCGAAGGCCTGCGCCGCGATCGACGCGGCAGCGGCAGCGATCAGCGCGGCGTTTACGGCTGCTCCTCGGGACTAGGCAAGAACTGCCGTCGACGCGCGTTCAGTTTCGCGCCCTCCCGGACATGGACCTCACGGAACCAGTCCTCAAAGGCGCGATCCCCAGCGGCGGACGCTCCATCATCCACACGCTGCGGCCGCGTCCACGCGGCCTCTCTCACGTTCATCCGGTAGGCGAAACGCCGTCTGTCGTCTGACCCGAAGAAGGCCAGCACGCGACAGGGAGTGCCCGCGGGCACTTCCGCCCGGATCGCAGTCAGATGTCCGGTACCGACCGAACTCGCCTCCTGCAGAAACTCTCCCGCAGCTTCGTTGTAACACCAGACAGACAGGCCGACGTACCAGACCGCGTTCACGTTCCAGTAGAGGTCGACGAGGACCTGGGAGGTGTCGCTTCGCGTGCGGAACGCGTAGACATCGCCGAACGAGTAGGTTCCGAACTCCGCGTCGTACTCGGTCGTCACAGACCGAACCACCGAGTACGGATGACGCTGCCCCTCGGCCGCAGCCGCCGCCAACCAGATCGCCAGCGCCGGCATCACAAATCTTCTCATCGTGTGGACCTCCCGGTGCGGCCGCCCGAATTAGCCGTCCACACGAATCGGATCTAAACTTCGCGCCCAGAACAACCCGAGGCGGCGCCCTCTAACTGATCGAGTGCGTGCAGTAGTAGACGGCCTCGCGCTCCACGCCGCGGGCGACGGCCGGCGTTGCCACTTTAGGTGCGTGTTCCACCGGGCGGGGCCGCCCGCGCGATTCTCGCGGGCAGGCGCCGGCGTTCTCGTCCTACCGCGCCCCCGTCTGTGCGTATGGCACGGCGATGGCCGCCATGGCGTCCCTCTTGGCCCGCTCTCCGCGTCGGTCGTACCGCCTGGTCGTGTCGAGGCTGGCGTGCCCCATGAGGTCGGCGACGGTGGCCACGTCGACGCCCTGGTCGAGCGCCCGCGTGGCAAACGTGCGCCGCAGCACGTGCGGCGAGAAGCGCCCGATCCTGGCCTGCTCGCTGCGCAACTCCACGCGTCGCGCGATGGCGCGGCCGGTTAAGCCGCGGCCGGCCCGGACCCGGCCGGCCTTGTCAACCGGCGCAAACAGCGGCCCCTCATCATCTCCGCGCAGTTCGAGCCAGGCGTTAAGCGCGTCCCGCGCGCCGTCGCCTATGTAGACGAGCCGCTCGCGGCGGCCCTTGCCGCGGACCCGGAGCGCCCAGGTCGAGGCGTCCGTGGTGTCGAGGTCGGCGAGGTCCGCTGCGGCGGCCTCGGCGCGCCGCAAGCCCACGCCGTAGAGCAGGGCGAGGAGCGCCGCGTCCCGGACGCCCGCCGGCGTGCCGTCGGCGACGGCGCCGAACAGCCGCGCCACCTGGCCCATGTCGAGCGCCCGGCCGGGGGCGGAGCCGCCCTTGACCGTCTTGAGCGCGTCGAGGCGTCGCTCGAGGTCGGCGCGGTCGAGGTCGCCGTGCTGCCAGGCCCGGCGGAGCACTCCGCGCACGCTGGCGAGGCTGGCGTTCGCGGTCGCGGGCTTGTAGTCCCTGGCGAGTCCGTTGCGCACGGCTTCGAGGCTCTGGGCGTCGGCTCGGTGCCAGGGGTAGCGCCGCCAGCCTGCCGGATGCCCGGCGGCGATCGTCGCGGCCCTGCGCAGGTTGGAGCGGACGGCCGGGCGCGCGGCTTCGGACTGCGCGGCGACGTAGGCGGCCGCGTGTCGTTGGTGCCTGGAGGTGGGTTCGAGGTCCGGGGTCATGGGGCGGGGTCGTCGTTATGCCGGTGCCGGTCCGAGGCCCTGAGCGGCCCTTAAGCGCGCGATCGAGCCTTCCAGGCCCCCGAGTACGGCCGCCGGCCGCCGCGCCGGTCCCCGCGGCGCCGGCGAGGCCCTGGACCCGTTCCAGGCGGCGAGGTGGAGCGGTCCGGCCGGAAGTTTGCCCCTATGTCGAGCCGGACCGCCCCGGCGCGGCAACCAAGAGCGCCGCGCGGCGCGGCAGTCTACGACCGGGCGCGCCGGCGCTGGGGCGGGATGTCGCGGTCGGGGCCATGGTCCAGGGGTCGGCATGGGTTGTTGGGTGTTGCTCTCCGTGTTCGCGGGGGCGGCGGTGGTTGTTTCCGGTAAGATATATTATAGGGAATGATAGCAGGCGACTGCGATACGGTCCCGACCGCCGTGAGCGGAAACGAGCGGATTTGAGCGAGCGAGCGCGCCGAGACCGGCCCGCTGGTCCCGCGGACCGCGAGCCGCTGGCGGAGCCCGAGCCAGCCCCCGAGCGCCGAGACGCGACGGCCTGCCCGGACTGCGCCGGCCAACTGGCCGCGCAACTGCCCATCCTGCCGGCGACGGAGCACCTGGTCCGCTGCCTGGACTGCGGAGCCGAGTACGTCGCACGAGCAAGACCCGCGTGAGCCTGCGCGCCGCGGCGATCGCACTGGGCAAGATCGAGCGCGGACTGCTGACGCCGACCGAGCGCGCGCGCCTGTACGAACGAGCCGCCGACGCCCTGGGCGCCGAGACGCGACCGGCTGGACCGCCTGCCCGGACTGCGCCGGCAAACTGGCCGCGCAACTGTCCATCCTGCCGGCCCCGGAGCACCTGGTCCGCTGCCTGGACTGCGGAGCCGAGTACGTCGCACGAGCAAGACCCGCGTGAGCCTGCGCGCCGCGGCGATCGCACTGGGCAAGATCGAGCGCGGACTGCTGACGCCGACCGAGCGAGCGCGACTGTATGAACGAGCCGCAAAGGCCCTGGACCGACCTGGCACCGCTGGCGAATCCGCGCCCTGGCGTCCTCACCGAGGCCCGGTGCATACCGGCCGAGGCCCTGATCGAGACGGACCGCGACCGCCTGGCGGTCCTGCTCGCTTACCGCCGACAGCACTGCAAAACGGAGGACGCGGCGTGAACCGTGCCGAGGACAATTGTCTCGGTCCCTTCAGTCGCTTACCCGTGGTCACATTCCGAGTAACTCGAACAGCCGCTCCCGGGTCCAACCCGCCGTCCTCATGTTGGCGGTCAAGACCCTCCTGCTCAGCGGGCGTCGGCCTCTCGGGATCACGATCGGCCGTTTGAAACCCGGCTTGGTCAGGGTCTCGTGAGGCCCCGAATCACGCCGCTTCGTCCAACCATCAAGCTCGCAGATTTGCCGGAACGCTTGCGGGCTAACCTGCGGCAGCTTCTGCGGCATGGTTGAATCACCAGGTCGATCGGCACCGAGACGGCCCCCTCTTCCGGTTCGGAGTGCAGCTTCAAAGGAGTCAGTCCACCGTCTTCCAGGACCCGATGGAGGGTCCCAATCTCGTGGCAGGTCGCAAGAAACAGGGAAACCGCATCGTTGAGCATCTCCAGCGCTTCCGCCTTGCTGGAACCCTGACTCGCTACGTCCAGCTCGGAACACCACGCGGCCCACGTATCACCCTCCTGCTCGAACTCGACCGACAAGACCAACTGCCAAGACGTCATGCGTTCCTCCATCCCGCTCAGTGTGAGAGGTGCTGGCCCGATGCGCAGCGTGCCCATCCTTCCCGCATGGGATCAACCTGGTAATGCGCCTTCGTTTCTCAGTAATCGTTACCGCAACCGGGCGACGGATGGCGAGCGTGTCGAGACCGGCTCTCACGATGCGCTCCCGATTCAGGAGGCGGTCAGCCATGCGTCACACTAGCCTTCCTGTGGGGTCAACTTCTGCGACGGAAAGCGACTCCCTCGACCTTGACCGCTTACTGGACGCGAAGTGGGTGAACCTGATCGAGGCGAAGCATCCGGCACTCTACCGCGTCCTGCTCGCCGCGATGACGGACTCGGACAAGAGCTACCTCGCCTACATGACGCAGACGACTGCGGCGGTCTGGCCTGCGGCTGTCCGGTCTGTTGGTCGCGGTGATCGCCTCCCGGCGTGATCGTCGGCGAGTGGCTCGACGGAGACTGAGGCGCGATCATGAGGATCACTACGGACTTCGGCCCCTATCGCGGTCTGCGGAAGCTGCGTCATCGGAACGACGATCCGCGCGGCCGCAAGCGCCTGGATTCTGACGACTTCGGCGGGAAGTCTTGGAGTGTCGTTGCCGCTTGCGCGCGGCGCTACTGGTCCGCCGTCATGAACGCGATGACCCGGCCCTGGTGGGCGTATCACTGCTTTCACGGCTGCCGCGGGCATGAAGGTTTGAGCGACCTGGTGTTCCGGTTCGACGATCCGATCTGGCGCAGCCTGTACCCGCCGAACGGTCCCGATTGCATGTGCTCGGTGCGCAAGTACACCGCTGCCAACGTCGAGGAACTCAGCTTCGATGAGACCGCGACCTACGACGGCCGCGAAGTCTCCGTGGTGGGCCGGGAGTACTCGGAGAACCGCGGCTATCGGATGCATCGGCTGTCCGCCGATCGCCGCAAGGTTGAGCCCGATCCCGGCTGGCTTGGCCGGCCGGTCGCATGCGAGCCGGCAGAAGTGTACAAGGGCCGCGGCTACCTGTTCCGAGGCGGCGGGATGATCGTTCCGCCTGACGTTTCCCTGCCGTGCCAGGATGCGGACGATCGGTCGCTGCCGGTTGGTGTTCGGCGACTGGCGGCGCTGCGCGAAGAGGTGACCATCGGCGTTGCGCAGGTTCTGTTGGCGGAGTCGGTGGACCAAGCGGTGAGAAGGTCGCCGGGGGCGATCTTCTGGGCGCAAGCGTGGGACGTGGACTTGGAGGACGGCGCGGCCCTGGCGGCGCAGTCCCGCGCGTTGCCTGCCGACCTGGACGGCGCAACCCTGGCGGCCCATGTGCAGGAAACGACTTTGGCGTGGCAGAGACGGTGGAGCGGTCCACCGGCCCGGCAACAGCCGGCTGCGGATTCGACCCCTTGGCTGCCTGAGAAGCTCCAAACGGCCCGGGAGTCCGGCGGGCGGCCGCCGCGCCGGAAACGCTGGCGCATGCCGCGGAGGCGCTGACCAGTGAACCAAGATCAAGTGCAGAAGATGGCAGTCTGCCATCGAGCGCGGCGACCTTCCGGACCATGCGAAGCAGTGGGAGTCGGGCGGTTGGGGCAAGCCTTTGTATGTGCCGACTGTTGACGAAAGTACTTATTCACAGTTGACCCGCCTTCGATGACCGGGTACCCCACGAGCTGACCCGGCCCGTGGTAGGTGGCGCGCCCGCAGGAAACCCCCGTGAACCAGCTCGAACACGCCGGCGACGACGGACTCTCCGCCGGCGACGTCCAGCGCATCGGCGCCGCCCTCGAAGCCTCGATCGCCCCCAACACCGCGAAGGCCTACCGGGCGGCGCTCATGCGCTTTGCTACCTGGCTGGACGGCCGGACGGCGACGGATGCCACCGTCGCGGCCTACGTCGCCCACCTGATGGAGGACGGGAAAGCGCCGGCGACGATCAAGCAGGCGGCCGCGGCGAAGGCCCAGGGCCTCGAAGACCCCCGGGGCCCCCTGGCCCGCCAGGCGCTCAAGGGCGCGGTCCGCAGGAACGCCGGCGAAGGCCGCGGCCGCCGCCGAGGGAACCACCGCGGGGCTCCGCGACGCGGCGTTGCTCCGCACGATGAGCGACGCGCTGCTCAGAGCCTCCGAGGTGGCGGCGATCGACACCCGCGACATCGCCCGCGAGAAGGACGGCGGCCGCCTCACCATCCAGAGGTCGAAGACCGACCAGGAGGCCGAGGGCGCCGTCACCTACCTCACGCCGGCGACGATGACGGCGCTCGACAACTGGCTCTGCGCCGCGGCCGCGGCGTGGACCTCGAGCGGCCCCTACGAAGGGCCGGCCTTCCGGCGCGTCACCAGGTCCGGCGCCGTGTCCGGACACGCGCCGCTGACCACGAACGCAGTCCGGGCGATCGTGCGCAAGCGGGCCGCCGCGGTCGGCGTCGAGGGGGCTTCCGGACACAGCTGCCGGGTCGGCAGTGCGCAGTCCCTCATCGAGCGAGGAGCCTCCACCGCGGCCGTGGCGATCGCCGGACGCTGGAAGGACCCCGGCATGGTGGTCCGCTACGCCAAGGCCCAGGAGGCCGGCCGCGGGGCGGTACGGAGGTACTTCGGCGGGAAGTAAAGGCGGCGTTCTACCGCCGGCAGGTTCCCCTCGCTTGGCCTATAGCGTCACGGGCGTCTTCGAGCGAGAACTCCCACACAGCATTGCCTTGCGCTCCGTACCAGTTGAGAGCCACGGACAACTTCCTGTGGCTCCCTAAGCGCTTGACCTTGCGCTTGTCTGCGTAGAAGTGGAGCACGTTCTCCCCCCACGTTTGATCGACCATGAAACTGGCAACAGGCACATCGTCCCACTTCCCCTGAAGATGGTGCGTGTCATAGCCGTCTTGTGTCGTGCCCCCCACCAGATTCGGCGTCTTGGTGAACTCCAAATAGACGCGGCCACACCCCTCTACGACCACTCGTGCTGTGGTGCCCTCATACGCCCCAGGCAGATTCCGAATGGGTGGAGTGAAGGGCGATACTGCCGCTTCCATGACGGGATCGCCCCAAGTGTCTGTGATGGTGATCGTGTGCCACGGTTCCGCCGTGAGCGGCGTTGCCACCAGTGTTAACGCAACGCAAACGGCAAACGCGATCCTCTTCAAATTCGGGCTCCCTTCTCCTCCGCCTCCGCCCGCACGCGGGGTTGTTCCCTAGGTCAGCCGGGGGCAACCGTATCGGATCCTCTTAGCTACCAGACCTGAGCACTCGCATTAGAGCATGGCAATATGCTAGTATCCAATCATGCTCACGCTAGCGCTCATCGCACAGAAAGGCGGCGTCGGCAAGACGACGATCGCCGCGGCTCTCGCTGTGGCGCACCAACGAGCCGGCGCCCAGGTGGCGCTGGTTGACCTTGACCAGCAAGGATCGGCAGCCGCCTGGTCACGGCTCCGGGGGGGCCAAACCGCCTGAGGTGATCCCAGCTCACCCACCGAGCCTTCGATCGACCCTCGGCGCCGCCAAGAAGAACGGGACGAGCCTTACACTCATCGACACGCCGCCACGGGAACGTGCCGGCGCCGCCGAAGCAGCCAAGCACGCCGACCTGGTGCTCGTGCCATGTCAGCCTTCGATGCCCGACTTGCTTGCGCTGCCGCCAACACTCGAAGTCGTCGCCGGCACTCGCGCCGTCGTGCTCTTGAACCGCTGCCCAGCCCGCGGTTCGTGGACGGCCGAAGCTACCGCTGCGGTGCACCAACTCACTGCCGAGTTGTGCCCCGTGGTGCTCGGCCAACGGGTCGCTCACGCCAAAGCCTTCGTGCGCGGCCAATCCGCTCAAGAGTTCGAACCAAACTCACCGGCGGCCGCCGAGGTCGCTGCTCTCTACACTTGGCTACAGGAGGCACGATGACCACACCCCACACCTTCGCCGAGGCCATGCAGGCCGGCACCACTCCGCCGAAGACTCAGAGGCCGCCATCGCGCCGCGGCACTCGCGGGTGGGTCGTTTACCTGGATTCCGATCGTCACCGCCGCTTGAAGATCGCGGCAGTTGCACATGACCGCTCCCTCCAGTCTCTCGGGGAAGAAGCCGCAGACTTTTTACTCGAACGGTATGGCAACTGACCCCGCCGACGCGGTTCACGCCGCCGTTGCCGACGGCACACTCACCGACGATTCGGCCAGGGCGATCCTCCGTTGCATCGACGCGGATGGCTGCATCGACGCTCCCAACGACCTCCTCGAAGGCATCGCCCGCGAGGTGATCGAGGCCGCAGGAGTCGAATTCCGGCTCCCGAAGAGGCTTGATCTGCGCGGGACCCCCGGGGAAACGGAGCGAACAGGCCCCGAAACGAGTGCTCCAGACGACGATCGCCCCCGGAAAGCGGCCGTTTCGGCCTCCTCCCGAGGCTCTCAGAGGCCGCAGAAGCGCCGCAAGTGCCGAAAACGGACTGAGCCCCCTAGCCAGCAGGCCCCGGCGCAGGACCGCCAGGAGGCGAGGCAGGCGGACCCTTCTACGCGGTCAGAGACCCCGGCCCAATCCACGACGCCGCTCAGGTACGCCGCGGCTCGAAGCCGTGCGGCCGCCAGCTGGGCCGAGAAGCACCGCGCGCAGGCCGCCGCGATGCTGGCTCGACACCCGGCCCTGGTCGGCCGTCTGCTCGCTGAGGACGCCACTTCGAGCGCGGACACCCGCGAGCTGATCGGACTGCTGATGTACGTCGCGGGCGACTGGCTCCCGGACGCCGCAGCGGCGACGCCCGAAGCGGAACGGACGATCCAGGATCGCGCGCTCCGCCTAGCCTCCCGGCTCCCCTCCACCGAGACGGGACACGACGACAAGCCGCTATCGCTGCTCGCGGCCGTCCGTGAGGCCCTGGGCGCGGATCGCCGCGCCCAGGGCATGATCCCGCCCGCGCCCCGCGTCCGCATCGTCGAGGCCCCCGAGGATCGCGCTCGGTTGCCGATTCTGCCGACGCAACAGCGTCAGCTGACCCTCCCGAACATGTCGGCGACGGATCGCGACGTGATCGCGCCCGCAGCCTGGCTCCGCGTCTTCGACCGCCTCGGCGGGAACTACATGGCCCAGGGCCGCGGCGTACCCGTCGAGCTGCGGCTGTTCGTCGAGGCCCTGGCCTGGGCTCCACCTGCGGCCCGCCGCGGCGTTCTGGCCGAGATCGAGCTGACCGTCCGGGACCTTGTGCGGGCCGTATGGCCGAACGGTTGGCAGCGCGGCCGCGACCTTCCGAAACTTGTCCGCGGCATCGATCGCATCAGCGCCTTCGGCGTCCTGAGCGACGGGCGGTTCCGCTGGCGGCCGCTCTGGTTCCAGTTGTCGCCGGACCTGGGCGCCGGCATGGACGACCCCGTGAGGCTCTACGTCCAGTTGCCTGCCGTCGCCGGCGCCGGCGCCGGCGCCCGGTTCCACCGAGACACCCTCCGCCGCCTTGGCCTTCATTCGGCACCCGCCTATCGGCTCTATCTCGCCCTGGTCGAGCAATGGGACCGCAAGCTTCGCCGCGGCCTACAGCCCTACACCCCCGAAGGCGCGAACGCGCCAGTCCCGTTGCCCGGATTTGGGCCGGCCGAGCGCCGCCGTCTGATCTTCGGTCAGGACGTCACCGGTCGCAACGAGAGCAAGGTTCGATACGACCGCGACAAAGCGACCGAGCGCGCGTTCATGGACCTGACGCGCGATGGCGTGATCGAGCTGCGGCATGATGAACGCGACCCGCGGATTTACCGGCCGCGGCGGCGCGACCTGGATTAGCCAAGTCCGACCTACCCATCCGCCGGAAATCCGCACCGGAACGGACCTACCCATCCGCCGGAACGGACCTACCCATCCGCCGGAATCTACACCGCCGCCGACCGCCTAAAACACCCGTCGTTGCTGGATTTCTCCTCGCGCGCGCGCGCGCGTCCCCCTTCTGGATCCCCCTTCCGGATCCGGATCCCGGCAGCGCCTCCGGCGCCGCTGGCGTTCGTTTCACCCCTCCAAGGAGCCCCGGATCCGGAACTCGGAAATCAGGCGAGCAGACGTAGCAGCGTGACGGTCAGCGCGACCGTTGCGCCGGCCTGCGCGATCGCAAGCGCGTATATGCGCCGCGTGAGCCGGAGCTCGAGCTCCGCGAGTCTCGCCTCCAGGCGGATGATGTCTTCCTTCGTGGCGGTGCCTTCGGCGATCGCCACGCGGATCGTCGTCGTCACCGCTTCGGCCTGCTTGGAGGTCAGGCCGGCGTCTTCCAGAGTCCGGGCCGCAGCGAGGGTGTCGAACGTCATCCGCCGATCGTACTCCCCGGCCGTGGAGTCCCAGGTTCTGAGACTTCCTCGATCCACGGCCGTCCCTGGACATCGGCTGCTTCGGCCGAGTCCGGGCCGTGATCGTCCAGTCCGAATCGCCGGGCGACTTCGGCCGTCACGTGGACGGAGAGGCCGGTGTCGATCGCCTGGTCAAGCGCTTCGGCGAACTCGGCCTCGGCTTCGATGAAGGCAGTCACGAGTCGGATGCTACCAGACCAGGTTCGCGCGCGTGTCCCCGGTTACCGGGGAGTCAGACACAGAAGCAAGCAGACTGATTGTATTACACTATGGCTTCATGCAATCGGTCCCAGACGGTGGGTCAAGCCCCCCGGACCCCCCCCGTAAGCGGCTTCGCCGTGAGCGCCGGACGCGCATCGCGACGTGTCGCTTGTCGCCGTCCGAGTGGGCCGCCTGGCAGCGCAAGGCGGAGCGCGCCGGCCTGCCTGTGTCGGAGTTGCTGCGCCGTGCGATGCAGCGCACTCGCACCTGGACGGCGGAGGACTCGGCCGCCGCGCGGGAGCTAGCCCGCGCGGTGGGTCGTATCGGCGCGAACCTGAACCAGATCGCGCGTTGGGCGAACCGCCACCGCCGCGCCGGCGACGCCCTTGAAGTGCTCGCTCAGCTGAGCGCGATCGAGCAGGCCCTGGCCGCGCTGCGGCCGGCCCCGGGCGAGAGCCAGGAGCCGGAGCCGTGATCGTCTCGTTCTCGAAGCACGGCACCGGCAGCGCAGCCGCAGCCGCTTCGTACTTGCTCGCGGACCGCGATCACGTTGGCAAGGAGCGTGACCAGGTCGAGGTTCTGCGCGGCGATCCGTACCAGGTCGGTGAGGTCGCCGATTCCCTTGACTTCGAGCACCGCTACCGTTCGGCGGTGTTGGCCTGGGCGCCCGAGGACCAGGTCACCGACGCGCAGATCAGTCAAGCGCTAGACCGCTTCGAAGCGGTCGCGTGGGCCGGAATTGACCCGGACCGTTACGCCTGGTCGGCGGTGCTCCACCGCGACGCCAAGAGTGCGCACGTGCACATCCTCACCGCCCGCTGCGATTTGCAGACGGGACGGAGCTTCAACATCGCGCCGCCCGGTTGGGAGCGCGACTTCGGTGCGCTGGAGCGGTCGCTGAATGTGGAGCATGGATGGGCGCGGCCGGATGATCCGAGCCGCCGCCGCTCGACTCAGCCGGAGAACTTCCCCGGCCGGCGAGCAGACATCCGCGAGGCCCTGCGGGCGCATCTGGAGGGCGCCGTCGCTCGGGGCACGATCCGCGACCGCGACACACTCGTCGCGGCCCTCGAAGAGGCTGGCCTGGACATCACCCGTCAGGGCCAGCACTACGTCACCGTCCGCGATCCGCAGACTGCGGAACGGTGGAGACTGAAAGGAGCCATGTATGAGCGAGACTGGACCGCCGAGAGCAGCCGAACAACCGCCCCGGAGCGATCAAGCACCGACCACCCTGGAAGCGAGGCTGCGGGAACGCGAGGCCCGCGAAGCCGCGACGCACGCGGCGCACCTCCAGCGGATCGAGCAACAGAGGAAGGCCGAGTCCGAGCGGATGGCGGCCCAGGCGGAGCAGAGTCACAAAGCGCTCGCTCTGCGCTTGCTGCGGTCATCGAACGCCGAGCTCGAACTCATCGAAGCGTCCTACCGGCGGCGTACAGCCGCGCTTCGCAAGCACGGCCTGACGGTGGCGATCGCCGCGTCCCTGGTGGGCCTGGCGATCTACAGCGGGGTCTGGACGCTGGCCCGATGGGCAGCGAACGATCTCCGCACGGACCTAGCCGCCCTCGAGGCGCAGATCGAGAGCCTGACCGCGAACGCCGCGGCCCTGAAGACCGAGGCCTGGGGCGTGACGTTGAGGCAGAGCCGGGAGGGTCAGCGATTCGTTCTCCTGCCGCTCGGGGCCGAGATGCTGAACCGGCGGATCGACGGTCGGACCGTAGCCGTGGTGCCGCCGGCGACGCCGCCGGTCGAGTAACGGATGGCGACCGAGATCGAGCGCCGGATGGCGACCACCTTGCGCGAGCTCACCGAGCACTCGGAGCAGCTGGTCGAGCGCTCCGAGCGCTTGGCCGCGCAGCACGAAGCCGAGCGCCGCGATTGGGCCGACGAGCGGAAACTCTTGGGCATCTCCGTCAGCGCGCTGGGCGACTCCGTCGAGCAGTTGGACGCTCGTACGGACACT
>JAPOVF010000305.1 GCA_026708285.1 Acidobacteriota bacterium
CGACGCGCTCGCCGCCGTCAGCCCGGGAAGCGGACAGCTCCGGCCCTTCAACGAGTGGCTCGACAGCTACTACGAGGACGTCGAACTCGCCGACCGGCTGCGCCTGGCATCGTACAGCGCGGTGCTGGTGCCGGCGGCGCGCAGCGAACACGCCGGCGCCCTGTCGAGCCGGGGGCGCCGCGCCGCCAGGCAGCGCGTTCGCCGGATCTACTGTAATCGGCTACTGGTGCTGGCGGCCCGACTCGGCAGGGGCTTCTGGCCTCGGCTGCCCCTCTTTCTCCTCCGGGACGCGGTTGATCTGTTCCGGGGCGGGAAGGGCGAGTTGCCGGGCGATCCCCGGCGGCCCGGGCCCCTCGACCTTCTGTTCGCCTGGTGCCGCGCCGTCCGTCTCCTGCCCCGCTTCGCGGGTTTCAGCCGCCCGCAGTCGACCCGGGCTCCCGGAAGCGAAGACGGAACCCTGTCATGAGCGGCTCTCCTATCCTGACCGCGGTGGCGCCGCACTGGCACGACGAGGACAACGTCGCGCTCCTCGCCCAAAGCTGGCCTCGCGACGAACGGTTCGAACTCATCGTCATCGACAACGGATCGGCTGAGAACCCGAGCGCTGTTCAGACCGATCGCACGAACGTCAAAGTCCTCGACGTTGAGCGCAACCTGGGCTTCGCCGCCGCGGTCAACCTTGGTGCCGCCAAATCGGCCGGACCTCTTCTGCTGATCCTGAACACGGACGCCCGACCCGAGTCCGGGGCGCTCGAGTCCCTGGTGCGTGGCATGGAGGAGCACCGGGACGCAGCCGGCCTGGCGCCCCGGCTGGTGGACGAAGACGGTGCTTCGCAGGCCGGCTGGCAGTTGCGCAGGCTCCCCAACCTGCTCACACTGCTCGGCTATTGCTGCTTCGTGGAAGCCAGGGCGTTGCGCGAGCCGCCAGCCGGATCGCCCGTCGAGCAACCCGCGGCCTGCGCCCTGCTGCTTCGACGCGACGCCTTCGATGCCGCCGGGCGGATGGATGAGGCGTTCTGGCCCGCCTGGTTCGAGGACGTCGACCTCGCACGACGCCTCCGCGAAAGGGATCTGACCATCCGCTACTGGCCCGACGCTACGTTCCGGCATGGCCTTGGCGCTTCCGTACGACGCCTCGGCTACGGCCCCTTCCTGCTCGCCTACTACCGCAACCTGGACCGGTACGCCCGCAAGCACCACGGCCGGGGCGCCGCTCTGCTGCTGCGTACCGTGCTGGCCGGCGCGGCACTGTTCCGCGTTCTGCTGCTGCCGCTTCGCTGTCCACAGCGAGCCCGCAACCGCGGGGACGCCTGCGCCGGACTGGGGCGCCTAGCGGTCGCGGCCGCTTCGGGTTGGAGGAACCGGTGAGCGGGCGAGAGACTCACACCCAAGCGGTTCTTGCGATCTGTACCGTTACCTGGAACGACGCAGCAAACCTGCCGCGGTTCTTCGAGGCGCTCGCGGCACTCCAGGGGCCCCCGTTCCGGCTGATCGCAGTCGACAACGCGAGCACCGACAGCACGGTGGAGTCGCTGCGCGAGCACGCCGGGAGCGTCGATTTCCCAGTAGAGATGATCGTTCTCGACGAGAACACGGGCTTCGCCGGCGGCCTGAACCGGGCGCTCGACAGTGCGTTCGGAAACGGCCCCGACCCCGACTGGGTGCTCAGCCTGAACGCGGACGCCTGGCCCGCGCCCGACTACGCGATGCGCCTGATCGAGAGTCTCCGCCGGTTCACGAACGAGAAGCGTCCGGTCGGCGCAGCCACGGGACGACTGCTGAGGGCAGATACGGAGAAGACGATCGACGCCTGCGGAATGGCGCTCACACGGAGCTGGCGCCACGTCGATCGCGGCTCGGACCAGGTCGACCGCGGACAGTATCCGGTGACGGAGCGGGTGTTCGGGGGCAGCGGCGCCGCCATCCTGTTCCTGAGTGCCGCGCTGCGCGACGCCGCTGTCGCGGGCCGGATCCTCGACGACGACTTCCACTCCTATCGGGAGGACGCGGAACTCTGCTTCCGACTGCGGGAACGGGGCTGGGAGGTGCTCTACGAGCCCAGGGCCCGCGCTCTCCACGGTCGCGTCAACCTCCCCCATCGGCGCCGTCAGATGTCGAGAGATGTCAACTTCCACTCACTGAAGAA
The DNA here is from genome assembly GCA_026708285.1 of Acidobacteriota bacterium. Lineage (GTDB taxonomy): Bacteria > Acidobacteriota > Thermoanaerobaculia > Multivoradales > Multivoraceae > Multivorans. The sequence goes on from JAPOVF010000305.1 coordinate 2,147, forward strand.
CCGGTACCTGCTGCAGCTCTACCATCGGGGCCTGGCCGACCTCCCGCGCACGCTTCTTGCGACTTCGGTCCGGGAACTCGGCATCCTCGTCTACGTGCTGCTGCGCGAGCCCTCGTCACTGGCCGTCTATCCCTGGCTCTGGCGCAACCGTCGTCGCCTCCTCGAGCGGCGCCGCATGATCCGCTCCCGCCGCCGGGTGCCGCCACGCACGACGGCTCGCTGGTTCGGACGGACCTCCCTTCCGATCGACCCTGAGCGGCCACGAATCCTGATCATCGGCAGCCGCGGCATTCCCGCTGCCTACAGCGGCTACGAGACGATGATCGAGGCCTTGGCGCCCCGTCTGGCGGAGCGCGGCTGGCCGGTCACCGTCTACTGTCGGAGCCACTATGTCGACCGCCGGCTCCGCGCGCATCGCGGCGTCGATCTGGTCGTGCTGCCGACGCTGCGTACGAAGTACGGAGACACTCCCGTCCACACCTTGCTGTCCTGCCTCCACGCCGTCCTGGGGGCCCGCGGCGCTCGCGCCGCCCTGGTCGTCAACGGCGCGAACGCGATCTTCCTGCCTCTGCTCTGGCCAAGGCGCCTCAGAACCGCCCTGCACGTAGACGGAATCGAGAAGCGAAGGACGAAGTGGGGCTGGCCGGGACGCCTCGTGTATTCCGTCTCCGAACGGCTGGCCTGCGTGTTGCCGGGCACGACGGTCAGCGACGCCGAGGTCATCGCCGATCACTACCGCGAACTCTACGGCCGCGAGACGACGATGATCCGCTACGGCGTCGAACCGCGACCCATCGTCTCTCACCCTGTCCTGGAGGAGCTGGGACTCGAATCCCGGCGCTACTTTCTCTATGTCAGCCGCTTCGAACCGGAGAACAACCCGCATCGCGTCGTCGCGGCCTACGCCCGCACAGGCGGAGACCTGCCCCTGGTCATGGTCGGTGACGCGCCCTACGCTTCGGCCTTCATCGCGAAGATGAAGAGGAGCGCCGACCCGCGCGTGCGCTTCCCCGGCGCCGTGTACGGCGACCGCTACCGGGGGCTCCTGTCCTCGGCGCTCGCGACCGTGCACGCCACCGAAGTCGGCGGCACCCATCCCGCCCTGGTCGAAGCGATGGGCTACGGCAACTGTGTACTGGTCAACGACGAGCCGGCCAACCGGGAAACCGCCGGCGAGGCCGCCATCTACTTCGAGGTCCGGGATCAGGCCTCGCTCACGGCTGCCTTCGAGCAGGCCGCCGGCGACCCGACTCGGGCCCGTCTGCTGGGTGAACGGGCGGCTCGCCGCGCGGCGTCGGAGTTCAACTGGGAGCGGGTCACGGACCAGTACGAGGAGCTGTTCCGGCGGCTCTGCCAAGGAGGCTGATCAGGGGCGCGGCCGCGCGCAGTAAGCGCCTTCACAGCAAACGCCGGCGTAGACGGTTAGACTCCCAAGCCGGGAGTGCTCCCAGACTCCGAACCCATGTTGAAACAGCGCATCCGGCTGCAAGCCGCCCTGGTTCTCGCGCTCGACCTGTCGCTGGTCGCGGCCGCGTTCTTTCTCGCCTACGCGATCCGCAGCTGGCTGTTTCCACAGGTGCTGCCAGGCCTCTTTCCCCGTGCGCTCTATCCGCTGAGCGACCACCTGCCGCTGCTGCCGCTGGCGCTCGTGACCTGGATGGCGCCCTTGATCGCCACCCGGCGCTATCGATCTCATCGCACCGCCGACCTGAGGACCGAGGCGACCGCGATTCTCAAGGTGACAGCGGCCGCGACCCTCCTGATCCTGTTCGCCGTCTTCGTCCTCCAGCTGGACCAGATCCTGCTGCAGGACCGTCTCAGCCGAACCTGGCTGATTCTCTTCTCCGGCCTCTCCTGCGTGCTGCTGCTGGCCGAGAAGATCGCTCTGCGCATTCTCGCCCGTGACCTCCGCCAGCACGGTCTCAACCAGCGGGCCGTGCTCATCGCGGGCACCCCGGAGGCGGCCCGGCAACTCGCCGAGTCGATCGAAGATCACTCTTACTGGGGCCTCAGGATCGTCGGCCTGATCCACACCGACGGGAGCAGGCCCGCCAACAGCGCGCAACCCGTGTGGGGAGGCGTCGACGACATCCTGCGCATCGTCTCCGAGCACGTGGTCGACGATGTGTTCTTCGCCGTCACACCCAACGAGCTGCCCGCGCTTCAGCAGATCTTTGAAGCGCTGCAGGAGCAGGGCATCCAGACCCGCATCGCCCTCGACCTGCTCCCGCCCACCCACAGCCAGGTTCAGCTCGACTCGTTCGCCGGACGACCCGTGGTCACTCTGTCGCCCGCGCCGTCCAGCCTTCCCCTTCTGTTGTTCAAGCGCTTCTACGACATCTGCCTCGGTGTCGTCCTGCTGGCGATCAGCCTGCCCGTGATGCTCGTGCTGGCAGTGCTGATCAAGATCACTTCGTCAGGTTCGGTGCTCTACCGGCAAACGCGCTGCGGGCTGAACGGCCGCCGGTTCACCATGTACAAGCTGCGCACCATGGTTGCTGACGCCGACGCAAGGCGGGGCGAGCTGAGGCACCTGAACACGATGGACGGCCCGGCGTTCAAGATGGACCGCGATCCGCGGATCACGCCTCTCGGGCACTACCTGCGCAAGTTCAGCCTCGACGAACTCCCGCAGTTCTGGAACGTCGTACGCGGAGACATGAGCATCGTCGGCCCAAGGCCTCTCGAGGAGAAGGAGCCGTACACGAGACGGCAGCGACGTCGACTGTCGATGAAGCCGGGCATCACCTGTCTCTGGCAGGTCAGCGGCCGGAGCGACCTGGACTTCGACCGCTGGATGGAACTCGACCTGGAGTACATCGACACCTGGTCGCCGACGCTCGACTTCAAGATCATGTTGAAGACGATTCCGGCGGTGCTGAGCCGCCGCGGCGCTTCCTGAGTCAGCTCAGAACGGGCAGCGCATTGCCGTCGCGGCCCGACCACGATCCTCCACGGCCCGGCCGGCGACGGCGGTAGTCGTCGTCCTCGTAAGCCAGGCAGCACAGAAGCCTGCCGCACTGCCCGGAGATCTTGGACGGGTTCAGGCTCAGACCCTGGCGTTTCGCCATCTGGATCGAGATCGGCCTGAAGTCGTCGATCCAGGTGGAACAGCACAGCGTCCTACCGCAGACGCCGACGCCGCCCAGTAGCCGCGCCTCGTCCCGCGGCCCTACATGAACGAGCCGCACCCGCGTCTTGAACCGGGCCTTCAGATCGCGCAGCAACTGCCGGAAATCGACCCGCCGGTCGGCGGTGAAGTAGAACGTCGCGTGGCGTCCATCCAGGCTGAAGTCGACTCGCGACACCTTCATTTCCAGGCCGAGCGCTCGCGCGCGCTCACGGCAGAACGCCTTGCCGCGTACCTCGTTCGCCAGCTGCCGCTCTCTCGCTGCCCGATCGGCATCGTCGGCTCGGCGGAGCAGCGGCCGGGCGCTCGACTTCTGGCACGGCTTGAACACCGGCATGGGCGATTTCTCAACGCGGCCGTAGGCCGGACCCGGCTTCATCGACACGATCACCTCGTCGCCACGGGCCAGCAGTTCGCCTCCCGTACGGCACAGGGTGAGGTTCGTCTCGTCGCCGAACCGTACGCCGACGAACGTGTCCTCCACCGCCGTCGACTGGCCGGCAAAGCTGCAGCCGCCGCAACTCAAGACAGGCCAGCCCCTGTCGCGAGCACGCGCCGGCCGATATCGGAACGCATCGCCTTGGCCGGCCAGCTAATCCGGTCCGCGCCTTCGTAGGCGCGGGCAAGCGCCTGACCGAGATCCTCGCCGACCGCGCAGACGTTCAGGACCCGTCCGCCCGTGGCGATGACCTCGCCGTTCCGGCGAGCGGTGCCGGCGTGGAAGACGACGACGCCCTCGCAGGCCCGGGCGGCTTCGATCCCTTCGATCACGTCTCCCGAGGCTGCCTTCCCCGGGTAACCGTGGTTGGCCAGCACCAGGCAGGCCGAAGCGCCGGCGCGGAAGGCGAGTTCGGAGCGTCGGAAGTCGCCTTCGGCGCCGGCGGCGAACAGGTCGACCGGATCCTCCTCCAGCCGCAGTAGCAGCGCCTGCGCCTCAGGATCGCCGAGCCGAACGTTGAACTCAAGCACCTGAGGACCGTCCGGACTCATCATCAGGCCCGCGTAGAGCACCCCGGAAAACGGCGTGCCGTCAGCGGCCATCCCGGCCACCGTGCGTTCCATGACGTCGCACATGATCTCTGCGAGCTGCGCTTCGGAGACGATTCCCGCCGGGCTGTGGGCGCCCATGCCGCCGGTGTTCGGGCCGGCGTCGTCATCGCCGATCCGCTTGTAGTCCTTTGATGTCGCCAGCGGCAACACCCGCCGGCCGTCGCAGAACCCGATGAAGGACACCTCCTCACCGGGCACGAAGGGTTCGATCAGAACGCGGGCAGCGGCCGAACCGAAGCGCCGGTCGACGAAGAACACGTCCAGGGCGGCCTCCAGTTCCTCCGGCGAAGACACGATCAGCACGCCCTTGCCGGCCGCAAGCCCATCGGCCTTGAGCACCGCCGGCAGTCCGAAGCGCCTCGCGCCCCGCCCGGCAGTCTCCCGGTCGTTCGCGACCACGAAGTCGGATGTCGGCACACCGTGCCGGTGCATGAACTCCTTGGCGAACACCTTCGAACTCTCCAGCCGCGCGGCGGCGCGCGAAGGGCCGAAGACGCGCAGACCCCGCTCCCGAAAGGCGTCCACCACGCCGAGGGAAAGCGGCAGTTCGGGGCCGACGACGGTGAGGTCGATACCGCGTTCGGCCGCGAATCCGGCCAGGCCATCGATGTCCGAAACATCGATGGTGACGCTCTCGCCGCACTCCTCGGTACCCGGACTGCCCGGGGCACAGTAGAGTTCCGTCCCCGGTGCCCGCTCCCGGATGAGCCAGCAGAGGGCGTGTTCCCGGCCACCGTTGCCGATCACCAGAACCCTCACGTGGCGGCCTCCGAGGCCGCGAGCTGCACGGACGGACGCGCCGACGCGGCCAGCGAACGGATCGCATCCTCGACTTCCTCGATCATCGCGTCCGGCGTCGAGGCGCCCGCGGTGACTCCCACCGCCCGGCAATCCGCGAACCAGTCCGCCCGCAGGTCGTCCGAACCGTGAACGAGATAGCTTCGCGGCTTGGTGTCCCGGCAGATCTCCCACAGGTGCTTCGTGTTCGCGCTGTGCCGCCCACCGACGACGACGACGCAGTCGATCGCCGGATCGGCCGCCAGGGCGCGCGCCGCATCCTGGTTTTCCTTGGTCGCGTAGCAGATCGTGTCCGCCCGCTCGGCGTGTTCCGCCGCGCTCTCGATCGCCCGAGCCACGTCTTCGTACTCCTCGCTGTTCAGCGTGGTCTGGTAGAAGATCTTCACCCTCGGATGGCGGCCGAAGTCGATCCGCTCGACATCTTCCGTCGTCAGCGCGACGTCGTAGTCGTCGGGATCGAGATCCCGGGTGTAGCCGATCACCTCGCGATGGGCGGAATCGCCGATGAACACCGCGTGGAACCCCGCCTCGAGCGCCTGCCGGGCCTCTTCGTGGACGTCGTAGACGAAGGGACAGGTCGTGTCGACCACCAGCAGGCCCCGCTCCAGCGCCAGGCGATGGAACGACGGCGGCACGCCGTGCGCCGAGAAGACGATCGTGCCCGTCCGTACCTGGTCGAGCGACGAGGCGGTGGCAAAGCCAAGCTGAACGAGATCCGAAACGACCCGCTCGTTGTGCACCAACTGACCCAGAATCTGCCCGCTCCGACCTTCCGCGGCCAGTTTTCGCACCGTTCGGTCGGCGATGCGCACGCCGGCGCAGAAGCCGTACTTCTCGGCGCGCTTGAGCGTCAACGGACCTGCCGTGTCAGTCACCAGAACTGCTTCCTCTACCGTCCGACCGCCCGGTAGGCGGCCCCCGGATGGTAGCAGCGTCCGCTCAGAACTTCCGGTACTCGAAGCGGGCGGCCGCACTGCTAGCGGTCCGGCCCGGTTGGATCGCGACCCGCACCCACACGTGGTCGCGCCGGAAGGTCATCGTGTCTCCGAGCGCGACGCGCCAACCCACCGCCTGCGCCTCCCGCAGAAGCCACTCCCGCGCGGCCGGAGCGCCCAGCGGCAGCCGCAGACTCACGAACTCCGCCGACGGCGGTTCCCCGCCTTCACCGTCCCACGCGACATCGCCGAAGTCGAACACCGTCGATCCGTCCGGAAGCGGAAAGCCCCCCGGGAAAGCGCCCGGCAGGCGACCGCCGAGCTCGGCCACCGGCCCCCGAAGCTCCTTCTGATCCTCCTCCGGCCGGAACACCGAGTCGCGCGGCGGCTCCACCGCCACGCTCTCCAGGTCGCCGTCCTGAAGCGGCGGCGGATCCGCCGGCACGATGCACGCCCAGGCGAGCGCCACGACCGAGCCCAGCAGCAGCGCAGCAGTGCGACCGCCGCGCCGACGGGGCCATCGGCGCGGTGTCCCGCCCCCGTTCGTCAGTCGCTCACCACGTGCAGCGGCCGCCCCGGACCGTGAAGGCGCTCCGGCGGCAGGTCGTGCGGGATCTCGATCTTGCACTCGCACACTTCCTGCTGGCGTTCGGCCAGATCGGCGAGGCTCAGATTACAGAGGATGTTCTCGACCGCCTCCTTCACATTGAGGAAGACCTCGCGGATGGCGCAGTGCTTGGGCCCAACGCCGATCGTGCAGGGCTGGGCCAGGATGTGGTCGATCGACGTCGTGTGTCCCTCCAGTGCGACCAGGATGTCGTGCATCGAGATGTCCCGGGCCGGCCGCCCCAGCAGGTGCCCTCCCTGGGGGCCCCGGTTCGAGCGGATCAATTGGAAGCGGGCCAGGGCAGCCAGGATCTGTCGCAGATAGGGCTCCGGAATGCCCTGGTTCACCGCGATCTCGTGGCTCGGCACCGGCTCCCCTTCCGAGTGCATCGCCACGTACAGCATGGCGCGGATACCGTACTCGCCCTTGGTCGATATCTTCATCGCGCACTTTCCACCGCCAACCAGTGTAGCAGCGGGGCCGTCAGCCCGGCACGTAGTCCAGCACTTCTTCGAGCGCCCCGATGTCGCCTTCCGCCGCGTTCAGCCATAGCCCGCTCAGGCCCGCCGCCACCGCACCCTCGCGATCCTCGATCTTGCCGTCGCCGACGTGGAGAACCGAGACCGGCTCCAGCTCCAGTGCGCGGCAGGCGGAAAGGAAGATCGCCTCCGCCGGCTTCGCTGAGCCGACGTCCTCGGAACAGATCACGGCATCGATGTCGCCGCCCAGACCGAGGTTGGCCAGCACCCGGGAAAGGCGCCGGTCCCAGTTGCTCGTCACCGCCACGCGCAGACCCCGTCGTCGCAGTTCGGCCAGCACCTCGCGCGCGCCGGGGCGAAGCTCCCAAGCATCGGCGCGTTCGAAGCGTGCGAACAGCTCGGCGGCGGCAAAACGCCCGGGGTCTTCCCTCCCGAGCAGCGCGCACGATCTCCCGAGCAGTTCGCGCCAGAAGCCTCGGGCTCCGTCCGGATGGCTGCTGTAGCGGTCCTCGCCGCGTCCGAGCCGGCAGTCGAGCTCGCTCCAGGCGGTCAAGAAAACGGTCTCGATGTCGGCGGCCGCCACCTTATGACCGTGCCGCGCAAGGACTTCCGCGTAGATCTCGCCGCGGCGTGGACAGGCGAAGAGCGTCCCCGTGGCGTCGAAGGAAACGCCCCGAAGCGGTGCGGCGCCAGGGCGCGGCGTGGCCCGGAAGGGCCTCTCCTGGCGTTCGCTCAAGAGAAACCGTAGCGCTGTGCGAAGAAGTAGAAGGCGGTGACGACGAGCGAATGACGGATCTCGCCGCTCGCGATCAGTTCGGGGACTTCGCACAGCGGCACCAGCACGACCTCCAGCTCCTCACTGCCGTCGCCGATCGGATCGCCGGTCGGGACCAGATCGCGCGCCAGCCACAACGAACACGCGTTGTCGAAGATGGCCGGATTGGGCTCGACCACGCCGAGGCGCTCGATCCTGCCGGCCCGGTACCCGGTCTCTTCGTGCAGTTCCCGTCCCGCGGCAACGCCCGCCTCCTCGCCCGCTTCGACGATGCCGCCGGGAATCTCCAGCGACACCTCCGCGCGCCCGAAGCGCCACTGGCGGATGAACACGACCGCCGGCCCCTGCTCCCGGGACTCGGACTCGAGCAGGGGAATCACGTTGACCCAATCCGCCGACCGCAGGACCAGCGCCTCGCGCCGGTCGGCCCCGGCGCGGAGTTCCTGCATCTCCACCTTGAGCAGCGGGTGGTCGAAGACCGAGCGGTCGGCTTCGACGCGCCAGGGACGGACGCTCTTCATGCTTCGCTCTTCACTCTTCGCGCTCGAAGGGCGGCCGGCGCCACTCGAAGTTGAGAACCCGTACGGCGCGGCCACTGAAGAAGATCAGGAAGGCGATGCCGGCGGCGCTGGAGAGCGCCATCAACCAACTGAAGTCACGCCAGAGCATGACGATCGGCACCGTGAGCGCGCCGGCCACGACCGCCGTCACCAGCAGGCGGACGGCGATCCGGTCGAAGAGCGGCGGGCGAACCAGCGGCGAATCGGCGTCCGGTTCGTCGTGCATGTTCGGAAGTATGCCAAGCGGAGCGAACGCGAGCCGTATGCTCTGACGAGAGGGCGACACGTCAACAATGACAACCACGGAGAAACCCACCCGACGGCTTCGTGTCCTCCTGGTGCGGCTGTCGGCAATCGGCGACTGCCTGCACGCGGTCCCCGTGGCGGCGGCCCTTCGCCGCGCGCACCCGGACGCGTTCATCGGCTGGGCGATTCAGGAACCCTCCGCAACTCTCCTGCGCGGCTGCCCAGACGTGGACCGCTTCCATGTCTACCCCCGCCGGACTCGCGGCGTCGCAGCGCGGCTCGAGGCGTTCAGCCGTCTTCGCCGCGAACTCAGGAGCTGCCGCTACGACGCGGCAATCGACGTCCAGGGACTCACGAAGAGCGGACTTGTCGCCTGGTTGAGCGGCGCCCGGCAGCGAGTGGGGTTCCGCGGCGGACCGGCGCTGGGTAGCCGCGAACTGAACCGCCTGTTCGTGAACCGCCGCTTCGCCATCCCACCGGCGGTGACCCACGTCGTAGACCGCAACCTGGCGCTGGTCCGGGCCTCGGGATTGGCCGGCGAAGACTCCATCGCGGAGTGGCGGCTGCCCGACTACGCCCGGCGCAGGGCGCTCGTCTTCCTCGAGCGCCACGGCCTGGGCGCCGGCGGCTATGCGGTCGTATCGCCGGGAACGATCTGGCGCACGAAGCGCTGGCCGGAGGGCCACTTTGCGGTCGCGGTGCGGCGACTGGCACGTGACCGCGGCTTGCCGGTCGTCGTCGTCTGGGCGGACGAGGGTGAACGGCGGTCGGCGGAAACGATCGTGGCCAACGCCGGGAACGGCTTGCCCGTCCTGCTCGCACCGCCGACCGATCTGCGCGATCTGGCAACCCTGCTGCGACACGCGGCTCTGTTTCTGGGCTGCGACTCGGGTCCGGCCCACCTGGCGGCGGCACTCGACGTTCCCTGCGTCTCCGTGTTCGGGCCGACGGATCCGTCCAGGAACGGCCCCTACGGACCGAAGTCGGCTTCCGTGCAACTCGATGAGCGACTCGAGTGCCAGCCGTGCTGGCGCCGCACCTGCAGCCGCGGCGACTTCGCGTGCATGGAACGGTTGGATCCCGACCCCGTGGTGGAGGAGTGCCTGGCGAGACTCGACGCACGGTAAATGCCGCCGCCGCCCGCATCCGGCCGGCGGGAATGTGGTGCGCCCGAAGGGATTCGAACCCCTGACCTACGGCTCCGGAGGCCGTCGCTCTATCCAGCTGAGCTACGGGCGCGCGAACGGGAGGATGCTGAGAGAAGGAAGATGGGGTGGGTGAGGGGACTTGAACCCCCAACCACTTGAACCACAATCAAGCGCTCTACCGGTTGAGCTACACCCACCAGACATTCCGACCAAGACTCCAAGATGATTGGCCTGCCTGGAGGGACTCGAACCCCCGACCCGCGGCTTAGAAGGCCGCCGCTCTATCCAGCTGAGCTACAGGCAGACGAAAGCGACAGGGTAGCCGAGGCCTGAGCATGCGAGCGATATCGGGGCGCCCAGATTTGAACTGAGGACCCCCTGCGCCCAAGGCAGGTGCGCTACCAGACTGCGCCACGCCCCGACAGGCAGGCGCCGGAGTGTAGCAGCACGCCAATGCTCAGAGAACCTCCAGCGGGGCGTAGCGGCGGACCAGCTTCCGTTTGCCGGCCTTGTCGAAGAAGACAGTCAGCTTCGCGTTCTCACCCTGGCCGTCGAGATGCAGAACGACGCCCTTGCCCAGCGTGGCGTGACGCACATAGGCACCCGGCCGCAAGCCGCCCGCCGCCGGCTTGAACGGCCCGCCGGCAGGCGGCCGCCTTCCGCTCGGGGGCGCCGGCGGCCGGTACCGGCCACCGGCGGTGCGCTCGGCGCCGAAGAAGCTGCGTACGCCCGCGGTGCGCGGTCCGGCGTAGATCTCCGGGCTCTGGGCGGTTTCCATGAGTTCTTCCGGCACATCGATGAGGAAGGGTGAGGGCTGCTGATCCTGGAACACGCCGGCGACCATCCGGCGGCGGCAGCCGCTCAGGAACAACCGCCGCTCGGCACGGGTCATGCCGACGTAGAACAGCCGCCTCTCCTCCTCGATGTCCCGCGCGCCGCCACCGGCGTGGAAGTGCGGCAGCAGACCGTCCTCGAGCCCCGTCACGAAGACGGCCTCGTACTCCAGGCCCTTGGCACTGTGGAGGGTCATGACGGCGACGCCGAGTTCCGCGTTCAGTCCGTCCGTGTCGCTGACCAGGGAGACGTAGTCGAGGAAGTTCGTCAGCGGACTCGTCGGCGGCTCCTCGTCCGTCTCGTCGGCGCCCGGACCCAGCGGATCGTCGAGGGTCGGGACCGCCGCGGTCGGGACGCGCGCGGGCAGGTCGCTGAAGCCGTGCAGGGCCTGGAAGTCCTGTGCCGACGAAACCAGTTCGCCGAGGTTGTCCAGCCGCTCGCGCCCTTCCTCGTCGCCCTTGCCGTACAGGTTCTCGAACCCGGCCGCGACGATCGTCCCCCGCACGAGTTCGGCCAGCGGCTGACGCTCCGCTTCCTTCCGCAGCGCCTCGATCAGGCCCCGGAAGTCATCGACCGCACGCCGGTTCCGCGCCGGCAGCTCCTGTAGCGGGTCGAGCCGGATCGCGTCCCACAGGGAGTGGCCCATCTTCGCCGCGCGGGCCAGCAGCAACTCCTCGGTCCTGCGGCCGATGCCCCGCCGCGGTTGGTTCAGGATCCGGCGCAGAGACAGGTTGTCCCGCGGATTGTTGATCACGCGAAGATACGCGGCCAGGTCCTTGACCTCAGCGCGTTCGTAGAAGCGGACGCCAGCGACCAGGCAGTACGGAACCTCGCTGCGAAGCATCTGGTCTTCGATCGCCCGGGTCTGGGCGTTGGTTCGCACCAGAACCGCCATGTCGCCGAACTCGAGGCCGTCGACGCGAAGCGCCGCGACCTGCCGGACGACCCAGCGCGCCTCGTCCTCGTGGTCGGCGGCAAAGAATAGCTGCAGCGGCTCGCCAGCGCCCCGATCCGTCCACAGCGTCTTGCCGCGGCGCTCCTGGTTGCGGGCGATGACGGCGCCCGAGGCATCAAGAATGTTCTGTGTGGAGCGGTAGTTGCGCTCCAGCTTTCGGACACAGGAGCCCGGGAAGTGGCCTTCGAAGCGCAGCAGGTTGTCGATCTCGGCGCCCCGCCAGCCATAGATGCTCTGGTCCTCGTCGCCGACCGCGGTCAACCCGGAAACCGAGCCGTCGGGTCCCTGAACGAGGTGCCGGATCAACTCGAGCTGGGCCGCATTCGTATCCTGGAACTCGTCCACCAGCAGGTGACGAAATCGACTCCGAACGCTCGCGCCAACGTCTTCCTCCTCCCGCAGCACCCGCACCGCGAGCGCGATCAGATCGTCAAAGTCGACGCCGCCTGCCCGCCGCAGCTCGGCCTGGTAGCGGCGGTAGACGGCGGCGACATGGCGGTCGAAGAAGTCCTCGGCCTCGCGCTCGAACGCGGCGGGCGTGAGCAACCGGTTCTTGGCGGCGCTGATCCGTCCCTGGACCGCGCGAGGCTGAAACGTCTGTTCGTCCAGGTCTTCCGCCTTAAGAGCCGCCTTGATCAGCCGAAGCTGGTCGGGAGCATCCACGATCGCGAAGTCGGACTGGAGCCCAACCCGGTCCCCATAGCGGCGCAGCAGGCGCACGCAGAACCGGTGGAAAGTTCCGACGAAAACACTCGCGTCGCCGCCGACCAGGTCGAGGGCGCGCTCGCGCATCTCGTCCGCGGCCTTGTTGGTGAAGGTCACCGCGGCGATCCGCCAGGGCTCGACTCCCTTCTCGGCGATCAGCCAGGCGATGCGGTAGGTGATGACGCGGGTCTTCCCCGACCCGGCACCCGCGATCACGAGCTGTGGGCCACCGTCGTGGGTGACCGCCGCCAACTGCTCCGCGTTCAGGTGGGAACGGAAGTCCACATCCGTCATCGCGGCCGGCGCTTGATGTTCTTCTGACGCGCCCGGCCGACGGCCAGGGTCTCCTCCGGCACATCCCGGGTGATCACCGAACCGGCACCGGTGTAGCCACCGGCGCCGACCTCGACCGGCGCGACCAGAATGGTGTCGCTGCCCACGAACGCTCCTTCGCCGATCACCGTCCGATTCTTCGTCTTGCCGTCGTAGTTGCAGGTGATGACCCCAGCGCCGATGTTGGCTCCCGCCCCCACCGACGTGTCACCCAGGTAGGCGAGATGGGATGCCTTGACGCCCGGTCCGAGCGTGGATTTCTTGACCTCCACGAAGTTGCCGACCCGCGCGCCCTCGTCCAGGATCGCCTCCGGCCGAAGGCGGGCAAAGGGGCCGACACTGCAGCGCGACGCGACACGGGCACCGTCCAGGACCGAATAGGGCAACACGTCGACCTCGTCCGCGAGAACGGTGTCGCGAAGCCAGACGCCCGTGTGGACGGTGCAACCACGCCCCACGCGGCTGGCGCCCAGCAGCGTGACGCCCGGGTGGAGCACCGAGTCCTGCCCGACGGTCACGCCGGCATCCACCCACACGCTCTCGGGATCGAGCACGGTGACTCCGGCTTCGAGCAGCGTTTCGACGTTGCGCCGGTAGAGAGCGCGCTGGACCGCGGCGAGTTCGGCCCGTGAGTTCACACCGAGCACTTCGGAGGCGTCACTCACCCTGACGCAGGCGACCGGATTCTCGCGCGCCGCCGCGGAAACCGCATCGGTCAGGTAGAGCTCGCCCTGGTCGTTGCCGGCGTCGAGCTGTTCCAACCAGTCGAAGATCTCGGGTGCGGGCAGCGCGTAGTGCCCGGAGTTGACCGTTCGAATCTCGAGCTCCCGCCCGCTGGCGTCCGCCGCCTCCACGATGCGCTTCAGTCGCCCCTCTCCATGGACCACCCGGCCGAGGCTGCCCGGATCGGTCACATCGGCCATGGCGAGGCTGCCCCAGCCGCGGTGAGCCTGGTCGAGCAGCGCCCGGAGAGTCGCCGGCCGCACCAGGGGTGCGTCGCCGGACAGCACCAGAACGGCTCCGTGCGCATGCAGCGACTCACGGGCCGACAGCAGCGCGTGGCCCGTGCCCTTCGGCTGCCCCTGCTTGACCCACACGATGTCAGGCCCGCCCAGCCCCTCTTCCTCGAGAACCGAGTGGATCTCCTCCGCGCCGCTTCCCACGACCACATGGATGGGCGAGCAGCCGACCTCGCGCGCGGCCGCAACCACCCACGCCACGAGGGCTCGACCACCGACAGAGTGCAGAACCTTGGGCCGTTCCGAGCGCAGCCGCTCGCCGACGCCGGCAGCGAGAACAACGGCCGCGCCGGCCTCGTCCGCCACGTCAGTCGCTAAGGTCATGGACGAGCTTCACGAAACGCTCGTCTTCGGCCAGTGAAGAAAAGTCGCCGTCGTGGAACGCCCGAACCCGGTTCTTCGGATCGAGTTCCACCGCCTTCGTCAACAGGTCGAGGGCGTCCTCCAGGTCTCCCATCAGCGCACGGACACAGGCGGCCAGATAGACGAAGCGGTCATCCTGGTCTCGCCCCTTGCCTTCGCACAACTCGAGCGCCCGTTCCAGTTCGCCGTCGTTTCGGGCCATCACGGCCTCGAGGAAGGGGTCGTCCGGGCTGCCTTCCGCCGACCGTTCGGCCCGCTCGCACGCCGCGAGAAAGTCCTTCGCGCGAACGACGAACCGGCTTTCTCCACCGCCCGCAATCACGTTCTCGAACCTGGCCCTGGCCTCCGCGACACGATCCTCGTAGAACAAGGCCATTCCAGCTTCCAGGTCCTTGAGCGCGGAGTCGGCCGCGCTCGGCCCCGCTTCCTGCCCAGTTCCAGCACTCACCATCCGCACCTCCACCCAACTGACGATTCAGGGTTGGCAACTGTAGCGCGTGCAGGCCGCAAGCTCCTAGCCGTGACCCGGAATGTAGTCCTCTCGCAGCAGGGCATACAGGTGGTGATCGGTACGGCGGCCCTGGAGGACGAAGTAGGACCGGAGCAGACCCTCCTGGACGAACCCCAGCTTCTCCAGGACCTTCCGCGAAGCTTCGTTGTCGAC
>JAPOVF010000064.1:0-7432 GCA_026708285.1 Acidobacteriota bacterium
TCGATCAGCAGCAGGGCCTCTTCGAGCGCGCAGAGATCGCAGCTCGAGATGACCCAGTTCACATCGCGGTCGTCGATCTGGCGACCGGAGCCCGCGACGCGCAGTTGGGCATCGGTGTCCGGTACCTGTTTGATGCAGACGCCGATTCTCAATCCCGGTCCCCCCGGTTACAAGCGCGGCAGCATACCGTCAGGCTGGCCTTTCTCCGCGTGTTGACCCAGAGCGCCCGAACGTCCCTCTCGCCTGCATCCGGCATCCGCCCGGAGATTCAAAGGCATAGACCCTTGGCTATCTGTCTGATAGTTTCTGGTGGCGGTGCCTGCGTTCGCCATTCCGATCGCTACCCTGATGGCCACCGGTGACTCGGCGGTCGTGCACTTCTTCCTCCGGTCGGGACCGGTGGCGAAGATCGTGCTCGGGATCCTGGTCCTGATGTCGTTGTCTTCCTGGTACGTGCTCCTGCAACGCCTGATGCTCTTCCGGCGCACCGCCCGCCAGAATCAGGGCTTCCTCGGCGTCTTCCGCAAGGCTGCCCGCTTCAGTGACATCGGCAAGGCGGCTTCCAACCACCAGGCGTCGTCGCTGGTCGGGCTGTTCCAGGCCGGCTATCTCGAAATCGATACCCAGATCAAGGCCCTGAAGGAGCCGCGTGGAGACGAGGAGACCTTCAGACTGCAGTCTCTCATGGGGCTCGAGCGCACCCTCCGCAGAGCCGCCAACGTCGAACTTCGCGTCCTCGCCCGGAACACCTCCTGGCTGGCGACCACCGCCGCCGCGGCGCCCTTCATCGGCCTGTTCGGGACGGTCTGGGGAATCATGATCGCCTTCAACGACATTGGAACCTCGGGGACAGCAACCATCACGGCGGTTGCCCCGGGCATCGCCGAAGCGCTCGTCAACACGGCGGCGGGGCTGGTGGCCGCGATCCCCGCGCTGGTCGGGTACAACTACCTCGCTACGAGGCTTCGGCAACTCCGCGCGGAGATGGACGACTTCACGCTCGAGTTTCTGAATCTGGCAGAGCGCAATTTCGGTTGATCGGCTGAGCAGGAGTCGGAGATGGCCTTCTTCCAGGACACCGACAGCGATGACTCCGTCCTCGCGGACATCAACGTGACGCCGTTGGTGGACGTCATGCTGGTGCTCCTGATCATCTTCATGATCGCGACGCCCATGCTGCACCAGGGCGTCGAGGTGACCCTGCCGGAGATGGAATCGCCCTCCACTCTGGCCGTTCGGGACGAAGACCCGATGATCCTGACGGTGGCGCGGAACGATCTCGTCTACATCAAGGACGAACCGGTGGCTACCCCGCTGCTCGTTGAGCGCCTGCTGCCCCAACTGGACCTCCGCGACTACGAGGCGGTGTTCGTCAAGGGCGATGCCGAAGTACCGTACGGAAGAATCATCCATGTCCTCGACGTTCTTGAACGTGCGAACATTCATCGCGTCGCCCTCGTCGTGCAACCGGAAGATCAAGGCCCCTAGCGGCCGCCGTCACGGAGCCCCAGCCAGGTGCGGAACCAGGACGCTCCCACGCCTCCAGTCGAACGTGCACTCGAGCGCCGGATGCGCCGCGAAGCGGGCCTGAACCGGCCCTGCCTCGCCCTGTCCCTCACCCTGCATCTCGCTGTCCTCGGAGCAATTCTGTTCGGCCCCGGCCTCTTCGCCGAGCGGACCTACCTTGAACCGAGGACGGTTGAGATCGTGCAACTGGCGACGATCCGACCGAAGCCGATTCCGGTGACGCCGGCCCCGGAGGAGGAGCCGCCGCCCGCGCCGGAACCAGAACCCGAACCGGAACCCGAGCCGGAGGAGCCGCCGCCGGACGTACCCGTGCTCACGGAAGAGAAGCCCGAAGAGCCGGAGCCTGAACCGGAGCCGACGCCGCCCGAGCCGGAGCCTGAACCGCGGCCGAAGCTGGAGCGGCCCTTCCAGCGCACCCGCACGATCGATGACTCCCTGGCCGGGAGCGACGACGCCGAGACGCCCGTCATCGGTTACGACAGCGAGGACTTCACCTACGCCTACTACGAGAGACGGCTCATCGCCGCGATCAGGGCCCGCTGGACGAGGCCTCCCATCGAGGGCGTCGAAGCCCTGGTCCGGTTCCGCATCGCCAGCGACGGCACCGTGACCGAACTCGAACTGCTCGAGTCCTCGGGCGTCGCCCGGTTCGACAACGCCGGCCTGCGGGCGATCGAGCTGGCCTCTCCAGTACCGCCGCTGCCCGTCAGCTTCCACAAGCCGAGTCTCGGCGTGACGATGAGGATCAGATGAGGATGCCACGCTTCAGCGAACCGATTCGACTGCCCCAGGCTGCCCGGGTTGCCGTCGCGGCGATCCTCCTCGCGGCGCTGTCCCTGGGCGCGCAGGAGGAAGCGGAGACACCGCCGCCGGCCGAGCAACTGCCTTCCGACGTGGAACTGGTCCTCGATCGCGAGGGAGCCCTGCGCCTCAATCTGGCCTTGCCCCGCTCCGTGCGTCCTCCGGATGTCGGACCGGAGTTCCTCGATGCGATGAGCGAAGTCGAACGGACGCTCCGGGAGGACCTGGCGTTCACCCAACTCTTCGACGTCCAGGGTCCGGAAGTCCTTTCCGCGGTTCGTCTCAGCGGCGACAGGGCCAGGGACCTCGAGCAGTACCGCGCTTACGGCAACGAGGTCGCGCTGCTCACCGAGTTCAAACTGGAAGGTGAGGAACTGATCCTCGAGGGGCGGATGTACGACCTCGCGAGCGGTCAGTTCATTCTGGGCAAGCGGTTCAATGGGGGAATCGACCTCGCCCGGCGCTTCGCCCACGCGATGTCCGACGAGATCGTCCTCTACTTCACCGGCCGCCGTGGCATCGCGCTGACCGCCATCGCGTTCGTTTCGGACCGGGAGTCCGATGGAAGCAAGGAGATCTTCCTGATGGACTACGACGGTCACGCCCAGCGGCGGATCACCGGGCATGTCTCGACGAGCCTCTCGCCGGTCTGGGCTCGGGACGGCAGCGGTCTGGTCTACCTCTCGTTCTTTGAGGGACGGCCGGGCGTCTACTGGGCCGACCTGGTGACCGGCAGGAAGACGCCGATCGTCGCCGAGGAGCAGCCCGCCTACTCGCCCAGCCTATGCCCGGACGGCGACTCCGTCCTCTTCGCCCGCCCGCTCCGGGCGAACATGGAGATCTTCGTTCTTTCGCGAAGCGGCGGCGCTCCCCGCCAGCTCACGCGGTCGAGCCGCATCGACACGAACCCGGAGTGCTCGCCTGACGGCACGCGGATCGCATTCACCTCGGAGCGCTCCGGCACTCCTCAGATCTACGTGATGGACATCGATGGCACGAACCTGCAGAGGGTAACGTACGACGGCCGCTACAACGAGGGTGCGTCCTGGCACCCGGACGGCAGCCGGCTCGTCTACTCGCGCCGCGCCGAGCGCGGGGACCGTCACGACATCGCGGTCTTCGACCTGGTGACCCGCCACGATCAACTCCTGACGACCGGTCCCGGAAGTCACGAGAACCCGTCCTTCTCGCCCAACGGAGAGTGGATCGCCTTCGATTCCCGCCGCCCTGGCGGTCGCCGGCACATCTACATCATGAGCCAGGACGGCAGGTACAGCCGCCGGGTGACCACGCGCGGCAACAACTCCCACCCCTCCTGGTCGGACTACTTCGACTGATCCGACCAAGTCCAACTCCGGGAAGCGGTTGCCGCTACCGCCTCGCTTTGGTACTGTTTCAACACTCTCAGCAAACCCAGGTTTCAGGTTCGAGGAGAAGTCCCGGTATGTCGGCCACAAGGTTCCCCGCATTCATTCTCTCGGCTCTTGTGCTGCTGGCCGTTGGTGCCTGCAAGAAGGCGCCGCCAGAAGCCCCAGATCCACCGCCTCCGCCGCCGCAGGAGGAGAAACCGGAGCCGCCGGACCCGGTTCCTCCACCGCCGGACCCGCCGGAGCCGCCGCCACAGTACGTGTCGCCCTGGCCGGACGACATCGTGGAGACGGACAAGATGATCCGCGAGAGGGGTCTGCTCGGTGACGTCTACTTCGAGTTCGACAAGTCGACACTGACCGACGCCACCCGCAGCCAACTCGGCAAGAATGCAGACTTCCTCAAGAGCGAGGATGGCGAGTACCTGGTGATCACGATCGAGGGTCACTGCGACGAGCGCGGCACGAACGACTACAACCTCGCCCTCGGCGATCGCAGGTCGAACGCCGCACGGGACTACCTCCTGTCGCTGGGCGTCTCCGGCGACCGTCTCAAGACGATCAGCTACGGTGAGGAACGCCCGCAGTGCGAGGAGTCGAACGAGGACTGCTGGCAGTTGAACCGCCGCGCCCGCTTCCGGGTCACCGACCGCAGTTGACCTGGGCCGGCGCCTGACGCGCCGGCCGGTCGCTGCACTGCGCAAGCCGCAAGACGCCTCACCGGTCGCCGCGGTTGTGAGCATGCGGCGGCAAGGAACCACCGGCTCCGGCCGCCAACCGGCCGCGTCGTCGCGGGGCCTGCGGATGGCCGCTCTTTCCGTCCTGGTGGTGCTGACCCTGGCCTGCGCCTCCTCGTCGACCCAGTTGGCGGAACTGGAGACGGGCCTCGCGGCGGTGGAACGGCGGTTGGACGATCTCCGATCGCAAACCCCCACGCGCGAAGATCTGGCGACGGTCGCTCAGGCCCTGGAGAGTCAGGCCGACAATGAGGTGACCGCGAACGCGGATCTGAAGGAGGACCTGCGGCAGATCATCTCCGATCTCGAAGCGCTGCGAACCCTCGTCCGGGAGCAGCGCCATCTCCTCAACGTTTCGATGGGGCGCCTCGAGCAGATGGGTACTGACGTGGCCTTCATCCAGGGCCGGCTCGAGCGCCAGGAGGGGTACCTCGTAGCCCTCGATCAGTTGCGGGCGGACATCCGCGCGGCGTCGGCTCCGGAGACGGTCGAGCCGAAGACGCTCTACAACGCCGCGTACCGGGACTACTCCGAGGGCAGGTACGAAGGCGCCATCTCAGGCTTCCGGCGCTACCTCGACACGTTCCCCGACGGCGACGACGCTGGCAGCGCCCAATACTGGCTCGGCGAGTCTCACCTGGGCCAGGGGCAGTATCGCGCTGCGATCGAAGAGTTGAGGCTGGTCCGGCAGCGCTACCCGGAAAGCGACAAGGTCGCGAGTTCCATGCTCCGGATCGGCGTCGCCCTGAACGAGTTGGGCGAGCGCGACCTCGCGGTCGAGATGTTCGACCGGGTTCGCAGCACGTATCCCGACACCGACGAGGCGATCCTGGCACTCCAGCAACTCGACAACCAGGGCGGCGAGCAGTAGACTGCGCCGCCGGCGGCGCCGGGGTCCCAGCCGTCCGGGAACACGAACAAGTCGAGGCGAGAGAAACGGTATGGCGAACAGCAAGCAGGCAGAGAAGCGCATCCGGCAATCCCGCGTCCGAAGGGACCGCAACCGTGCCGCGATGTCGAAGCTCCGTACCTCGGTCAAGGCGCTGCGGACGGCCGCCGACACCGACGTGGAGCAGGCCCGGGAACTGCTTCCCGGCACATTGAGCCTGATCGACGCCACGGCGCAGAAGGGCGTGATCCACGCGAACGCGGCTGCCCGCCGCAAATCGCGGCTCACCCGACTCGTGAATCGCCGTACCGAGGCCGCCGCCGCGACTGAAGCGGCCACGGAGTGATCCGGGCGGGTTGGTGCCCGGGCTCAACGAACCTCAGAAACCCTCGAGCAGGTCGGTGACCATCGTGTCGGCGAACCGTTCGGCGCTCTCTTCGATGGCGATGTTCTCGCGATCGAAGAAGTCGCTGTCGGCGCTCTCGACCGGGTAGCTCTCCTTGAACTGGTAGCGGTCGTTCGCCCAGATCACTTCCGCCTCTTCCCCGTCCGGCGGCGTGCCGCTACGGCTGAAGGACACGTCGACGACGATCGTGAGTTCGTACTCCTGGGCGCGGCCGTCGTTCGTGAAGGTGATTGGCGCGACCCGAAGGGCCGTGACGGCGCCTCGAATGACGGCGTCCGACTCCGCCTCGCTGGAAACGAGTTCGAACCGGCGCCGAGTGACGAGTTCGTCCGCGATCGCCTGGGTCAGGAACTGCTCTACCTCCACACGAGCTGTCGCGTTCTCGAACGGCTGCAGGAATACCTGTTGCACATCCTCCGGGATGTTGGATGCACGACCGACGAGCGTGTAGCCGCAGCCGGCCAGCAAGAGCGCCGCCATCAGGGCCCACGCCTCCCGGAACCGTTTCGGACGCGTGCTCGGCATAGCTGTCAGCCTAGCAGTCGACGCCTGGTTCACCTCGGCCTCGGGACCGAGGAACCCCTAGCGCTTCCGATCCGGGTCCAGAGTGGCACGCAGCGCATCGAGGATGCCGTTGACGAAGCGGCCGGACTGCTCGGAACCGAACTTCTTGGCCAGTTCGATTGCTTCGTCGATCACGACGACTGCGGGCACGTCGGGCTGGAAGCGCATCTCGTAGACGGCCAGACGAAGGACGTTCCGGTCGACCACAGGCATTCTCTCCAGTCGCCAGTTGTCCGCCTGATCCGCGACCAGCCGATCAATCAACTCCTGGTGGGCGAGACTGCCTTCAACGAGCGTTCGGGCATAGTCGAGCGCCAACTCCGCGGCCCGCGGGCAGGCGCCGGCATCCGCGGTCTCGGCGCGGAACGCGTGGATGTCGAATGCCCTGAGCAGTTGGGTTGGCTCCGCATCCCCGAGTTCCCGTTGATAGAGCATCTGCAGCGCCATTTCCCGGGCCTGCCGGCGTTTGCCACCGGTCCGTCGGGACCGGCGACCGTTGGCCCGCAGCGCGGCTTCGGCCGACGGAGCTGCGCCGGACTTGGTCACGACTTGAGAGACCGCAGCAGATTGGCCATGGCGAGCGCCGCTTCGGCGGCCTCCTCGCCCTTGTTGCCGACCTTGCCACCTGCGCGTTCGGCGGCCTGCATCGCGTCATCGCACGTGAGAACGCCGAACCCGACCGGGATTCCCGTCCGCGCGGTGACTCGGGCGCATCCTGCCGCACACTCGTTGCAGATGAAGTCGAAGTGCGGCGTCTCACCGCGGATCACCGCGCCCAACGCCACGAGCGCATCCACCTTTCCGTTGCCGGCCAGGGCGTCGAGCGCGGCCGGTATCTCCCAGGCTCCGGGAACGCGGACAAGCAGCAGGTCGTCAACCGCGGCCCCGCGGGAAAGCAGGAACTCGCGGGCGCCCTCGACCAGGCGTTCCACGATGAGGCCGTTGAAGCGCGCCGCTACCAGGCCGAACCTGACCCCAGCCGCGTCGGAAGCGGTCTTCATGTCGGGCATGGCGGCGGACCGCCTGGGACGGGATCTAGGTCAGATGGTCGGGACGGCGAGATTCGAACTCGCGACCCCCTGAACCCCATTCAGGTACGCTACCAGACTGCGCCACGTCCCGACCGAGGGGCATTCTCTAT
>JAPOVF010000064.1:7908-16533 GCA_026708285.1 Acidobacteriota bacterium
CCCGCGCCCTTCTTCGAGGAGAGAACCGGAAACTCGGTCTGCCAGTAGCGCAGCACATAGGGCTGGATGTCCAGCACCCGGCATACGTCGGCGAGCTTGTACTGCTGTTTGGGGGGAATGACCGGCCTCCCGGCTGATCGGCGAACGCTCACCAGGTACCGCTGGAGGATCGGCGCCCGGCTCCCTGGACTCAGAAGGACGGGTTGGAGACTATACGAAAGCAGGAGGTCGGCTGCCTCAAGGTTCCCGACCCGGTCAGCCGGGTACCGGCTCTGCTTCACCGCGGCGTTCCCTGACCACGATACGGAGCGGAACACCGTCGAGATCAAAGGCTCGCCGAAGCTGGTTCTCGAGGTACTTGCGGTAGGTGTCCCCCCGCTTCAGGCGCCGGTTCGCGAAGAGCAGGAACGTCGGAGGCGTCTCGTGCACTTGAGCCGCGTAGAAGAAACGCCACGGTCTACCCCGCTCGGCGGGCGGCTGATGACGGTCCACGATGCGGCGCGTCACGCGGTTCAGTTCCGAAGTGGGCACGCGTAACCGGTGACGCTCCCGAACCCGGTCAAGAGCGGGAAGAATGCCGCCGATCCCGCGTCCCGTCAGTGCGGACACGTTGACGCGGGCCGGCTTCGCGAAGATCTCCACCATGCGCTCCCAGCCCGCTTCGAGCTGCTCCCTGCTCTCATCATCCAGGAGATCCCACTTGTTGCATGCGACGACGGTTGAACGCCCGGCCTGCCACGCCGCATCGCCGATCGCCAGATCGCCCGTAGTGATTCCATGGCTGGCGTCCACCACGAGGACCACGAGTTCGGCCCGCTCGATCTGCCTCCCCGCAAGCATCACGGCCAGTTCCTCGGGGGCGTCCTGGACACGGGAACGGCGCCGGATTCCGGCGGTGTCGACCAGCAGATAGTCCGGGCCCTCTGTGCGGTGCAGCAGGCTGTCGATCGGATCTCTCGTCGTTCCGGCGGTCGGCGATACAAGCGTCCGCTCCCTGCCCAGCAGCCGGTTGATCAGGGAGGACTTGCCGACGTTGGGTCGCCCCACGACAGCGACGCCCGGGGCGTCAGGTTGCGCCGCCGGAGCCGCATCGGGGAGATGCCTGGCGACCTCCTCGTGTAGCGATCCGAGGCCCGCGCCATGTTCGGCTGAGACCAGAACGAGTCCGTCGGCACCCAGGGCGTAGAACTCCTGGTAGCCCTCCTGGGCGGCCCGCGTATCCGACTTGTTGACCACGACGATGACTGGTCGACCGTGGCCGCGGAGCCGCTCCATCACCTGCTCGTCGGCCGCAGCCAATCCGTCCCTGCCGTCGACGACCAGCAGCAGCACGTCGCTCTCCTCGATTGCGAACTCGACCTGGGCGTTCAGCCCGAGCGGGTCGTCGCCCGGCACCAGGCCACCGGTGTCGATCAACTCGACGATGCCGCGGCTCTCGAGCTCAAAGCGTCCAACCAGCCGGTCCCGGGTCACGCCGGGGCTTCCGTGGACGATCGCCTGCCGGCGGCCGATCAGCCGGTTGAAGAGCGTCGACTTGCCGACATTGGGGCGACCGACGATCGCGATCGCGGCTGGCACGAGAGACCCGCGTCAGGACTCGAACTGATACTCGATGCGGCGGTCGATCACCATCCAGCCCTCGTCCCGGCGCTTGAACTGGTACCGAACCCGGTAGCGATCCGTGGCCGTGGCCAGGAGCTGTTCGGTGCCGCTGGCCAGCGACTGGATGTCCCAGACCTCCAGGGTCGTCACGGCCGCGTTCGAGTAGCGCCAGACATCGATCCGCTCGATCTCGAAGCTCTTGAGCGTAGGCCGCAGGGTGCGGCTCTCAGCCATCTCCAGTTCGTAGACCCGCCTTCTGACCGTCTCGATCTCCTTCGGCACCGCCCCGGACGCGAGCGAGTCGAAGTCCCCCTTCGCGTAGGCCGCGCCGAGCTTCGGCAGGTAATCCGTGAGAACGGCCTCGATGGCCTGCCGGTCTTCGTCGCTCGCCCCGTCCGGCCCGGTCTCGCCGCAGGCGGCAAGGCCCAGGCACGCGACAGCGAGCAGGAGGCAGAAGACGGTCCGTGCGGAACCACCGCCGGCATCCACTCGACGATGTAGTGAACTACTCATGCAGTAAGCGTAACAGTCCGATATGCGGTTAAAATCCGCTTCGGCCGGCGGCCACTGCGAAAGTGGCGGAATTGGTAGACGCGCAAGATTCAGGATCTTGTGGTAGCAATACCGTGGGGGTTCGAGTCCCCCCTTTCGCACCACAGCCGGCTACCCGGTTCTCATCCGTAGAACGTCAGGGCACTGTCGCCGTAGCGCCTGCTCCCGGTAAGTCGAAGGGAGCCCGCAATACCTGGCGTTCGCCGCCGGCTCGAGTGCTCCAGCACCACTTCTCCACCGCCCGCCATCAAGCCGGCGACCGCGACCAGCAGGCCCTCGAGCCGTCGCGCATCGTACGGCGGGTCGACGAAGGCCAGATCGAAGCCGGCTTCACTGGCGGTGGCGCCGTCCAGCCCCTCCGGGAGCCGAGCTCGCCGAATGGAAAGACCCTCCGCTCCGAGACGCTCCCGGTTCGCCGCCATGCACTCCAGGGCGCGCCGATCGCGGTCGATGGCCACGGCCTCCGCCGCCCCCCGGGACAGCGCCTCGAGCGATACGCAGCCGGAACCGGCGTAGAGTTCGAGGAAGCGGCAACGTAGAACGCGATCGCCCCAGTGGGAGAACAGGGCTTCACGAACACGCGCCTGAGTTGGACGCGTGTCCAGCGGCGTTCGGAGGCGGCGACCGCGCCAGCGGCCACCCAGCAGCTTCACTCCCCCGGAGCGAATCGCCGAGCGACCGGGGCGAGCCCTCATCCGTCGCCTGCCGTCGATACCGAAGGATGCCGGTAGGCGACCCGCCCACCCACGATCGTGTAGAGCACCTCCGTACCGGGAATCTCCTCCTCGGGCACTGTCATCACATCGCGCGACAGAACCGTCACGTCCGCGAGCTTCCCGACCTCCAGGCTTCCCTTCCGGTCCTCTTCGAAGGCAGAGTACGCCGCGTCCAGCGTGTAGGAGCGGAGCGCCTCCTCCCGGGTCATCCGCTGGTGCTCCTGGAAGACCTCGCCGTTCTCCATCCGGCGGCTCACCGCCGCATGAAAGGAAGCGATCGGATCGACATCCTCAACCGGGGCGTCCGTGCCGTTCGTCACGACGGCTCCGGAATCGATCAGCTTCCGCCACACGTACGCTCCCTCCTCGGAGCGCTGATCGCCGAGCCGGTCCGGCACCCACGGCCCGTCCGAGGTGCAGTGGACCGCCTGCATCGAGGCGATCACACCCAGCTCGGCAAAGCGCGGGACGTCGTCGGGGTGCAGATGCTGGGCGTGCTCGATACGCCAGCGCTGGCCCCGGTCGCCGTCAAGGGCCCGTTCGAACAGGTCGAGCGTCTCGCGGTTCGCCCGGTCGCCGATGGCGTGGACGCAGAGCTGGAAGTCGTGCTCCCGGGCCAGCCGGGCAGTCTCTTCCATGACGTCGAGGCTCGTCGTGTTCAGGCCGATGGACTGCGGGAGATCCTCGTAGGGCTCCAGCAACCATGCCCCGTGGGAACCCAGCGCGCCGTCGATGGACCGCTTGATCGCCCGCACGGTCAGGAAACCGTCGCCGCGATCGATCATCCGGTACCGGCTCAGCGACTCGGCCAGAGCTTCGTTGCCCTCCCCGACCATGACCCACAGCCGCAAGGGAAGGAACCCCTGATCCGCCATCTGTCGATACACATCGATCAGCTCGAAACTCGACCCGGCATCCTGAAAGCTCGTGATGCCCTTCGCCAGACATTCCTCCGCCGCGATGCTGACTACACGACGGGCGTGGTTCCATTCCAGCGTTTGCTCGCGCAGTCCCGCCACCAGGTTCTCCGCCGTCTCTCGGAGCGCACCGGTCGGCTGTCCCGCCGCATCGCGCACGATCTCGCCTCCCTCCGGGTCCGGGGTGGCTCCGTCGATGCCGGCGAGTGCCATCGCGCGAGCATTGACGAAGGCCATGTGCCCGCTGGCGTGCGTCAGGAGGACCGGATGGTCCGGCGAGACCGCGCTCAGGCCGTGGTGAACGGGCAAGCCCTGCACTGCCGGATCCGGGATTCGGGTCCACTTCGACTGGTGCCAGCCCCGTCCGAGAATCCAGGTCCCCGGCGGAGTTTCCTCGACTGCCGCCGCCACCTGGGCGACGATCTCGCCCCAGGATGCCGCCGACTCGAGCGCCAACTGGAGCTTTGACTCGCCGAGACTCCAGAAGTGTCCGTGTCCCTCGATCAGACCCGGTACCGCCAGACGGCCTTCCAGGTCGAGCACCTCCGTATCCGGTCCGATCCAGTTGCTGGCCGCGTCGTTTCCGCCGACGAACACGATGCGGCCATCCCTGGCCGCCAGGGCCCCGGCTTCGGCCGGCGCGCGCTCCAGATCCTCGCTCAGGGTCACCAGACGGCCGCCCAGAAGCACCAGGTCCGCCGGTCCTGGCGGCTCGTCGCCGCACCCGGTGAGAAAAAGTACCGCCAGCGCCGCCAACGATGCGGCGCATCCGGTACGGGCCGACGACGCCATCATCCCGCGGGAATGCGGAGCGTCTGCCCGACCACGATCAGGCTGCCGCGCAGCCCGTTGACCTGCCGAATCCTGGCGGCCGAAGTCCGGTAGGTGCGCGCCAACTGACTCAGGGTGTCGCCCCGGCGGACCGTGTAGAGCACCTCCCCACCTTTCCTCGGAATCACGAGGCGCTGACCGGCATGAATGAGGTCCGGCCGGCGCAGATTGTTCGCGGCGGCCAGGACCTTGACGGTCGTGCCGTACTTCCGGGCGATCCGGTCCAGCGATTCGCCCCTCCTGACGACGTGGACCGTGGTCGCTGGCGCCTGTTCGCCGTTGTCCGTTACCTGTGGCGTCGGCGCCTCGGGTTCGCGCGCCCCGGACCGCTCGAGCGCGGCGCGGCGAGCCGGCGGCGGCGCGGAGCGACCCGTGCCGCGCTGCGGAATTCGGAGGCGCTGGCCGACGTAGATACGGTCCGCTCTCGGCAAGCGGTTCGCGCGCTGGAGCTCCGCCACGCTGGAGCCGAATCGGCGCGCGATACCGCCCAGTGTGTCGCCACTCCGGACCCGGTAGCCGAAGGCGGCCTGCCGGTCGGGCTTGCGATCCGGCGGCAGCTCCGCGTACGCACGTTCGAACTCCCCGCCCATGCCATGGGGCACCCGAAGCGGATAGCGCGGCGGCACCAGGAGAGAACCCGCCAGGACCGTGCGGTCCAGGGCCGGATTGAGTTCCGCCAGGCGATCGATCTCCACGCCGGTCGCCGTCGCCAGGTCGGTCAGCGAGACGTAGCGATCGCGCTGGGCAACGTCGAACCGGATCTCGGGAAAGGGCTCGACATTCGGGAAGTGACGCTCGCGTTCGACGAAGGCGATGACCGCCGCGATGAACTCGGCGTAGAAGTTGCGGGAAGCGAAACCGAAGGTCCGCGACCTGTACTTCTCCACGACCACCCCGATATCTCGCGTCCCCAGCCGACGCACCGCCCGCGCCATGCCGCCGGCACCGTGGTTGTAGGCGGTCAGGGCGAGCGGCCAGGCCTCCAGCGATTCGTAGTCCCGCCGCGACTTCCGAGCTGCCCCTGCGGCAGCCAGCAGCACGTCGGAACGCGCGTCGACCGCTTCGTCCATCTGCAGAAACGCCCGGCCGGTCGAGGCGGTGAACTGCCAGGCTCCGGAGGCTCCGACCTTCGACCGGGCCCGGTAGTTGAACATCGACTCGACGAACGGGAGACAGCGGATCTCCGCCGGCAGGCCGTACTCCGCGAGCGTCCGCTCGATGCCCGGCATGAACATGCCCGAGATCTCGATGGCCTCCTCGAACCGATTCCGCAGGCCCCGCTGGCCGCGGACCATTCCCGCTGCCCGCCGGTACTTCGACCTGCCGCCCGCCACGTGCTCCATCTGTGTCGGGATGGACCGCAGATCGGCCGGGAGGTTCGTCACCGGCCGTCCCGCCGCGAGATCCCGAAGAGCCTTGGAGACACGGCTCACCTCGCCACGGACCCGTTTGATCCGGGCGCGGTCGATCTCCAGCTCCGAGGCTCCCACCGTGCGCAGGTCGCTCATGTCGACCACGCTGTAGATGACGTCGAGGTGCCGCTCGTCGTGAAGGATGACCTGGTCGCTGGTGTAGGTCGTGAAGACCTTCTGCCAGAACTCCACGGCCGCTTCGAGGCTCTTCGGCACCGGAAACAGGTCCGGATCGATCGCCGCGTGGTAACGCTCCTCCGCCTGAAGCCCCGGCGCCCCAAGAGTGATAAGAGCGCCGCAGAGCAGCGCGGGAATCCAGTCCGCACGACTACAGGTTTTGATCATAGGAGCCGTATCTTACTGAGAAACAAGGACTTGTGCAGCACTCCGATACCTGGGACCGGCTCGGCCGAGAGCAACGGACGCTCAGTAGCGGTAGTCGTCCCGCTTGTAGGGACCGCCTTTCTCGACGCCGATGTACTCCGCCTGCTCCTCGGTCAACTCGGTCAGACGAACGCCCAGGTGGTCGAGATGCAGGCGCGCGACTTCCTCGTCGAGCCGTCGCGGCAGCAGGGTCACCTTCCGCTCCCTCTCCGGTCCTCCGCGGTGCAGGTCGATCTGGGCGAGCACCTGGTTGGCGAACGATGTCGACATGACGAAGCTCGGGTGCCCGGTCGCGCAACCGAGGTTCAGCAGCCGCCCCTCGGCCAGGATCAGCAGGCTGCGACCGTCGGGGAGAATCCACTCGTCCACCTGCTCCTTGATGTTCCGGCTGCTGATGCCCGGGATCCGCTTCAGGCCGGCGATGTCGATCTCGTTGTCGAAGTGGCCGATGTTCCCGACGACGGCCTTGTCCTTCATCCTGGCCATGAGTTCCGCCGTGATCACGGACCGGTTGCCCGTACAGGTGACGAAGATGTCGGCCGTCTCGACCACGTCTTCAAGACGGGCCACTTCGTAGCCTTCCATCGCGGCCTGCAGCGCGCAGATCGGGTCGATCTCGGTGACGATCACCCGGCAGCCCTGACCGCGCAGGGACTGGGCGCAGCCCTTGCCGACCTCTCCGTAGCCGCAAACCACGGCCGACTTGCCGCCGATCATCAGATCCGTCGCCCGGTTGATGCCGTCGATCAGGGAGTGCCGGCAACCGTAGATGTTGTCGAACTTGGACTTCGTGACCGAGTCGTTCACGTTGACCGCAGGGCACAGGAGCGCACTCTCTTCCTCCAGCTCGTAGAGGCGATGAACGCCCGTGGTCGTCTCCTCGCTGATGCCCCGAAGACCATCGGCCATGCGGCTGAAGTAGTTTCCGTCCCAGATCCGTACCCGCCGGATCAACTCGAGAATGACACCCCACTCCTCGGGCTCCGCGTCGGGATCGAAGTCGGGCACCGCGTTCTGCTGCTCGTACTCCACGCCTCGATGGATGAGAAGCGTGGCATCACCCCCGTCGTCGACGATCAGGGTCGGACCACTCTCGTTGGGCCAGTCCAAGGCCCGGAGCGTGCACCACCAGTATTCGGGCAGGGTTTCGCCCTTCCAGGCGAACACCGAAACGCCCTTCGGATCCTCCGGCGTGCCGCCCGACTCGGCCCGGCCAACCACGACCGCAGCGGCCGCCTCGTCCTGCGTCGAGAAGATGTTGCAGGACGCCCAGCGCACCTCGGCGCCCAGATCGACCAGCGTCTCGATCAGAACGGCCGTCTGCACCGTCATGTGCAGACTGCCGGTGATCCGCGCGCCCGCGAGCGGCTGCTCGGATCGGTAGCGCCGCCGGAGCTCCATCAGCCCCGGCATCTCATGTTCGGCCAGCTCGATCTGCCGCCGGCCGGCGTCGGCCAGAGACAGGTCGGCGACCGCGAAGTCCATGCCGCTCGAAGCCGGAAACAACTCCGACGCGCTCACTCCCCCGCGTTCCCGGGCCTCCGCGTCCGTTTCGATCCGTCGTTCCACAACCGTCATCGTCACACACCTCCAGGGACTCGAACAGAGCAAGTCCGGGTGGATCCTCAGCCTTCAGGGGCGCCGCTGTCAACCGATGAACGCGCGATGCCGATCGCCCCGGCCAGCAACTCGTACGAGCGGACCCGGGCTTCGAAGCTGGGACAGATCGTCAGCACGACCAGTTCATCCACTCCGAGCCTCCCCACCAGATGCTCCGCCCGCTCCCGCACCGCATCGGGCGATCCGATCAGGCTGCGGGCACGCATCTTCTCCTTGACCACGAGGTCGCGCTCCGTGAATTCGTACGCTTCCGCCTCCTCAAGACTGGGAAAGGGCCCCGGGCGCCCCTGCGTCAGCCGGATCCACCACAGGAAGCGGCTGAGCGACTGGCGCCGCGCTTCCTCGTCCGTTGCCGCGACGATCGCGCTGACACCGACACTCGCCTGGGGTTCGGGGTGTCGCTCAGAGGGCCGGTACTCGCTGCGATACAGGTCGAGCGCGGCTTCGGCCTCCCGGGGCTGAATGAAGTGCGCGAAGCTGTAGGGACAGCCGAACCAGGCGGCAAACCGAGCGGAACCGAGACTCGATCCGAGCAGCCAGACCTCAGGCTGCGTGTCGCCCTGGGGCATGGCGCGAATCCCGTTCAGGCGC
>JAPOVF010000268.1:0-12302 GCA_026708285.1 Acidobacteriota bacterium
TCGAACTCCTGGTCGTCTTCGTCGGCGTCTACCTGGCCTTCCTCCTCGGCAACCGGCAGGAGGCCGAGCGGGAACAGGAAGTCGCGCTGAAGTACCGCGAAGCTCTGACCTGCGACTTCGAGATGCTCGTGGCGTCCCTGCACGGCGAACTGGAGAAGCTGCGGCAGCACGTCGCCGTCGTCCAGCAGATCGAGGAAGGGCTTCAGCCGGACATTCCGCTGAACGAGTTCTACTACCTGCACGACAATCAGGTCCTCCAGGCCGCTTTCGACAGCCAGAACTTCGAGTCGTTGGACAGCGGTCTGGTGCAGGCCATCGTGAGGGGCAGAGTCATGCTCATGTCGCTGGAACAACAGGTCGACCGGCTGAACGAGTTCATGACCGCGACTCTGGCGCCGATGCAGCGGGACGGCGACCCTCGCTATCACGACGACGAAGGCAATCTGCTCCCGCACCTGGAGGCGTATCCGCGGCTTGTCCGGGGGGCCGCGCGCGTGAACGCCGGGCTGCAGAACGTCCTGCGCGGGGACGCCCTTGTGAGCCTGCACCTCGAGACGATGGGGATCGATTTGAGTGACCTCGTGGGCTTCGATGCCGACGACCCTGACACGCCCGATGCAGTGAAGGATGCCGTGACTCGCGCGGTCGAACTCGCCCAATTCGACGTGGAGAACCCGTGCTCTCGTAGCTTTGCCAGCTTGCAGGAGCCCTAAGCGGCGACGTGTATGCTTGGCGCCGTTTGACCGGCCCCTCGCCACGCCTTCGTCCGCCGCGCCCACGACCCACGAGAACCACGCGTCGATGAGTCAGGTCGAGGCCGCCGGAACGCCCGAGGCCGGCGGGCCGCCGCAGCGTCAGCCGCTGGATGTGGCGACGGACACACTGCGCTTCCTCGCAGTCGACATGGTCGAGCGGGCGAACAGCGGCCATCCCGGCGCGCCGATGGGCCAGGCGGCGATGGCGGCGCTGCTGTGGACGAAGTACCTGCGCTTCTCTCCCAGGGATCCCCAGTGGCCGAATCGGGACCGCTTCGTGCTCTCCTGCGGCCACGCCTCGGCGCTGATCTACGGGCTCCTTCACCTGGCCGGCTACGACCTGAGCCTGGACGAGATCCGGAACTTCCGGCAGTACGGCTCGCTCACACCGGGCCACCCGGAACACGGCCTGACGCCCGGCGTCGAGGTGACGACCGGCCCGCTCGGCCAGGGCATCTCGGCCGCCGTCGGCATGGCGATCGCCGAGCAGCTCCTGGCGGTGCGTTTCAACCGTCCGGGCCACGTGCTGTTCAACCACCGGACCTGGGTGCTGGCCAGCGACGGCGACCTGATGGAGGGCGTCGCCTCCGAGGCCTGCTCGATGGCCGGCCATCTCGGCCTCGGCAAGCTGAACGTGCTCTACGACGCGAACCGGATCACGATCGACGGTCCGACCGACCTCAGCTTCAGCGAGGACGTGCTCGGCCGCTACCAGGCGTACGGCTGGCACACACTGTCCGTTGAGGACGGCAACGACATCGAGGCTCTCGATGCCGCGTTCGAGGCAGCGCTCGCGGAAACCGATCGCCCGAGCCTGATTCAGGTTCGCACCCACATCGGTTACGGCAGTCCGAACAAGCAGGACACGGCGGCCTCCCACGGCGCGCCGCTGGGCGCGGCCGAAGTCGTCGCGACGAAGGAGGCTCTGGGGTGGCCGCTCGAGCCCGAGTTCCTGGTGCCCAGCGCGGCCCGCGAAGCGTTCCTGCCGGCCGCGGACTTCGGGTCCGAAGCCGCGGCCGAGTGGCACCGGCTGGTCGAGTCCTACCGCCGCGAGTACCCGGAGGCGGCGGCCGAGCTGGACCGCCGTCTGGCCGTCGGCCTGCCGGTGGGCTGGCGCGATGCACTCCCGCGTTTCGAGCCCGATGCCGGCCCGATCGCCACGCGTTCCGCATCCGGGGTCACCCTCAACGCGCTGAAGGACCTGGTGCCGGAGCTCGCCGGCGGCTCGGCCGACCTGACCGGATCGAACAACACGCTGCTCGAAGGCGAGGGCGACTACGCGGCCGGCGCGCCGACGCGCCACTTCCGCTTCGGCGTGCGCGAGCACGCGATGGCCGCGGCGATGAACGGTCTGGCGCTGTCGGGCCTGTTCCGGCCCTACGGCGGCACCTTCCTCTGCTTCCTCGACTACCTCAAGCCGAGCCTGCGACTGGCCGCCCTGATGGAACTCCGGGCGATCTACGTCTTCACCCACGACTCCGTCTTCCTGGGCGAGGACGGGCCGACCCACCAGCCGATCGAGCACCTGGCGCACCTGCGCGCGGTGCCGGGCCTGGTCGTCCTCCGCCCGGCCGACGCGAACGAGACGGCCGCCGCCTGGGCGCTGGCGCTGGAGACGCCGGGCCCCTGCGCCCTCGTCCTCACCCGCCAGAAACTGCCGGTGCTCGAGGCGACCGTCGATGGCGCGCTGGATGGCGTCGCGCGCGGCGCCTACGTCCTGGCGGACGGCGGCGCCGAGCCCGACCTGATCCTGATCGCCACCGGTTCCGAGGTGGCGCCTACGCTGGAGGCCGCGTCCGAACTCGAAGCGGAAGGCCACGCCGTCCGCGTCGTCAGCATGCCCTCCTGGGAGGCCTTCGCCGCCCAGTCACAGGAGGTCCGGGACGAGGTGCTGCCACCGGGCGTCCGCCGCCGGCTGGCCGTCGAGGCCGCCGCGACCCTGGGCTGGGAACGCTGGACGGGCTCCGAGGGCGATGTCCTCGGCCTCGACCGCTTCGGTGCCTCCGCCCCGTACGGAGCTCTGGTCGAGAACCTGGGGATCAACGCCGCGGCGATCGCGGCCCGGGCTCGGCTGCTGCTGGACGGTTAGGAAGGTCGCCGGCCGTCAGGCCGGCACCGCTCAGCTCCGCTGTACCATGAAGCCGAAGATGATCCGCTTGTTCGTCGCCTCCGCTTTCGCCGTCGCGCTGCTTCCGGCGCCGACATCCGCTCAGGCCGACACCCCGTCACCACTCGTTGCCGCCCTGGACACCGACGGCGATGGCACTCTGGCCTCATCCGAACTCCCTGCCCAAGCCCGGCGCGTCCTCCTCTTCGCGCTGGACGCCGACGACGACGGCGTCCTCTCAGCCGAGGAACTCGACGCGATCGGCCGTGGCGGCGCCGGCCGCGGCCGCAAGACGCGGCGCGGCCCCGACAACTGGGACTTCTCCGAGGAGACCGCGAACCGAGTCCGCATCGTCCGCAACCTGGAGTACGCCACCGGCGACGCCTACGCCGGCGGCCGCGGCAAGCTCGACCTTTACATCCCGGCCGGCGACGGCCCGCATCCCGTCATCGTCTTCTTCCACGGCGGCGGGCTCTACAACGGAGACAAGCACAGCCTCGTCGACCTGGGACCGCGGTTCGCATCGCTCGGCTTTCTCGTCGCGGCGCCCAACTACCGGCTGTCGCCCGAGTACGCCTACCCCGCCTACATCGAGGACGCGGCTGCGGCGTTCCGCTGGGTCTGGGACCACATCCGGGACTACGGTGGCGACCGGGACCGCATCGCCGTCTCGGGAGGCTCCGCGGGCGGCCACATCGCGGCGCTGCTCTCCGTCGACGAGCGCTACCTCCGCGCCCACGATCTGGATCTCGGCAACATCCGTGCGTCGCTGCCCATCACCGGCCTGATGAACGCCGAGCGCGCCGGCCGCGAACGCCACTTCCTGACCTGGCGTGCCGACCCGGAACTCGTCCGGGAAGCCTCGCCGATCCGCTACGTCGCGTCCGGCCTGCCGCCGATGCTGATCACCGTCGCCGACGGCGACACCGAGAACCGCCGGCAACAGAACGTGAACATGTTCGAGGCGATGGAGGCCGCGGGCGCCGAAGTCGAGTTCGAGTGGCTGGTCGACCGCACCCACAACTCGATCCGGCCGAACATGGCGAAGGAAGGCGATGCGACCGTCGAGCTGCTACTCGACTTTCTGCGCCGCCACGGCATGGCACCGTGAAGAACGAGATCGTTGCGGGACATGTACGCCTGACGGGGCGGGTGTCGTGCCCCGCCTCCGGCCGTGGGCCGGCGCACGACGGTTTGGGCCTATTGGCCGGACCTTAGGATCAGGGAGACGTAGTCTGATTCGTAGAGCTTCTGGCCGTCGGAGACGGCAAGGCGCTGAAGGCAATACAGCCGCCAGTAGCGTTGCCAAGTCTCGGAGTGATAGTCGAGATGCTCGACGTTCAGCCCGACATGAGGGTCCCCGGCATCTTCCCAAGTAATAGTTTGACCATGAGATAGCCACTGTCTCGTGTTGAGTAGCTCGCTCGGGGTTCTCGTCCAATTCCCACCCGTCCTGAACATGCCACTTACGAGCAGGCCCTCGGCAGCCTGCCGGACTCGCTCCAAGAGAGCTTCGCAGCGTTTGAGGACGACTGGATCGAGTTTTCCGAGCATGATCCGAGCGGCAATGTCATCGGGATTCGTTCTCAGCGTCTCGGAGTGCGCGGCGAAAGCGTCTAGGTAGCTCTGTACGGACTGCCACTGTCCTGCGACGTTTATCTGGGGGTCGATCGGCCCGAGTTCAGACATGTCGCTCATCACTACCCGGTCAGCCCCGAGGACCATCAGCGTGCCGGCGCTCTTCGCGAAGTCGGGGACGACAACTCGTAGCGAGGATCGACCGACATGCCGCCGCATCATGCCCATCAGTTTCTCCGCGGTGTCAGGGTTACCTCCGGGAGTGTGAAGCAGAAGGTCTAGGTCATGTTCACGCGGGACTCTGTGAAGGAGGTCGACAAATGGGACGATGTCGTCTCTATCGATAGGAGAATTGAGGCTCGACACATAGCAGATGAGCCGCCGTTCGGTTCGGTCCTGAATCAGTTTGATCAACTCTTGGCGCCGATAGCGATCCGCATTGGTCGCCTCGAAGAGTGGTGTCTTCGTTGGTTGAGGCGACTCAGTGTCGCCGCCGAGTTCGTCAGGTGAGGTATCGGAGCTGTTACCTGAGGCCTCTGTCATCAGTAGTCCTTTCGCTAGCGTTTGCACCACCTGATTCTCCCGCCAAGCAAGAGAAAATGGCAACGGTGGTGCGGAGTTACATAGTCGATGCTGGGGTGGATGGAGAGGGGTTCCTGGGAGTCGATGGTCCAGAAGGGATGTCGGCCCTTGTCTAGGTTCAGTAGAAGGCGGTGCCTGCGGCGGCAGGGACAGTCGAATGCGGCCCACTTGGTTCTTCCTGGCGCACCGACCAGAACTACGGCCCCATGAGGCAAGAGCTCCGGCAGTTCGTCAACAGCCCCAACCTGACCGATGATCCGCCAAGTGCGCCACGGTACTCGTAACGCCTTCCACCAGGCGCCGAGCGTCCTTACTGCTGCCACGTTTGTTCGAGGAAAGGCTCGGTTACTCCGAGCCCGAGCTTCTGGGTACGAGGGTGGCAGTAGTGACCCTCGCGCGGCTCTTGGTCGTTCGTGGACAGTTCACGCTCATGTGTCCGTAAGAGAACTTCTGTGGGCGCGGGTTCGGGGCCGTAGTGAATGAGACGCTCAAGGAGCTCGCCCACCGCGGCGGCCGCCACTTGTGTGGTGTAGGCGACGACTGCCGGATCGGGATCGGGTAGCGCAGGCGCGTAGCCTTCGTCAGCCCGCCGCCTGTACTCGTGGGCTGTGAGCATCTCGGCTGCAGCCCGCTGTAGGTCGATACGGTCTCGACAGACGAGACAAGCCGCGCCAGGCGCGAGCACAGTCACTCGGCCATCGATGCCGAGGAGCTCTCCGCCGGCACCGCTGCTCAGCAGGACGCCACAGTCGATCACGGGTGTCAGCAGGTACGAAGCGATGCGCGACAGAACGAGCCGGCCCGCGTTGTCATCGGTGCAGCCAAAGATCACATCGGCGTCAAGCAGCATTCGGGCCGTGGCCTCCCGCGTGACCTTGGTCTGCGTGGTCGTCACATCGGCGCTAGGTGCAATCCGACTCACATGGGCCGAGATGACATCTACTTTCGGCCTTCCGACGTCGAGAGGAAACGAACCGAACACGCGTGTGACATTGGCTTGGGACAGTGTGTCGGGATCAAACAGGTCAAGGTGTCGGATCCCGAGGCGAACGAGTTGCTCGATTACGGCCGAGCCGGTTCCTCCACAGCCGACAACGGCAACACGCAGGTCGCCAAGGACATCCTGGATCTCATCGCCGAAAGCACGAATGTTCCGCTCGAACTGGTTCGAGAGTGGCCTTCGATCGTGGAACCAGTTCCGAAAGAGTGCGAAGCGACGCCCGGTTATCCACAGACGATCGATGTCGCCGCGCCAGTCATCAGACTCAATGTGGCCGGAGAAGCATAGGCCGCCCTCTGGTTGGGCTAGGATCAGGGCACCGTAGAAGGGGCTGCCAGAGCGGAGCCGGAAGAGGTCACTGAGTTCCTCGTCGACTAACTCGTCACGCTTGCTTGGCGCAGGCGTGGACTCGTGGCCGGGATGCGTGTGAAGCCAGATCGGAACCGCCTTGTCCGCATGGGCCGCAGCTAGGGCCGGGACGTAGCCATGGGAGAGAATGCTCATCTCATTGGCTTCGCGTACCCGGTAGGCGTCTTCGGGCACCCAGTGCAACTCGCGGGCGAACAAGCGGAGATTCCCGCGCGACGTGTGAACGTGGCGTGCGGACAGCACGCAAGCTGACTCAGTATCGCCCGCGACAGTTTCGAGGAGTTCTGCTGCCATGTAATCCGGCAGTACCAGGGTGACCGTCATTGGGCAGATTTCGGCACGCTGCGTGTCAGGTCTTGTCGAATCAGGGCTAAGAAGCTCTCGAGGCCGTCGACTCCCGATTGCCACTGGCCGCTTTCGAAGTGCCGTGACCAGCGTTGCCAGTTCCGGCCGAGATAGGCTTCGACGGCGTTGGTCGCGGGCAGCGCTTCGCCGTTCTCTCGGTGCACCGCGGGGTAGAACCACCACATGTCAGGAGGAATGTCGGGGTAACCTGGACTGAGGCGAACCAGAAGATCGGATGCTGTTCGATCGAATCCAGCTGGAAGCGGCCACTGCTGGAGCACGACGCATGTCATGCCCGAGTCTTCCGTGATGTCGTGTTCGAGGCGCCGATCGCTCAGGAACCGGATATCCGATGGTGGGAGGGGCATCGTGGGTTGGTCTAGGCCGGCTTGCCGTCGATGCCGGAACTGCCGGGGTTTATGGTGTTGGGGGCCGTGAAGAAGCGCAGACCATCCTTGACCTCGACCGTGTCGTCGTCCTTGATCTTGCGGTCGGGATGACCAGGAACGACCAGGAAGATGTCGCGCTCCCGTGGGATGGGAGGTTCGGGGAGACTCCGGAGTTGCGCTCCACTGATCTTCTCCTCGGACCACTCGTACTTCGTTCGGTCGATCTGGATGGTGAAGGGCTTGTGGCCCGGGTCGTCCTTGTCGGGGACTGGGTTCTTTGCTGTCACAACGGTTCCTCCGTCAGGTTGTCGGCGAGCGGTCACTAGTTTGGCGCCGCGTCCCGGTGTAGTGGTGGCATGGTAGCAAACCAGCGTGGTGGTTGACAACCGGAGGGCCGGAGGGCACAATCCACGGTCATGAAGCCGATCAAAGCGATGACGATTCGCCTGTCCGCGCAACAATCGGAGGAGTTGGATACGGTCGCTGCGGTTGACGGTCGACCGGTCTCCCAGGTCATCCGATCGGCGATCGCGGACCACATCGAGGTTCGCAAGCAGGACGCGGCGTTTCAGGACATGCTTCGGGAGCGCATTCAGCGAGCGCAGCGGATGCTCCCGAACCACAACCGCTAGCGTAGGGTTACCGGGGTCCCGATGGAGGGCTCCTAGGGTCGCTGCGTCGATCTCGCCGGCAGCAGCGTCGCGAACTGCTCGAACGGCAGCACCTCCACGCCGTCGATCCGTTGCGGTCGATCCCCCAGGTAGACGACGATTCGGCGCTTCAGACGGTCGGTCCTCTGCGCCAGAGAGCGGAAGCCGCGAAGCACGGACCGATCCGCGCGCCGGCCTGCCTTGACTTCGATCCCCCAGACTTCCCGGCCCACTTCCAGGATGAAGTCGACCTCGGCACCGTGGCGGGTGCGGTAGTGGTAGAGAGCCGCCTCCGGCCAGAGCGTTCCCAGTCGGCGTTGGAGCTCGTAGGCCACTAAGTGTTCGAGCAGCAGGCCGCGCTCGTCGTCGAGCGGACGGTCGAGCGGCCGGCGGAGCAGGGCATTCCGCACGCCGAGGTCGAACAGGAAGAGCTTGCCGTGGCGCACCAGCGACGATCGGTCCGAGCCGCTCCAGGCCGGGACGCGGAAGGCGACCAGAGTGTCCTCGAGGACATCCAGATATCGCCTCGCGGTCTCGTAGGAGATGCCGGCGTCCTTGCACAGCGAGTTCAGGTTGAGGATGCGGCCTGAAGCGGCCGCCGCCAGGTCAAGCAGGCGGGCGAAACCGCCGACGTGGCGCACCAGCGCCTCGGCCTGGATCTCGGCCCGCAGGTACGTGTCGACGTAGCTCCTCAGATCGAGCGCGCGGGTCGCTTCATCAGCTTCCGAGTAGATGCCCGGCAGACTGCCGTGGGCCAGCACGCGGTCCAGGTCGAAGTCTGAACCGAGTTCCGTGACAAGCAACGGATGCATGTAGTGAACGTGGATCCGGCCGGGCAGCAGGTTGGCCTGTCCGCGCCGCAGCTTGCGGGCGCTCGAACCGGACAGCAGGAAGCGGAAGCGGGGCGGCCTCTGGTCGAGGAGCACTTGCACGGCATCGAGCAGAGCCGGAACTCGCTGCACTTCGTCCAGGAAGACGGTCGTTGATTCCTTCGGCGCGGCGGCCAGCTCCCGGGACAGCCGTTCCGGCTCTGCTACGTAGTCCCGGAACGCCCCCGGTTCGGCCAGGTTGACGATCAGGTCCGGTTCAAGGGTCGCCAGCAAGGTCGACTTGCCGACCTGGCGGGGGCCGAGAACAAGGGCGCTACGCTGCGATGAGCGCAGAACCGGAGCCAGCACTCGCTCGTACATGCGGGTAAACTAGCCGTATTTTTACCCGGATGCAATAGATTTATGCCGAAACGGGCGGCCAAGGAAGTGCCGGCGCACCGTGGTAGCGGCTACTCCGGCAGGCTGAACGCGATGTACTCGCCCCCGGAAGGCCCGCCCGTCCGGCCACCGCCGGCGGCGATGACGACGTACTGCTTGCCGTTGACGCTGTAGACGGCCGGCGTCGAGTAGCCGGCGGCTGAGAGCTTCGCTTCCCAGAGGATCTCGCCGTTCCGCGTGTCGTAGGCGCGGAACATCTCGTCGGGCGTCGCGGCGATGAAGATGAGGCCCGAGGCCGTCACGACCGGCCCGCCGTAGTTCACCGCGCCGAAGCCGAGGCCGGGGTGCGTGGGGTAGTCCCCGAACGGCACCTTCCAGGCGATCTCGCCGGTGGCCAGGTCGATCGAGTTCAGCGTGCCCCAGGGCGGCGAGTTGCCGGGCAGGTTCTCGTGGTCGCGAAGGTAGACGTAGCCGCCGAGCGCGTAGGCGAGCTCGCCCCTTGGCTCGTCTTCCTCGGGCTCCGGCGACAGGATGTACGCCTCGATCGCCCCCAGCTCGATCCGGTTGAGGTGCGCGAAACTCTCCATGCGGCCGCTGCCTTCGCGGATGATGCGGCGGATCTCGCCGCGGGACAGGCGGTCGCCGACGCCGAGCAGGGGGCCGCCCATGTCGGTGCCCTCGAGCTTCTGCCCGTGGCAACGGCCGCAGTGGAGCGCGTAGGTGCCGTACCGGCTGAAGCCGACCGGCACCTCCGTGAGTTCGAGGATGCCGGCGACGTCGTTCGCATTGACGATCAG
Organism: Acidobacteriota bacterium; assembly: GCA_026708285.1. Taxonomy (GTDB): domain Bacteria; phylum Acidobacteriota; class Thermoanaerobaculia; order Multivoradales; family Multivoraceae; genus Multivorans. The sequence goes on from JAPOVF010000268.1 coordinate 9,781, forward strand.
GTGGTTCGTGTTCGGGTCGAACGCCGAGCCGCCCCACTCGCCGCCGCCGTCGTACCACGGCATGAAGAGCACGGTGCCGACCTTGGGCGGCGCCCAGGGCCGCAGGTCCCAGTCCTTGATCCGCTCCTCGACGAACGCGCGCGCTTCCGGCGTCCGGTTCGTGATCTCGAAGTCCTGGCGGCTGATGACGACGGCGGACATCGGCTGGGTCGGCGCGGTCACCTCGCCCGGCAGGGTGCTTGGAATCGGCGTCTCGATCTCGTGGATCTCATACATCGACTCGCCGGTCTCCCGGTCGAACACGTAGAGCTGCCCGGTCTTCGTGGTCATCGCCACGGCGTCGATCACCCGGCCGTCGCGCTCGAGCTGAACCAGCGTCGGCGGCGACGGGTTGTCCTTGTCCCACAGGTCGTGGCGGACCACCTGGAAGTGCCACATCAGTTCGCCCGTGCGCGCGTCGACGGCCACCAGGGCATCGGAGAACAGGTTGTCGCCGAGACGGTTCGCGCCGTAGAAGTCGGGGGTCGCCGAACCGGTCGGCGCGAACAGGATCCCGCGCTCTTCATCCAGCGCCATGCCGGTCCAGACGTTGGCGCCGCCGGCCCGCTCAAGCGATCCTTCCGCCCAGGTCTCGGAACCGAAGTCGCCTGGCTTTGGAATCGTGTCGAACTGCCAGACCAGGCTGCCGTCCACGGCACTGAAGGCCCGGATCGAACCGGGGAAGGCGTTCGCGTCCTCGTTGGTCGAGAAGCCGAAGATCAGCTTGTCCTCGAACACGACTCCCGGAACGGAAACGAAGAAGTATCCGTTTCTGTCCCCGTCCGGCGTGAGGTCGAGGCCGCCGCCGTCGCCGAAGCTCTCGACCGGCGTGCCGTCGTCCGCGTTGAGAGCGATCAGGTCCTTGCCGTGGGTGAAGAAGAGGCGCCTGTCAGAGCCGTCTTCCCACCACATCAGTCCCCGCTGGGCATTGCCGGGCAGGCCCAGGTCGGAGCGCCAGATTTCCTCGCCCGTCGCCGCGTTCAGGGCGAACGCGTCGAGCTTCGGCGACAGCGCGTAGAGCACTCCGCCGACGACCAGCGGGCTCGTGTACATCGTGGCGCCGCGCCCCCGCGGCTCTCCCGAGTCGTACACCCAGGCCACTTCGAGCCCGCTCACGTTGTCCCGGTCGATCTCGGTCAGCGGGCTGTAGTGCCGGCGGCCCGAGTCGCCCAGATAGACCGGCCAGTCTTCGTCGGTGGGACCGCAGGCGATGATCGGAAGCGCCACCAGGAGGGGCGCGGGCAGGGCCAGGGAAGGTCTGGTGGATCGCATGGCGGGCAATCGTACTTGCTCGTCGGAGACCCGTTCCGCGACGGAGTCGCGTGTATCCTGAGCGAACCAGATCCAAACGCGGTTCGAAAGGGGAACGATCCGATGAAGAGGCTTACTCCCGTCCTCCTGACCTTCCTGCTGGCGTCATCGGCCGTCGCCGAGGACTCGCCCAACATCGTCCTCCTCTTCGCCGACGACCTCGGCTACGGCGCCATCTCGGCCTACGGCGGCGCCAGCATCCCGACCCCGCACATCGACTCGATCGGCGAGCAGGGAGTCCGCTTCGTCTCGGGTTACATGACCGCGCCGGTCTGCAACCCGTCGCGCAACGGGCTGATCACCGGCCGCTACCAGCAGCGCTGGGGCAAGGAGCTGAACTCGCAGACCGTGCCGCCGATCGGCGCCGCCCGGGGGACGCTCGGCGTCCACCACCGCACGATCGCCGATGCGCTGAAGACGGCCGGCTACACGAACGCCGCGATCGGCAAGTGGCAGCTCGGGATGAGGCGGCTCCTGCATCCCCTTGACCGCGGCTTCGACTACTTCTACGGCATGCCGTCCGGCATGAACTACGTCGACCCGAGCTGGCCTGGCGCGCACGCGCTGGAGATGAAGCCGGTGACCCGCGGGAACCCGGACCGCATCGTGGCCATGTTCAAGGGCCGCGAGGAGGACGAGCTGAAGGAGTACCAGACCACCCAGCTCGCCCGCGAAGGGACCCGGTTCATCGACCGCAACAGGGACGAACCCTTCTTCCTCTACCTCGCCTTCTACGCCCCGCACGGCCCGATGCAGGTGATGGACGAGCACTACCAGCGCTTTCCCGACTTCGACGACCAGTACCGGCGCGTCTACGCCGGGATGGTCAGCGCGCTGGACGACGCGGTCGGCATGGTCCTGGCCAAGCTCGAGGAGCACGGTCTCGCCGACAACACGCTCGTCATCTTCACCGCGGACAACGGCGCGATGAGCACCGCGGACACCGAACGAGTCCACAACAGCCCCCTGATCGGCCACAAGCGGAACCTCTACGAGGGCGGCATCCGGGTGCCCTTCCTGATGCGCTTCCCGGGCCGCATCCCCGAAGGCACGGTCTACGAGCACCCGGTCAGCTCGCTCGACCTCTTCGCCACCTCGGCCAGCCTGGCGGGTGTACCGAACGTGGAGAGCTACCGGCTCGACGGGGTCGACCTGATCCCCTACCTGTCAGG
>JAPOVF010000268.1:13156-16453 GCA_026708285.1 Acidobacteriota bacterium
TCGCCGCCGGGCAGGCGTCGCCGGGTCGTCATCGCCTCGAGCCCGTCCGGCCCGACGGCGTCGCCGGCGCCGAGCGCGACGATCCAGCGCACCAGGTCGAGGACGCTGGAGCCCAGTGCTCCGGCCGCGAACGGCAGGTGCATGGACAGCGGCTCGTCGTTCAGCAGAACGCCGTCCTCGACCCGGTAACCCTCGGCGCGGTTGGGCACGATCGGATCGTTGTAGAGGTAGTGGGACTCGCGCATTCCGAGAGGCCGGAAGAAGGTCTCCTCGAGGTACTCGGCGTAGCTCTTGCCGCTCGCCTTCTCGACCAGCAGGCCCGCCAGGTAGTAGCCGGAGTTGTTGTACTGGTAGCGGTCGCCCGGTTCGAACTCGTACGGCACGGTCGAGAACAGCTCGATCATCTGCTCGTGCGAGAGGTCGAGCCGCCCCTGCTCCCAGAACGCCGGCATCTCGGTGTAGCCCTTGATGCCGCTGGTGTGGTCGAGCAACTGGCCTACCGTGATGTGGAACTCGCCGACCGGGTAGTCGGGGAAGTACTTCGTCATCGGATCGTCGAGGGCGACCTTCCCCTCCTCGACCAGTTTCATCACCGCCGCCGCGGTGAACTGCTTCGTCACGGAACCGATGCGGTAGACGGTGTGCTCGGTCGCGGGCACCCGGTTCTCGACGTCGGCCAGGCCGTAGCCGCGGGCCAGGATCAGTTCGCCCTGGTGCTGGACCGCGACGGCGATGCCTGGCGTTTGCGTGGCCTCCATCGACTCGGAGACGAGTGCGTCGATTCGTTCCAGCAGTGCGCCGCGGTCGTCGGCGTCGGCTGCCGCGGGAGCGAGCGTCGCCGCCAGCGCGGAGAAGAGGATGAACCGGACCATCGATGGGATTCGCATGGACTCGATCCTACGGCGCGCTACCCTGTGCGCATGCCCATGTCGAAGCCTCGAACGACCCTTCCGGAGCTTTCCGCCGCGGCCGTGATCCTGGCTCTTGGCGCCTTCGGTTGCTCCGACACCTCGCTGTCCGTCAGGGACTACGCCGAGACGCCCGCGCCCGCCTCGCCGACCGACGGCTACAACGAGCACCGGAACGTCTACTTCGGTGACGTCCACATCCACACCCGCTACTCCTTCGACGCCTACCTCCTCGGCGCCGAGGTTACGCCCGACGAGAGCTACCGGTTTGCCAAGGGAGAGGAGATCGAGAGTTCCTTCGGCGATCCGATGAAGCTCCGCGAGCCCCTCGACTTCTTTGCCGTCTCGGACCACGGGTTCTTTCTCGGCATGGTGCCGCAATGGGCCGACCCGTCGACCCGCGTGGGCCAGCTTCCCGGCGCGGAGGAGTTTCACGGCGTGAACGAAGGGGACAACCTGCACCCGTACTCGGTGCAGATGCGTTCGGTCCTCTTCCGGCAGAGCTTCGGACGCCAGATGCGCACGGACGGCGGCTTCCTGCGTCGCCAGCGGGCGCGGATGGCGAACCACCCGCAGATGCAGTACGCGTCCTTCGACGATCAGGCGCACCGGTCGGCCTGGGAGGACTCGATCCTCGCCGCCGAGCGTCACAACGACCCGGGCAACTTCACCACCTTCATCGCCTACGAGTGGACCTCCTCGACGCCTGCGCCCGAGTCGGCGGCGTACCACCGCAACGTCATCTTTGCCGGGTCGAAGGCGCCGGCCCGGCCGTTTACGCGGATCGATTCCCACGAGCCGGAACAGCTCTGGAGCTGGATGGACCGGCTGCGGGAGCAGGGCGTAGACAGCCTGGCGATCCCGCACAACTCGAACCAGTCCCACGGCCAGGTGTTCCGCCTCAAGTACTCGGACGGCCGCGCCGTCGACAACGCCTTCGCCGAGCAGCGGATGCGGAACGAGCCGCTGGTCGAGCTGACCCAGGTCAAGGGCACCTCGGAGACCCACCCCAGGCTCTCGCCCGACGACGAGTGGGCCGACTTCGAGATCCTGAACACTCGCAAGGGCAAGATCTCCGCGCACAGCGATCCGAGCCGCAGCTACGCGCGGCAGGCCCTCGTCAGCGGGCTGGCGCTCGAGCAGGAGGGCCGCGGCAATCCGTTCAAGATCGGTTTCGTCGGTTCGAGCGACACCCACAACGGGGCGCCCTCCTTCGACGAGTCGAACACCTTCGGGTCGTCGCCGGTCTCGGGGACGGCCGAGAACCGGGGGTCGGTGCCGGTCTCCCAGGCGCGGCTGGACTACATCGCCGGCCTGCCCCCGGCCGGGCAGGCGTTCGGCGAGGTGGTCGACGACGGACTGGGTCCGTACTTCGGGATGCGGCGCGCCCAGTTCTCGGCCTCCGGCCTGGCCGCGGTGTGGGCTGAGGAGAACACCCGCGATGCCATCTTCCAGGGGATGCGCCGCAAGGAGACCTACGCCACCTCCGGCACCCGCATCCGGTTGCGCTTCTTCGGCGGCTTCGACTACGAAGATCTCGATCCGGCGAGCCCGGACCTAATCGGGCAGGCCTACGCCGGCGGCGTGCCGATGGGCGGCGACCTGATCGCCGAGACGGACGCGTCGCCCCGCTTCCTGGTCTGGGCTCAGCAGGACCGACTCAGCGCCCCGCTGCAGCGGCTCCAGGTCGTCAAAGGCTGGTACGACAGCGGTTACCGCAAGGAGATCCGGGAGCAGGTCTACGATGTGGCCTGCTCGGACGGCGGCGCCGTCGATCCGGAAACCCATCGCTGCCCCGACAACGGGGCCACCGTCGATCTCACGGATTGCTCCTTCAGCGAGGACCTGGGCGCCGGCGAACTCGCCGCGGTCTGGCGGGACCCGGACTTCGATCCGGGCACGGACGCGGTCTACTACGTGCGCGTGCTCGAGAACCCGACCTGCCGCTGGACCACGTGGGACGCGCTGCGGGCCGGCATCGAGCCGCGCGGCGGCGTTCCGCCGACGATCCAGGAGCGGGCCTGGTCGTCGCCGATCTGGTACTACGCGCCCCGCTAGCGCGGCAGCAACTGGGTGCGCCGGCCTTCTGGCCGGCATCCGCCGCGAAGCGGCGGCCTCTGGACTTCTGCCGCGCTAGCGGGACGCCGTGGTGGGCCGTGAGGGGATCGAACCCCCGACCCTTGGATTAAAAGTCCACTGCTCTACCAACTGAGCTAACGGCCCGGCGCAGTATACGCCCGCCATCACTGGGTGCGCCGGCCCGTGGCGCGGGCCTTCTGGCCCGCGTTTACGGCATCCGCCACTGGGTGCGCCGGCCCTCTGGCCGGCATCCGTCACTGGGTGCGCCGGCCCTCTGGCCGGCATCCGCCACTGGGTGCGCCGGCCCTCT
>JAPOVF010000037.1 GCA_026708285.1 Acidobacteriota bacterium
CCGGCAGCACATTGTCCAGGAAGAACATCCCCCGCTCCTTCGTCAGCTCCAGCACCATGTCGCCGGCGGCGACGACCTCAGGCGGCAACGGCGGGTCGGCACGGCCTTCCAGGTAGCCGTACGACAGGCCCAGGTCCCGCGGACCGTGCTCGGCGAAGGCCAGGCCGGGGACGGAGAGGGTCTCGGCGGCCCGGTCCAGGGCCTGCTGGTCTTCCAGCTTGACGCCGAGCATGATCTCGCCTTCGGGGTTCAGCGGCCAGACGTCGGCTTTCTGGAGGTACTCCGGGACGCTGAGGCCCCAGACCCAGGCGGCGAAGGTGTGGCTGCCCCAGCCGCGGAGGCCTTCGCCCACGATGTCGATGGCCTGCTTGTGGATCGGGTAGCGGGCGGCCTGGACGAAACGCTTGACGCCCTCGGGATCGCGGGCGCGGGCGAGGTGGACGCCGTGGGCGCCCTGGGCCAGGGCCTGCTGGACCATCCAGCCGCCGGCGGTGACGGTCGGTTCGTCGAGGCCCAGCAGGGGCAGGGAGACGATGACGGTGGGCGTCCGGTGGCCGCTCGGGGTGGGGCCGGCGTCGACGAGGCCGCGCATGAACTCGCGGAGCGCCGCGAAGTCGAGCGCCACATGCTCGACGTTGTAGATGATGTAGTCGCCCCAGGTGCCGGCCATCTGCACGCCTTCCTCGTAGCCGCCGGTGGAGGCGTCGTAGTAGATGGGCTGACCGCGCTCGAGGAGTTCGATGGACTTGTTGACGCGCTGCGGCTCGTAGTCGGAAACGGCGCGGGCGGCGTCGAAGCCCTTGCCGAAGCCGGGTGAATCGGCGATCTGGCGGTAGGTCGGCAGCATTCGGAGTTCGGTTGCGAAGCGGAGGCTGCCCCAGATGGTCAGGTGGCGGCCTGAGGCCGAGTGGACGACCCCCCAGCCGCCGCTGCTGGCCACGACCCGGTTGGTGAGGTCGACGGCGGGAAGCGGCGCCGCGACGATGACGCGGGTCTGCTGACTGGCCGCGGAGAAGGAGGCGCCGAGCACCTGGAGTTCGGCGGCGTCTTCGAGGAACTCGGGCAGTCCCGCCTCGTTCCCTTCGTTGCGGAAGCCGTCGCGGGCCAGTGATCCCGTCCCGATCGCGGTGCCGTCGCTGTCGAACGACCCGGTGACGATGTTGTTGTTGAAGCGCGTGGGCTCGAGCCCCTCCTTGGTCTCGATGAGCAGGGTGTCTTCGAGGATCGTGTTGTCCACGACCTCCAGCTCGCTCCGCTGCAGGTAGAAGCCGCCGTTGAGTGCGGCGACGTTGCCCTCGACGCGGCCGCGGCTCTCCATCGTGATGCGCAGGGCGCCGGAGTTGCGCGAGGGGTTCGTGTTACCGAAGAAGCGGTTGCCGGTCACTTCGACGAAGAACTCCTCAGGCGTAGGCATCGGGTCGAACGGCCGGTCGTAGCGGTGTTCCTGGCCGCCCACGAACAGGCCGCCGCCGTCGTCTCCGCCCTGGTTGGCGACGATGATGTTGTCGCGGACCCTGGCCGAGGACCAGTAGGCGACGAAGATGCCGCCGCCGTCGTTGTTGTTGAGCGCCCAGTTGCCGAGGACGACGTTGCCGCTGATCTCGGGCGACGACCAGTTGAAGATGGAGACGCCCCCGCCGTCGCTGCTGCGGTAGTTGTCGCTGCCGCCGGCGATGTTGCCGATGATGGCGTTGTCGGCGATCGTGCCGTTGCAACCGTGGTCGAAGGCGATGCCGGCGCCGCGGCCGGTTTCGGTGGCGTTCTCGGCGATCAGGTTGTTGCGGATCTCCGGGGCGCCGCCGTTGCGGCAGTAGATGGCGCCGCCGTCGTGGGCGGTTTCGTGGAGGTACTTGGGGGCCCAGTCTTCGGGGCGGCGGGTGGCGTTGCCGGTGAAGACGTTGTTGGTGAGGACGGGTGAGGCGCCGTCGATGAGGATGCCGCCGCCGGGGGCTTGGACTTGGCCGCCTCGGATGTGGAGGCCGTCTATGCGGTTGGTGGCGGTCGTGGTGTCGTCGGCGGTGGTTGCGCCGGAGATGGTGAGGACGCGGTGTTCGCCCTGGGCGTCGAGGATGGTTGGGTGGGCCTGGATGTCGCGGTTGTGGGTCCAGTCGGTGGAGGTGGGGTTGAAGCCGCCGTAGAGGTCGGTGTTGGCGGGGAGGGTGAGGTTGTGGGTTGGGTAGGTGCCGGCGGCTATGAGGATGGCTGTCTTGGTGTTGGCGTCGGCTGCGGCCAGGGCGGCGGGGAGGGTGGCGTAGGGGGTGGTTGCGGAGCCGGTGGCTGTGGTGTCGTCGCCGGTGGTGGTGGAGACGTGGAGGATCTGGGTGTAGGCGTTGAGGTTGATGGGGGTGGTTTGGGGGCCGACCGTTGCGGACGCCAGGGCGCTGATGGTTGCAAGGGCTAACGCCAAGAAGAGGAGAGAACCCTTGCTCGGGCTCGCCGCTTCGCGGCATCGCGCTTGATGCCGGCCAGAAGGCCGGCGCACCGGCACCGGCACCCAGTGTGTTCTGCTTTGCATTCTCCTTACCCTCCTTCCACGAACTGCATCGCGTAGAGCTTCGCACCTCGCATGCGGAACACCACCTGCACGGTTCGCCCGGCCAGCGCAGACACGTCGGCGCCGGTCGTAAGCCAGTCGACTTCCTTCGCGATGAAGTCACCGTTGACGTAGACGCAGTCGTCCACGGTGTAGCCCTCGATCGGCTGTCCCTGCTCGTCAAGGAAGCCGACCTGCAGGTAGCCGACGGCGTCGGTGTCGACGTTGAGTTGCAGACGGTCGCCTTCGAACGTGAGCGGCCGGGTCACGACGGTGGTCTCGTGGCCGTACGGACTGTCGAGCGAGATGAAGCCGTCGAGGCGCTGGACGAGCCGGTAGACGCCGCGGCCGTCCGGGTCCTGGGTGTGGGGCGAGTGGTAGTGCGTCTCGCCGAAGTAGTACTGCCAGAGTTCCTCGCCGCGGCGGATCATGCCGTGGCCGATGTAGGCGGTCACCACGTCGCGCCCCTGGTGGCGGCCGATGCCCACGTAGGCCGGCTCGGGGTGGCGCTTCCAGTCGAGTCCGTCGCGGCTGACGGCGATCTGGGATTCGAGCGGGCCGGAGCCGAGGCCGCGCTCCTCCAGGCCCAGCACCCTGCGCGCCTCCGGGCCGTCGCCGTAGTAGTGGAAGTAGCCCACCGGGAAGGCGAGGTAGGTGTCCGGGGCGTAGGGGTACTTCATCGCCTTGGTGAGGTAGAAGTCGGTGCCCACCGGGTCCTCGGGGGTCTGGTCGAAGAGGTGCGGGTACTCCATGCCGAACCCGCCCGGCGTCAGCGGGCCGTTGTCCACCCACCACGGCAGCGGGTCGCGGAGCGGGTACTCGGCTCGCAGGTCGAGGTACTCCTGCTGCGTCAGCGGCCTGAACGGCTGGGTCACGCGCAGGTCCTCGTGCTCCGTGACCACCGAACTGCGCTGCGTCACGCCGCCGGGCGTGTGGAAGATGCCGGAGCGGTGGTAGGACATGTAGACCTGCCGCTGGTCGTCGTAGTAGGTGCTGCTCTGGGTGCCGGACCGGAACGGCAGGACGATGTTGCGCCGCCGCGTCCAGTCGTAGCCGTCGGCCGAGGTGTAGAGGTAGAGGCCGCGCCGCTGGTAGTCCGTGAGGTACTTCCAGCGCTCGCCGGGCGGCGCCTGCGGGTCCCAGAACGGGTTACCGAGGCCGCCCACCATGTCGGGGATGACGATGTTGCGGTGGCCGTTGATCTCGCCGCGCCCCTGGTCGGGCCGGTCGAAGTGGACGCCGTCGGTCGAGGTGTAGACGGCGAGGTGGTCCTCTTCCCTCGAGTTGTAGATGCGGATGACGCCGTCGTCGCCGGAGGCGACGGTGAGGTGCTTGCGGAACGTGCCCTTGATGTTGTCGATGACGCGCTCGGCGCGGCGTGGCGGGTTGACGGTGAAGGTGGCGTCGCCGGTGTCGGCGAGGAGGGCGGCGTCGATGAAGAGGTGTTTGCGGGTGGCTAGGTGGAGGGGGGTGTTGGAGGCGGCGTCGGTGGAGTCGTTGGCGAAGAGGAGCGGGGGGCCCTGGGTGAGTTCGACGGGGGCGGGTTGGGTGGCGAAGGTTGCCGGGGGGTCGAAGTCGGTTGTGTAGACGAGGCCGCGGCTGACGCGGAACTCGTCGAGGAGGCCGGTGAGGCGGTGGTTCCAGAGGGCGTCGGTGCCGAGGGTGAAGTAGGCCTCTTCGCCTTCGGGGAGGGCTGCGAGGGTGGTTGGTGGTGGCGGCAGAGGTTGGAGCGTGCCGTCGACGTAGTGGCGGAGTTGGTCGGTGGTGGCGTCGTAGGTGAAGGCGTAGTGGCGCCAGCTGGGGGTGGCCTCGGCGGGGTCCGCGGCGGCGACGGCCTCGGTGGCGGCGGTCGGGATGTCGACGGCGGTGGCGGCGGGTTGGTTGACGAGGACGAAGTGGGAGCGGTCGCCGGACCAGGAGAGTTGGGTGACGATGTCGTTCTCGCCGCGGGGGCCGGTGCCGATCTCGAAGACGACGGCGTCGCCGTCGGGCAGCGCATCGCCCAGGGAGTGCCAGAACTCGACAGTCCAGTCGAAGTCGCCGAGGTTGAGTGCGCTGGTGGTGGGGTTCTTGTGGCCGACCTGTTTGCGCAGGTGGTTCTCGCCGGAGGTCATCAGCGCGGCGAAGTGAGCCGTGAACCAGCTCAGCGGCTCGACGGTGCGGCCTTCGGGCGTCGGCAGGCGGGTCATCCCGAACTCGACGGGCTTCTCTTCGGCTGGCGGCACGACGAGGGGCGGGTCGAGCGGGGCGAGGAGGAGGGCGTTGCCGTAGCGGCCTGGCGCGACCTGGGCGCCGAGACCGAGGGTGAGGACCATGTCGTTGTCGGACATGTCGTCGAGCGTGTGGCTCGGGTAGAGGCCGGCCGGTTCGTCGAAGAGCCAGAGGGCGGTCGTTTGGGTTGCGGAGATGGAGGTGGAGGTGGTGGTGTCTGGGGATCCGGTGCACGCGGCCAGGCCGACGAGGGTGAGGACGACGAGGCCCCACACTGGGTGCGCCGGCCTTCTGGCCGGCTTGCGGGCGAAGCCGCGGAGCGGCGTAGCCTGCAGAAAACGGTCGCCGGCTTCGCCGGCGGCGATTCTGATGCCGCCTTCGGCGGCAAGCCGGCCAGAAGGCCGGCGCACCCAGTGGGGGACGACGTGCCGGAGATGACGTCTCATCTCTACACTGACTCCTTCGCAGCGGCCAGGTCGGAGTGCGAAATGACCAGAGTCTCAATCAACTCATCATCAATCGAGTAGATCTCGTACGTCACCCGCGGCTCCTCCCCCGCGGTCTCAAACGTCAGCAAACCAAACGAGTCCTTCAGGTTGTAACTGAACAGCGCACCCGGTTCCACCGGGTGCGTATGAATGTTCGTCAACTGCCCGCTCAGGAGATCATGAAACGCGTAACCGCTCTCACGCTCGATCGCCCACGCTTCGGAACGGTGCCGGTCCGACGACAGCAGCACCACGCCGGTGACGCCGTTCTCCTCAACGAAGCGGAAGATCTCCTCACGCTCCTCCGGGAAGCCCGACCACGTATCGCGGCTCCCGGGCTTGGCGCCGTCCGCCCAGGCGACCGGGCTGGCGATCACCTTGAAGGTGGCCTCGGAAGCCCGTAGCCCGTCGAGCAGCCACTCCTTCTGCACCGGGCCCAGCATGGTGCGCTCTTCGACGAAGGGGTTCGTCCGGTAGGTGCGGCCGTCGAGCAGGAAGAAGTCGACGTCCCCGAGCGAGAACCGGAACCAGACGCCGGGGTGCGACTCCGAGCCGTGGCCCGGGTTGTTCCAGTTGCGGCGGAAGTGCTCGACCATCGGCTGCTTCCAGGCCGGGCGGTCGACGTAGGGCCCGAGCCAGATGTCGTCGACGGCAGCGTCGTGGTCGTCCCAGACGGCGTAGACCGGAGTCGCGCTCACTAGGCGCCGGAACTCGGGGCGCGACTGGCGCTGGTAGTAGGTGTAGTCGTGGAACGGGCCGGGCTGCTCCGGCAGGTCGACGTAGACATTGTCGCCGAGGAGGAGCAGCGCCTGCGGGGAGTGGGCGGCGATCGTGTCCCACATGCGTTCGTTGGCGGGCGTGTAGCCGGCGCAGCCGCCGAAGGCGATGGTGACGGTGCCGGGAGCGCCTGGGGGTGGGGAGGTGCGGAGGGTGTAGGTGGGTGACTGGGACTGCGGCTGGGGCGCTGGTGGCGTGCCGGCGTCGACGAGGAGCTGGTAGCTGTAGGTGGTGTCCGGCGAGAGACCGGCGAGGGTGGCCGTGCCGGTGTAGTCCTGATCGGCGGTCGTCGTGCCGGAGGCGGTGTGGCGTTCGCCGTCGGCTGTGGCGACGACTTCGAACCCGGTCGGCTCCGCGGTGCGGACCCAGACGCCGGCGCTGGTGTCCGTCACAGCGCCCAGCATGGGGCCGTGGACGATCTCGTTGTTCGGGCTCGCCGCGTGGAGCGCGAAGGTCGCGGTCGCGGCGAGCGAGGCGAGCAGGTCGCGCGGGCCGGCCTGGAAGCGGCCGAAGGGCATGCCGGCGTCGAGGGCCGCCTGCATGGCAGCTTCGGCTTCGTCGATCTGGTCGCGTTGGGTCAGGGCGACGGCGCGGATGAAGTGCGATTCAGCATCGGCGGGGTCGTCGGCGAGTCGGGCGTCGGCCAGTTCGATGGCGCGGGTTGGGTTGCCGTCGAGGATCTCGAGAAGTTGCCGCTGGCCGCGGCGCTTGTAGTAGAGGTCGGCGGAGCGCTCGTCGAACATGCGGCGGCTCCACTCGTTCTCGGCGCCGTAGAACGGGTGCGGGGAGTCGCCTTCGTAGGCGTCGGGCGGGCCGAACTCGCCGTAGTTCTCGCCGCCGGGGTTGCCGGCTTCGCGGGCGGCTAGTTCGGTGGTGCGGTCGGGGGTGGGGGTGCAGGCTAGGGCGACGGCGGCCAGTAGTGCGGTGCATGCGACTCGGGCTCGCCGCTTCGCGGCGTCGCGCCTGGTGCCGGCCAGAAGGCCGGCGCACCCAGTGATTCGGGCTCGCCGCTTCGCGGCATCGCCCCTCATGCCGGCCAGAAGGCCGGCGCACCCAGTGTTATCGATCCACGAACGCGCCATCTTCCGTCGTCAGGGTGCTCCAGTTCTTCGGCTCGTACGGGAACTTCGCGGCGACTTCCTCGTCGAGGTCGATGCCGAGGCCGGGGCGGCTGGGGAGCTTGGCGAAGCCGCGTTCGTAGGAGAAGTGGCCGCCGTGGAAGAGGTCCTGCCAGAACGGGTCCTGGCCGCTGCCGATCTCGAGGATCGTGCAGTTCGGGGTGCAGGCGCAGACGTGCAGGGAGGCGAGCGTGCTGACCTCGCTCTGCGGGTTGTGCGGCGACACGTCGACGCGGAAGCCCTCGGCCATGATCGCGATTTTGCGCAGCTCGGAGATGCCGCCGACGTGGACGACGTCCGGCATGATGACGTCCACGAGCCGCTCCGAGCACAGCGGCGCGAAGTGGTAGCGCGAGGTGAGGCGCTCGCCGGTCGCCAGCGGCACGCGGGTCTGGGCGCGGATCTGGCGGACCTCCTCGATCACCTCGTTCTCGAGCTGGGTGACCTCCTCCACCCAGAACGGCCGGTACTCCTCCACCCGGTTGCAGAACTCGACGGCGGAGAGCGGCGTCGGCTTGCCGTGCGCCTCGACGATGATGTCGAAATCCGGCCCGACGATCTCGCGCACCCGGGCGAGGTGCTCGACGCCGCGGCGGATCGACACGCGGTGGTTGATCGGCCGGCCGCCCGGATAGAAGCCGCCCTTGACGCAGGTCCAGCCGTCTTCCTTCTTCTGGCGCCAGAGGTCGAGCTCCTCCTCGTAGTCGGCGGCGCGGCGCTTCTGGCGGTGGCTGATCCGTTCGAGGTAGCCCTCGTGGCAGTAGAGCCGCACCTTGTCGCGGGCCTTGCCGCCGAGGAGCTGCCAGATCGGCTGGCCGAGGGCCTGGCCGAGGATGTCCCACATGGCGATCTCGACCGCGGAGAGGGCCGACATGAGCACCGGGCCGCCGCGGTACCGCGGGCCGATGAACATGCCGCGCCAATGGCGCTCGATCTCGGTCGGGTCCTTGCCGACGAGGTAGCGCTTGTGGTTCTCGATGGCGGCGGCGACGACTTCGCCCTTGTTGGCGAGGGTGCCTTCGCCGAGGCCGGTGATCCCTTGGTTCGTGTAGAGCTTGACGAAGACGAAGTTCTCGTCGTTGCCGGCGTCGACCAGGAAGGTCTTGAGGTCGGTGATGCGGAGGTTGAGGGGTTTGGCGTCTTCGAAGGTGCGTTCGAGGGGGCCGGGTTGTTGAGCGGGCAGGGCACGGGCGGCGGCGCCGGCGGCGAGGCCAAGGGCGGCGAGGAGGGCGTCGCGGCGGTTGAGGGTGGTCATGGTTTCGTTGGCTCGCGCTCGCCGCGTCGCGGCATCGCGCCTACTGCCGGCCGGAAGGCCGGCGCACCCAGTGGTTTCATCTGGCGTCGCCTCCGTGTTCGTCGACGAAGCGCCAGTCGTGGCGGGCTTTCTCGTAGCCGGGGTTGACGGTCATCTCGCCGGCGCCGACGCGGTGCCGCCAGGCGATGAGTTCCGCCCACATGCGCATGACCCGTTCGGGGTGCTTCCCGGCGATGTCCCTGGTCTCGCCCGGGTCGTCCTTCAGGTTGAAGAGGCTGAACACCCGGCCATGCTCGCGGTTGCGGGGGGCAGGCCCCAGTCTCACTTCCCCGGTGCCCTGCCCGACGCCGCCGATCGTGCCCTCGAACCACTCGATCAGCTTGTAGTCGCCCTGGCGGATGGCGCCGGCCGGCTTGTAGCCCAGGTGGTGGTAGTGCGGGTAGTGGAAGTAGAGCGTGTCGCGGTCGAGCGAGCCGCTTCCGTCGAGCACCGGCAGCAGGCTAAGGCCGTCGATGTCGGCGGGAAGTTCGTCGACGCCGAGGATGTCGGCGATCGTCGGGAAGAAGTCGTCCGAGATGACCAGTTCGTCGCTGGCGCTGCCGGGTTCGACGACGCCCGGCCACTTGACGGCCAGCGGCACGCGGATGCCGCCTTCCCAGATCATCGCCTTGCCGCCGCGGAACGGGTCCTGCGCCTGGAGCTGCTCGAAGCCGCCGTTGTCGGAGTAGAAGATGACGATCGTGCGCTCGGTCAGCCCGTGCTCCTCGATGCGGTCGAGGATCTGGCCGAAGCCGGCGTCCATCGTCTCGATCATCGCGCCCATGACCGGGTTGTTGACCGGGTCGTCGGCGCCGGGCTTCGCCTCGTACTTGGCGATCAGCTTCGGGTCCTCGAGCAGCGGTCGGTGGACGACGTGGTGGGTGACGTAGAGGAAGAACGGGTTGTCCCGGTTCGCGTCGAGGAAGGCGAGCGACCGCTCGGTGATCTCGCGGGCGTGGTGGGAGTCGGCGAGCGGGTCGTCCTCGTACTCGGGCTTGACGGTGGTCAGGACGTCGTCGAAGCCCTGGGACGCCGGGTCCATCGGCCGGCCGGGCACGTACTCCTTGTCGACGTTGAGGTGCCATTTGCCGAAGTGGCCGGTGGCGTAGCCCTGGGACTTGAAGAGCTCGGCGATCGTCACCTCTTCGAGCGGCAGGCCCGGAACCTCGGCTGGGCGCAGGAGGCGCGCGTACGGGTACGGGCTGCCGGGGATGTAGTCGGTGATCTGGAGCCGCGCCGGGTTCTTGCCGGTCATCAGGCTGGCGCGGGTGGGCGAGCAGACGGGGTTGGCCGAGTAGGCGTTGGAGAAGGTCATGCCGGCGGCGGCGACGGCGTCGATGGTCGGGGTCTCGTAGAAGGTCGTGCCGTGGTAGCCGACCTGGTTCCAAGCGAGGTCGTCGGCGAGGAAGAGGACGACGTTCCAGGGAGTGTCGGGGGTGGTGGAGGCGTCGGCTGCCGTCGAGGTGGCGGGGGTCGGCGGTGCGGAGTCGGGCGCGGTGCATGCGGCCAGGAGGAAGGCAGCTACGACTGCAGTAGAGAAACGGGCCACGCCGACGCCCGTTCTCTGGGTGCGCGGACCTTCTGGTCCGCTCTCGGGCGAAGCCGCGGAGCGGCGTAGCCCGAAGAATGCGGTCGCCGGCTTCGCCGGCGGCGATTCTGAAGCCGCCTTCGGCGGCAAGCGGACCAGAAGGTCCGCGCACCCAGAGAACGGTCGGTGCAGGCGGCGGGGTTCTCTACGCCATTGATGAGTCATCGCTTTGCCACCTCCTCAAGCCTCGCTTCGCTTTCGATCCTTCCAACCAGCATAGGTCAGGTTCCTGTCCACGTCCCGCGCGGGGAAGAAGTAACTCGCCGCCCAGGCGACGCCGAACAGCACGATGTGGCTGTACACGCCGAGCATGTAGTTGTGCTGCGTGTAGTTGAGCGGGCCCAGATCGAGCCAGATGCGCGGTTCGCCGCCGAGGCTGAACTCGGTCGAGGTGAGCAGGGCCGCGGCGGTGAACAGCACGCAGACGCCGATGCCGACGTAGAGGCCCTCCTTGTTCACGCGGGGCACGAAGATGCCGAGCAGGAACATCCCCGCGATGCCGCCCGAGAAGATCGCGTAGAGCGCGAACACGGTCGCCAGCACGCCCGCGTCGCCGGCGGCGACGTAGATCAGTGCGACGACGATCGAGCCGAGGCCCGACAGCGTGACGACGATCTTCCCCACGCGCACCCGCTGCAGCTCGCTGCTCCGCGGCCGCAGCTTCTTGTAGTAGTCGTCGACGGCGACGGCCGCCAGGCAGTTGAGGTCCGAGTCGAGCGACGAGATCGCGGCGGCCAGCAGCGCCGCGATGATCAGCCCGATGACGCCCACGGGCATCTCGTTCAAGATGAAGTGCGGGAACACGGCGTCGGCGCGCAGGCCGTCCGGCAGCGACGCGGTGGCCTGGCTGCCCTGGTAGAAGGCGTAGAGCGCGGTGCCGATGAACATGAACAGCACCCACACCGGCACGACCATCAGCACGCCGCCGATCGAGGCCCGGATCGCCTCCTTGTCCGACCTGGCGGTCAGGTAGCGCTGCACCATCGTCTGGTCGGTGCCGTACTTCTGGACGGCGTAGAAGATGCCGTTGATCGCCATCACCCAGAAGGTCAGCTCGACCAGGTTCCAGTCGAACGAGCCGAGGCTCACCTTGTTCCCGGCGGCCGCGACCGTGAACACCTGGCCCAGGCCGCCGTCGATCTTGACCGCGATGACGAGCAGGGTGACGAGCCCGCCCAGGATGAGCAGCAGCCCCTGGATCACGTCGAGCCAGATGACCGCCTCCATGCCGCCCAGGAGGGTGACGACGGTCACCACCAGGCCGAGAACCAGGACCACCGTCACGACGCCGATGCCGGTCATGCTCGAGACCGCGAGCGCGAGCAGGAAGAACACCGAGCCCATGCCGGCGAACTGGGCCAGCACGAACGCCAGCGAAGCGTAGAGCCGGGCGAGGTAACCGAACCGCCGCTCGAAGTACTCGTAGGCGCTGAGGCCGATGACCTTGCGGTACATCGGCACGATGAAACCGATGCCGAGCAGCACGACGATCGGCACCATCAGCCCCTGCACCAGGCGCACCCAGTTGCCGGCGAAGCCGTCGCCCGGGTAGGCCAGGAACGTGATGCTGCTGATCAGCGTCGCGAAGATCGACAGGCCGATCGCCCACACCGGCACGTTGCGACCGGCCGCGAAGTACTTGGCGGTCGTCGACTGCGCCTTCGCGAAGCGGACGCCGACCCCGACCGACAGGACGAGGCTCGCCCCGATGATCAGGTAGTCGAGGATGTGGAGGGAGGGGGGGTTCATGGGCTAGCGGCCGAAAGGACTCGCGCTCGCCGCTCCGCGGCCCTGCTTCTCCGCGGGTCAGAAGACCCGCGGTACCGGCCGGCCAGAAGGCCGGCGCACCCAGTTTCTGCTGCGCAGGCCCCTAGAACGACCACCTCATCCCGGCGTTGAACGTCCGGCCGGTGATGTTGTGCTCGGAGGACCGGCTGCCGACGCCGAGGTACAGGTAGACCACCTCTTCGGTCAGGTTGTTGGCCTGGAGGAACAACTCGAGGCCGTTGTCGAAGAGGTAGGTGAACGAGTAGTCGAGGTACATCGCCGAGTCGTTCCACTCGTCGTAGTCGGCCGACTCGCCGACCTCGGTCATCCACCTGCCGTTCATGTTGAGGGCGAGCCGGGTGAGGACCCGGTTCTTCTCGTAGATGAGGGCCAGGTTGCCCAGGCGCTCCCTCTGCTCCGGCAGCACGTCGATGTCGTCCCGGTCGGTCTGCGCGCCCAGGTCGATGCTCATCACGTCGGTGTACGTGTAGTTGGCGTAGATGCCGAAGCCCGAGTTCCACTGCTGCTCCCAGGCGACCTCGATGCCCATCAGCTCCGCGTTGCCGCCGTTGACCGCTTGCTCCACGTCGAAGCCGTCGAACTCGCCGCCGCGCTGTCTCGTCGCGGTGACGAAGTTGAAGTCGTAGATGTTCTTGTAGAACACCCCGCCGGAGATGATGCCGACGTTGGGCAGGAAGTGCTCGACGAGGAAGTCCAGGTTGTCCGACACGGCGGGATCCAGGTACGGATTGCCGCGCACGATCTCCTCGTCGTCCGTGTGGGTGTACGAGTACGGCATGGAATCCCAGAAGTTGGGCCGGGCCATGCTGCGCGTGTAGGCGGCTCTCAGGTTGGTCTCCGGATCGATGCGGTAGCGGAACTGCAGGTTGGGGTAGACGAAGTCGTAGGACCGCGCCACGTTCTCCTGCGTGTTGCTGATCACGTCGTCGTCGTTGACCACGAGGTTCGCGCCCGTGTAGTCGAGCTTGTTGAACTCGGCGCGAAGACCCATCAGCATGGTCAGCCGTCCATACTCCTGGGTGCTCATCGCGTAGACGCTGGTGACGTCCTCCTCGGCGTTGTACGGCTCGCCCAGGTTGACGTCGTTGCGGACCTCCTCCTCGAATGCTCCCGGACCCTGGTTGCCGTAGAAGAAGGAGCGGAAGGCCTCGCGGTTGTAGACGCGGCCGATGTTGTAACCGCCCTCGGTGATCGTGCTGCCCGCGCCCTCGAACTGGCTCAGGTACAGGTCGTCGCCCCGCCATCTCCACCGCGAGCGCAGGTCGGCGCGTTCCTTGTTCAGCGCGCGGAGCTTGATGCCCATCTTGAGCTCGCCGCTATCGCTGGCCCACAGCAGCGGCCTGGTGATGTCGAGGGTGGCCGAGTCGATCGTGCTCGTCGTGTTCTCGAACTTCTCGTCGACGATGTCGAACTCGAACGCGTCGCTGGCGTGGATGTCCATCCTGGCCGGATCCCACCGCGGGGCCTTGCCGCCGACGTCGATGATGTCCAGGTCGTAGCCGCGGGCCTGGAACTCGGGCCTCAACTGGCCGTCCGGCTTCTTGGTGAAGGCGGAACTCGTCGACAGGCTGAAATCGAGCAGGGTGAGGCCCAGGCGGTGCTCGCCGGCGACGCTGTAGGTCGTGCTCTCCTGCTCTTCGAGCCGGTCGTGCAGCGACTTGACGAGCCGCAGTCCCTCGACCTCCGTGGCGCTGATGTAGTCGCCCCGGTCCCAGCGGATCCGCGTGATCTGCCGGTTCTGGTCGTCCTCGCGGTAGTTCTGGACGACCGCGAAGTCGAGCTTGTTGTCGTCGTCGATCCGGACCTCGAGGCGAGCGTTCGCGCCGTAGCGGTCGCGGTTGTTGGCCGAGAACTGGACCTCCGAGTTCCTGAGCGCGAGCGGAAGATCGGCCCCGCCGACGGTCTCCCGGTCTCCCCACCGTTGCTCGTTGTTGTGGCGCTCGGCCGCCGTGCTGGCGAAGTTGACGCCGATCGAAAACCCGAGGTTCCGGTTCGCGCCCGCCACGGTCGAGTAGTTGAACGACGAGCGGGAGTGCGTGCCGTCGGCGATCGAGTTGTCGCCCACGCCGAGCGTGAAGTTCGTCACGCCGTCCGGCTGGTCGAACGCGCTCCGCGTCTTGAGGTTGATCGAGCCGCCGATCGAGTCGGCGTCCATGTCCGGGGTCAGCACCTTGGTCACCTCGATGCCGGAGAGCTGCGCCGCCGAGATGACGTCGAGCTCAACCATCCGGTTCTCCGAGTTCGAGTAGCCGACCTGGTGGCCGTTGACCGTCACGTTGGTCATCGCCGACGGCGTGCCGCGCATCGAGACGAACCGGCCTTCGCCGGTGGAGCGCTGAATGCCGATGCCGGCGACGCGCTGCAGCACTTCCGCGGTATTCAGGTCGGGGAAGCTCTGGATCTGCTCCTCGGAGAGGACGTTCTTGATGTTGACGGCCTCTTTCTGCTCGTTGAGCGCCTTGCTCTGCCCGAAGCGGACCGCCTGGACGACGATCTCGTCTTCGAACTCATAGCGCGCTTCGAGTTCGATCGGCAGGCTGGCCGTTTCCCCGGCCGCGACGGTGACGCTGGTCTCGAAGTCCTCGAAGCCGACGTAGGTCACGACGAGCGTGTAGTCGCCGGCCGGCACGCCGTCGAGCCGGTAGCGGCCGTCGCTGCCCGAACGGGTGCGGAACTGGGTGCCTTCGAGCGCCACCTCGGCGCCAGGCAGCAGGGCGCCGGATTCCGTCTCCGTGATCGTGCCCTGGACGGACGGGCCGGCCTGCGCCAGCGCGGCGCCAGCACAGACGAGGACAGCCAGGGCCGCGACACCGGTGTACGTCAAGCGAACCGCGAACTTCTGTCTCATGGCGCAATCCCCCGTAACGTCTAACGCTGTTCCATCAAAGTAGCACACGGCGGCCGCCCGAATGATCCCAAGGCGCTGGGATCCAATGGGTTGGATACTGGGTGGCGTACTTGAAGCCGCGGATTCAGGGAGCCAGCGATCTCGCGACCCGGAAGCCGATGAAGTAGCTGCGGAACTGCGAGTAGATCTTGAGCCGCATCGCCGAGCGCAGGTAGGCGGCGCCGCCGTTGTAGGCGCCGCCGCGGGTCACGCGACCCACGCAGTCGCCGTCGAGCCAGGCGCTGCCATCCGTCGGGGCGCCCTCGTAGCTGTCGTTCCAGCAGTCGGCCGTCCACTCCCAGACGTTGCCGTGGACGTCATGGAGCCCGAACGGGTTCGGCGCGAACGACCCGGTCGGCGCCGTGTAGCGGTGGCCGTCATCCGGCCAGCCGTGGTCCTGCTCGCCGTTGGCGTGCGCGGCGCTCGGTTCGTCGCCCCAGCTATAGCGGGTCGAGGTCCCGGCACGGGCGGCGTACTCCCACTCGGCCTCGCTGGGCAGGCGGTAGGCCTTACCGGTTACCGCGGTCAGCCAGAACACGTAGGCCCGGGCGTTGTCCCAGTTCGCGTTGAGCACGGGACGGGCGCCGCGGCCACGGCCCTCGTCGCCCGCCTCGTAGCCCTCGCAGCCGCCGGCCGCCACGCAGGCGTCCCACTCTTCGAACGTCACCTCGAGGACGCCGATCGCGAAGGGCTCGGCGATCGTCACCTCGTGCGCCGGGCCTTCGTCGTCGTAGCGGCCCGGCTCGTCCGTCGGCGAGCCCATGACGAAGGAACCGGCCGGCACGACGACCATCTCGGGGCATACGTCGCAGTCGCGGAAGGTTGTGCCGGGACCGGGCTGGGCTTGGACGGGCGTGGCGGCGATGCCGGCGATCGACGCTGCGGCGACAAGCAGAAGGCTACCGATTGACTTAGTCATGGACTTAGTCTATCTTCCCTCGTCATGAAGCAGGTGACCGTACACGCAGCGAAGACGCACCTCTCGCGGCTCCTGCGGGAAGTAGCTGCCGGCCAGGACGTTGTGATCACGCGCTCCGGTCAACCGGTCGCGAAGCTCGTCAGCATGGCGGAGGAGCGGCCGATCTTCGGCATCGACAAGGGTCGGTTCGTCGTGCCGGACGACTTCGACGCCCCTCTCGATGAGGATCTGCTGCGCGCGTTCGAAGGCCGGAGCTAAGGCGCCGCCAGGTCGCCAGTGAACTACCTCCTCGACACACACTGCTGGCTCTGGATGCAAACCGAGCCGGAGCGCTTCGACGCCCACCTCCTGGCTGCCTTGGAGTCGTCCGCGTCGTCGAAGTTCCTGTCTGCCGCCAGCGCATGGGAGATCGCCATCAAGTACGCAATCGGAAGGCTACCTCTGCCAGAACCGCCGGCTGAGTACGTGCCGGAGCGAATGCGTCTGAACCAGGTGAGAGCTCTGCCCATCACGCCAGCTCATGCCTTGGCGGTAGCCGCGCTTCCAATGCACCACAGGGACCCGTTCGACCGCATCCTCGTGGCCCAGGCCCGAATCGAGGGCCTGACGCTGATTACCGCCGACAGGATCCTCGAACAGTACGACGCGCCGGTTCTTCGCGTCGGCGCTTGACGCTCTACGGGACCGGGAGCATCCATGTCGATCAAGTCCTTCGCCTCGAAGCAGTTCTCGACCCACCTGCTGGACGAG